>DATBZP010000031.1:0-64054 GCA_036513135.1 Candidatus Dormiibacterota bacterium | reverse complement strand
GGTGCCCCCTGCAACCCTTCATGCAGCTCACGACCTCGTGTTTGCTGTCCAGCAGCGGTTGATGGCCGCCAACCCCAACCACCCGCGACCCAATCGACATGCGGGGAGGCCGAGCGGCCAGCCGGTCCTGACTGTGGTGAGCGATGACCGGGTTTGGAAGGTGCTCACATTGCCCTGTCCGCCGAACGGCGCCCAAGACTTAGACAGTGAAGTCGCGGAATGGCTGGAGCTGATTGACTGCACGGTCGAGCGCGCCTGGGATCGCTGGTGCTACGCGCAGCAGCACGCCGTGCGAGCGGCGCGCGAGCATTTCAAAGCGCACGTCGCTGTGGCCGTTGAGCGGGCAGCGTGGACCAACTACTGGGAGCTGCTGGAGGAAGCCGAGCGGATCAGTCAGCGCTTTCGCGGCCGGCGAGGCGCAAGAAGCTGTGCAGTTCCTCGTACCTGACCGGCGCAGCCGACGCTCGGATCCTGGCTGCGAACAGCTCGAGGAAGCGGCGCAGGCCTTCGTCGTCGAGCAGCGTCGCAGCCTCGATCACGCCCGCGATCGACTCCTGGTGACCGGGCTCTAATACCTGAGCGAGCGTATCCGCGAAGTCGCTCGGTAACCCGCCCATCGATTCGAGTTTAAGAGGCTGCGTCTAGAATCCGAACGACATGCAGCCGGTCGTGATCGGGGACGTGATGTGGGAGCCAAGCCCCGAGGTGATCGCCAGGAGCCGGCTCAAGCGCTTCATGGACCAGCACGGCATCGAGAGCTTTGCTGCGCTCTTGAAGCGGGCCGACGACGACATCGAGTGGTTCTGGGACGCTGCGATCAAGGACATCGACATCGCCTTCTACCGCCACTACGACAAGGTGGTCGACCTCTCGAAGGGCAAGCAGTGGGCGACGTGGTGGGTGGGCGCGCGCATGAACATCGTTCAGAGCTGCCTCGACCGCTACCGTGGCACCGAGTCTCAGGACAAGCTAGCGATCGTCTGGGAAGGCGAGCCCGGCGAGGTCCGCAAGCTCACCTACGGCGAGCTCGACCAGCAGGTCTGCAAGCTCGCCGGTGTGCTGCGCAGGCTGGGCATCCGGCCGGGCGACCGCGTCGGCATCTTCATGCCGATGTGCCCCGAGGTCGCGATCTCGGTCCTCGCGACGGCGAAGATTGGGGCGGTCATCATCCCGCTGTTCTCGGGCTACGGCCCTGAGGCGATCGCCAGCAGGCTGCGTGACGGCGAGGCGAAGCTGCTCATCTGCGCCGACGGGTTTTACCGCCGCGGCCATGTCGTGCCGATGAAGGAGATGGCCGACAAGGCGCTCGTCTCGTGCCCGACGGTGACGCGAGTGATCATGCATCGCCGCGTCGTGCGCGAGGTGCCATGGACGCACGGTCGCGACTACGTGTGGGAGGTGGTGCTCGAGGACGAGGCCGAACACGCGCCCACGCACGAGCTCGACCCCGAAGACCCGCTGATGATCATCTACACGTCGGGCACGACAGGGAAGCCGAAGGGCTGCGTGCACGTGCACGGCGGGTTCCCCGTCAAGACGGCGCAGGACATGGCGCACGGGTTCGACGTCGGCTCCGATGACACGATCTTCTGGTACACCGACATCGGCTGGATGATGGGTCCCTGGCTCATCTTCGGGTCGCTGATACTCGGCGCGACGATGGTCCTCTACGAGGGCACGCCGGATTACCCGGCGGCGGACCGCCTGTGGCGCATGGTCGCCGACCACAAGGTGACGGTGCTCGGCGTCTCCCCCACCCTGGTCCGCGGGCTGATGACCCATGGCGACGAGGTGCCCGCGCACCACGATCTTTCCAGCCTGCGCATCCTGGGCGGGACCGGCGAACCGTGGAACCCGGAGCCGTTCCAGTGGTTCTTCAAGAACATCGGTGGCGGGCGAATCCCCATCATCAACTACACCGGCGGTACGGAGATCTCGGGCGGAATCCTGTGCGGCAACGTGATCACGCATCTGCGCCCGTGCGCGTTCGCCGGCCCGCTGCCCGGCATCGCCGCGGACGTGCTCGACGCCGAGGGCCACTCGGTGCGTGGAGAGGTCGGCGAGCTCGCGATCCGCAATCCCTGGCCCGGCATGACACGCGGTTTCTGGGGCGACCGCCAGCGCTACCTCGACACCTACTGGAACCGATTCGAAGACGTGTGGGTCCACGGTGACTGGGCCTATGTGGATCCCGAGGACGGCCTTTGGTACGTGCTGGGCCGCTCCGACGACACCATCAAGGTGGCGGGCAAGCGGCTAGGGCCGGCTGAGGTCGAGTCCGTGCTCGTCGGCCATCCCTGGGTCGCGGAGTCGGCGGCGATCGGGGTGCCCGACGAGCTGAAAGGTGAGGCGCTCGTCTGCTTCGTCATCCTCCGCCCGAATCGCCAGGCGAGCGACCAGCTGGCGGTCGAGTTGCAGGACCTCGTCGCGAACGCGCTTGGCAAGCCGCTGCGACCCAAAGCCGTCCACTTCGTCATTGATCTGCCACGGACACGAAACGCGAAGATCCTGCGCCGGGTCGTGAAGTCGGTCTACACCGGCAAAGATCCCGGCGACCTGTCGTCGCTCGAGAACCCCAGCGCCCTGGCGGCCATCGGCGCGACTAGAAGCTGAGCTATCCAGTCCCATCCCCCCACCGGCCCTTCGGGCCACCTCCCCGGCAAGCGGGGAGGAAACTTTCTCCATCCCCCCTCCGGCCCTTCGGGCCACCTCCCCGGCAAGCGGGGAGGAGAATTAGAAGCTGAGGACCCTGTCCGCCTCCATCGTCAACCGCACGAGATCCGGCGGTGTGATGAACGTCGCATTTGGAGTCAGCATCGACGGTAAGACCCCACGGGCCTCAGCACAGCCTCGTCAAACGTAGAAGTGAACGTCCTGATCGAGGCACTTGTCGAGCAGCTCTCGCAGCGGCGGCAACCCCAGCCCGAGCACGTTGGCGATGACGTCGGGCTTGACCAGCTCGGCCGCGTCTCCCGCCAGCGCGATCGCGACCTCGGTGCCGTTGGGCTTGGCTCCGTTGACCGCGATGTGGAATGCGATGCTCGCGCGGGTCGGTTCCTCAGGTCCGGCGGAGGTGACGATCAACAGGCCCGGCATGGATTCCAGTATGGGCTCAAACAAACCCCATCCCCCCCACCGGCCCTTCGGGCCACCTCCCCGGCAAGCGGGGAGGTGATTTAGTGAAGATCGCATGAGGCTCACGCGCGCTGACTGGGTGCGGCTGTTGCTGCTGTGGCTCGGCGGCGTCGACCTCCGGCTGACGATGCTCGCGGTGCCCCCGCTGATCCCGCTCATCCATCGCGAGCTGCATCTCGACGAGAAGTCTGTCGGCGCGCTCGTCTCGCTTCCGGTATTGCTGCTGGCCATCGCCGCGGTGCCCGGGGCGCTCCTCATCGCGAAGCTTGGCGTGCGCGGCGCGCTCGTGGCGGGGCTTGGCTTCGTCGCTGTGTTCGGAGCCCTGCGAGGGTTCGGCCCGAACACGGCCGTGCTGTTCACGTCGACTTTTCTGATGGGCGTCGGAGTCGCAGTCAGCCAACCCGCATTTCCGTCGCTCGTCCGTGAATGGTTCCCGCGCCGCATCGCCATCGCCACGGCCGTTTACAGCAACGGCATCCTAGTTGGAGAGACACTGCCCACCGCGCTGACCACGCCGGTCGGCGTCCTGCCGGTCGCCCATGGCGACTGGCGCTGGGCTCTGGCGCTGTGGTCCGTGCTCGTGGTCATCAGCGCCGTGGCCATCGTCCTTGCCGCGCCCGCGCGCCGTAAGGTGGCCCAGGCTGCCGTCCCATCGCGCTGGTGGCCCAGCTGGCTCGAGGGCCAAACCGTACGGATCGGCCTCGTCATGGGCATGGCGTCAGCCGTCTACTTCGGCACCAACGCCTACGTGCCGGACTTTCTCGACCAGACCGGGCGACACAATCTCATCTCCCCCACCCTCGCGGTCCTGAACGGCGCCCAGCTGTTGACGGGGCCCGCCGTCTTGATCTGGCAGCGGCTTCTCACCGGGCGTGTGGGATTCATCGGGTCGAGCGCACTGATGGCGGTCGCGCAGATTGGGATCGTGCTCACGCCCGGAGCGGGCGTGATCCTGTGGGCGTTCGTGCTCGGTTTCGCCGCCGCGCTCGCCTTCATCGTGGTGCTCACGCTTCCGCCCAGGCTGGCCGCCGCCGGCGACGTGCATCGCATGAGCGCCGCGATCTTCACAGTCCAGTACGGGGTCGCATTCGTGGTGCCGCTGACGGCCGGCGCGCTGTGGGACGCGACCGGCGTGGCGGTGCTGGCTTTCGCGCCAGGCGTGGCCGCTGCGGCCGCCATGGCGTGGTTGGTGCTGCCGCTGCGGATCCCTTCCGCCGGCGGAGCCTCTAGGGCAGGGTCTTGAGCAGCCGCTCGAACTCAGCCTCGGAGAATGCACGCAAAGTTTCGGTCGACACGCTCCCCTGGCTCCCCGTGATCAGCGCGAACTGCGCTGCCGCCTCGTCGTCCGGCGCCTCGATGATGGCGACGAAGTCATAGCGTCCCATCGTCAGGTACGTGTGGACCAGCTTTCCGCCGAGGCTCTCGATCGCCTTGGCGGCGGCCTCACGGCGGCGGGGACTTGTCCTTGACCGCTTTGGCGCCCTGACCTGTCAGACGGAGCAATGAGAGGTTTGTCGGCATGGCGGTGCCCTCCTGATCAATTTGGAGCGGGCGACCGGCCTCGAACCGGCTACCTCAACCTTGGGAAGGTTGCGCTCTACCAGGTGAGCTACGCCCGCACCTCGGGCTCAGATTCTAGGTGTTTACGTTTCGACCACAGCCTCCGCCTGGGGCGCGGCCTGGGTCACGACCGAGCGCACGAGCTGCGAGTACTCGGCGACCAGGCGGTCCGACTGGACCGAGTCGAGCGTCGAGGCGATGATGTGATATTCGGGGCGGTCGGCGTCTGGCACCACCAGGACCCACCCGCCCTCGACGAACACCTTCACGCCGTCGGTGAGATCGACTCGGTCCTTCATGTGCCGCTCCATCATCGTTCGCATCACGCGGCCCTTGACCTCCCAGGGGCAGAACTCGACCGCGGTTCGGTGCGAGACGGGCGGGATCCGCCCCCGAAGCTGGCCCAGCGACGAGCCCGTCTGCGCCAGCAGCTCCAGCAGGCGCACCGTGGTGAAGATCGCATCGAACGACACGGCGAAGTCCGGCCAGCAGTAGCCGCCCGCGCCGTCGGACGCCACCACCGTATCGGCGTGCTGCGCCGCCCGCAAGACGGCGCCCGGCGTGATCTTGGTCGGCACGAACCTGCCGTGCATCTCCTCGGCGATCATCGAGAAGGCAAGCGACGCCGACGCCGGGCCGAGCACCATGCCCGTCCTTTTGGCGAGAGCCAGCTGGGCGAGGACGGCGAACGCCTCATCGTGGTCCAGCACGCTTCCGGTCTCGTCCACCAGGAAACATCTCTCGCCGGGGGTGTCGATGAAGACTCCGAGCTTGGCCTTCACCGCCGCCACGATCAGGCCCATCTCCTTCAGGTGGTCGCGAAAGGTGCCCTCGTCCTGTTCCAGGACGACCTCGGCGGGCGATGCATTGAGGGGGATGACCGTGCAGTTCATCTCCTGGAAAACGCGCGGCAGCACCACCGCCGCCGCGCCGTTGTTGTAGTCGATGAGCACCTTGAAGGCCGCGCCTCGCAACGCCTCCAGGTCGAGCTTCGCGATCATGTCCTCGACGTAGCGGTCGGTCTGTCCGTCTCTTCGCACGATGCGGCCCATCTCGTAATGCGACGCGCGACGGATGTCCTCGCGGAAGAAGAGGCCCTCGAGGCGCCGCTCGCTGCGCTTGTCGGGGTTCAGCCCATGGTCGTCGAACAGGCGGATGTCGGCCGAGCGGGGATCCACCGGCGACGTCTGCACGTGCACCGCCGCGACGTGGTTGTGGCGCGCCCAGTAGCGCGACACCGGCGCGGGCAGCACCGACAGGTCGATCACGCTGGTGCCTGAGGATGTCATGCCTGACATCAGCGCTCGGCTGATCATGCGTGCCGACCTGGTGTTGTCGCGTGAGATCCCGATCTCGGTGCCCTTGGGCGCAAGGGCGCCGACAGCGGCGCCGAGCCTGGATGCGAACTCCGGGGTGAACTCCACGTTGATCAATCCGTTCAGCCCATAGGAGCTGAACAGGCCTCGCTTCCACGAGCCTGCCCAGATGATCGATTCGTGGACGACCGCCCCCGGCTCCACTTCCTTGTTCGGCCAGATGCGCACGTTCGGGTTGATGGTCGAGCCCGCGCCGATGACCACGTCGCTGCCGATCACGCTGCCCTCTTCGAGCATGCAGCCGTTCTTGATCGTCACCGACCTGCAGACGACAGCGCCCCTCAGCCGCGAGTTCAGCCCGATGTAGGTGTGGTCCCACGTGATGGAGTTGGAGATCTTCACCCCGGAGTCGACGGTCGTGTAGCCGCCGATCACACACGGTCCGTTCACCCATGCACCGGAGCGCACCTTCGCTCCCGCGCAGATGAGGGCGGGGCCGTCGATGCGAGCGCCGGGCGAAACCTCAGCGTCCGGGTGGATATACGTCGAATCGCCCACGCGGTCGCCCGGGATCTGCACCTTCACCTTGCCCTCGAGGCAGTCGAAGTTCGCCTTGACATAGGCCGCGTGGCTTCCGACGTCCTCCCAATATCCCGACGCCACCCACCCGAAGACAGGCTCGCCCTGCTGGAGCAGCTTCGGAAAGACGTCGCCCGACCAGTCCGTCACCTCGCCCGGGCGGAAGAAGTCGAACACGGCGGGGTCGAGGATGTAGATTCCCGTGTTGGCGAGGTCTGAGATCACCTCGCCCCAGCTCGGCTTTTCGATGAAGCGCTGGACGGCCCCGCCCTCGTCCACGACCACCACTCCGTACTCGAGCGGGTTGGGCACAGCCTTGAGGACGATCGTTGCGATGGCTCGCCGCTCCCTATGAAAGCGGGTCGCGGCGGCGAGGTCGATGTCGGTCAGCGAGTCTCCCGAGATGACGACAAACGGTTCGGTCAGCTGCTGGCGGGCCAGCATGACGGAGCCGGCCGTGCCGAGCGGCGAATCCTCCACCGAGTAGGTGAGCGCGACGCCCTGCTCGGAGCCGTCGCCGAAATAGTTGCGGATCGACGCGCCGAGGTACTGCACCGTGGCGACCACGTCGCGCATCTGGTGGCGACGCAGGTGCAGGAGGATGTGCTCCATGATCGGCCGCCCGGCGACCGGGACCAGCGGCTTGGGCTGGCGGCTCGTGAGCGGCCGGAGACGCGACCCCTCCCCTCCCGCCATGACCACCGCCTTCATCTCGCTACCATCGTAGGTCCGCGGTGCAAGAACTCAAAGAATTCGCCCTCGATCTGCTCTGGACCTGGCAGCCCCGAATTGAGAATCTCTTTCGCACACTCGATCGCGAGCTGTGGGAGTCGACCCGCCACAACCCCGTCCTGCTGCTCGCCCGCCTCGGTGAGGCGGGAGTGGTCCGCGCGTCCGAGCGCGAGGACGTTCGCTCGGCGCTCGAGGATGCGCGCGCGGCCCGCCGGGAGTACTACGACCGCCAGCCGAGCTTCATGGACGCGCACGCCCCGCTCGTGATTGCCTACTTCTCGCTCGAGTTCGGACTCGCGGAATGCCTGCCGATCTACTCCGGCGGGCTCGGCGTCCTGGCCGGCGACCACCTCAAGGCGACCAGTGACCTTGGGCTTCCCCTCGTCGCGGTCGGTCTCCTCTACAAGCAGGGTTTCGGGCGGCAGGAGATCGACGCCGATGGCCGCCAGGTCGAGGTGTACTCGGAGCACGGGGGCCGCGAGCTGCCCATAAGAAAGCTCGACGGCGTTGAGGTGGAAGCCCCCATCGGCTCGCAAACGGTGCGCATCGGGGTGTGGCGCGCCCAGGTCGGCCGCGTGCCGCTCTTCCTGCTGGACACCGACCTGGAGGCCAACCCTCCGGACCTGCGAGCGATCACGGACCGCCTGTATGTCTCCGAGCCAGACCGGCGCCTGCGCCAGGAGATCGTGCTCGGCATCGGCGGTGTGCGCGCGCTGCGGGCGCTCAACCTGACGGCCGGTGTCTTTCATCTCAACGAAGGCCACAGCTTTCTGTGCGCGATCGAGCGAATCCGCGAGCTGCGCGCATCCCGGCAGATGACGCTGGAGGAGGCGAGGTTGGTCGCCCGTGCGGGGATCGTCTTCACCACGCACACTCCGATCGCCGCGGGAAGCGATTATTTCGAGCCCGGCCTCGTGTGGGACCTGTTGGGCCCGTACCTCAGCCAGGTCGGCATGTCGTTCGACCGTTTCATGGACCTCGGGCGCCAGCGTCCTGGCGATCCGCGTGAGCGGCTGTGCACGACGTATGCCGCCCTGCGGCTCGCGGACCAGTCGGTCGGGGTGAGCCGCCTCCACGGCGCCGTCTCGCGGCGGCTGTGGAAGGACGCGTGGCGCGGCCTGCCGGAAACCCAGGTCCCGATCAGCTCGGTGACGAACGGCGTGCACATGCCGACATGGATCGCGCCGGTGATCGCCGACCTCCTTCGTCGCTTTGTGGGGCCGGACTGGTGGGATCTCGACGGCCGGGATGGGCGCTGGCAGGCGGTGATGGAGATCCCCGCGGCCGAGCTGTGGGCAATCCATCTCGACTTGAAGCGCCGCTTGATCGATATCACCAAGAAGCGCGCCGAGAATGCGAAGGAGCTGGACGCCGGCGCCCTGACCCTGGGCTTCGCCCGCCGGTTCGCGCCCTACAAGCGCGCCGACCTCCTGCTCCAGGACCCCGCGCGACTGGCCACCCTCCTCAACAACCCGAAACGCCCGGTGCAGCTGCTCTTCGCGGGCAAGTCACACCCGGCGGACCAGCCCGGTAAGGACATCGTCGCGCGCATCGTCGCGTTCGCGCGAGTAGAGCCGCGCGTCGTCTTCCTCAAGGACTACGACATCGAGCTGGCGCGCCGCCTCGTACAGGGCGCCGACGTGTGGCTGAACAATCCGCGCCGCTTCCTCGAGGCGAGCGGCACCAGCGGCATGAAGGCGGGCGCGAATGGCGGTCTCAACGTGAGCATCCTCGACGGCTGGTGGGACGAGGCCTACCGGCCCGAGCTCGGCTGGGCGATTCCTTCAGGGGCGACCCAGGAGCGCCCGGAGATCGATGACCGCGCGGAAGCGGAAGGGCTTTACCGCCTGCTCGAGCGAGAGGTCGTGCCGGCGTTTTACGAACGCGACAAGGACGGCATCCCGCAGCGCTGGATCGAGATGATGCGGGCTTCGATCCGCCACACCGCCACGGCGTTCGCGGCACGCCGGATGGTGATTGACTACTTCAACCTGGCCTACGCGCCAGGCGCGCGCCGCGTCGAGCAGCTCCGACTCCTCCCCGACTGGGGCGGGTGAAGATAAGGGGAACCCCCCACCCGGGCCTGCGGCCCGACCTCCCCGGCGAGCGGGGAGGTGAGTTACTCCGGCTAGTCAGCCAGAGTCGTGACGCCACGTCGCTCCCGGCGAGCGGGGAGGTGAGTTACTCCGGCTAATCAGCCAGAGTCGTGACGCCACGTCGCTCACGGCGAGCGGGGAGGTGAGTTACTCCGGCTAGTCAGCCAGAGTGGTGACGCCACGTCGCTCACGGCGAGCCGTGATCGCCGCCAGGTAGAGCTGCACGTACCGGTGTGCCGAGCGCGACCATGAGACGTCCTCGGTCATCGCATGCCGGACCAACCACGTCCAGAGCTCCGCATGCCGGTAGGTCTCAGCCGCACGCACTACGGCTGCGAAGAACTGCCACGGATCGTAGGCGTCGAACGTGAACCCGTTGCCTGTCGCGGCCACCGCGTCATAGTCCCGGATGGTGTCCGCCAGCCCACCCGTCTCGCGCACGACGGGGATCGTCCCGTACCGCAGGGCGATCAGCTGCGCGAGGCCACACGGCTCGAAGCGGGACGGCATCCACAGCATGTCAGCGCCGGCGTAGACGCGCTGGGCTAGCCCCGCGTCGAATCCGATCGAGGCGGAGACCTGGTGCGGAACCTCGTCGGACCACCGGCGGAACATGTCCTCGTAGCGCCGATCGCCCGTTCCGATCACCACCACCTGCAAGCCCAGGTGCAGCAGGTGAGGCATCGCCTGCTCCACGAGGTCCAGTCCCTTCACGTCGTAGAACCTGGACACGATCGCGCACACTGGCTTGTTCACGTCATCGAGACCGAGCTCGGCCCTGAGGTCCGCGCGACACATCGCCTTGCCTTCCGGAGCGTCCGCCGAAAAGTGATGAGCGACGTTGGGATCGCGCTGTGGGTCGAAGATCTCGTAGTCGATGCCGTTGACCACGCCGTGGAGCTTGTGCGCGTTGCGGCGCAGCAGCTCGTCCAGCCCCTCGCCGTATTCGGGGGTCTGGATCTCGGTGGCGTAGCGCTCGCTCACTGTGTTGACGACGTCGGCGAGATGAATGCCGCGACCCAACACGTTGACGACGTTGTCGAGCCCCGGGATCCCGACCTGGATCAGGCCCCATTGCTCGACGCCCGCCAGCATCAGGGCGCCAAAGCCGAAGACGCCCTGCGCGGCGAGATTGTGGATCGTGAGGTTGGTGGCAATCTCGGCGTAGGGGCCTTTCGAATAGACGCGCTCGAGCAGGTTCGGCACAAGGGCCGCGAACCAGTCATGGACGTGGATGACGTCCGGAAAGAACTCCAGCTTCGGCAACATCTCCAGCAGCGCCCGCGAGAAGAAAACCGACCGCGCGTCGTCGTCACCGAAACCGGCCATCCCGTCGCGATCGAAAAGCGGCGGGCAGTCGACGAAGTAGACGACCAGGTCGCCAAGGCGACCCTCGTAGATCGTCGCTTCCAGCTTCTGAGCGCCGAGCGGGACCTGCAAGCCCGTCACGACCGGACGCAGGTTGTGCCGGCCGATGTCGACCTCCCGGTATCGGGGCATGACGACCCTGACGTCGTGGCCGATGCGTCCGAGCTCTTTCGAGAGCGCAGCGGCGACATCGGCCACGCTTCCGAGCTTGGCAAAGGGTGCGAGCTCCGCGGTTGCCACCAGGACCTTGAGCTGGTGGGCGTGCGGAACGCCTGCCGCCGGTGCCTCGCCCGGCACGCGAACGCCCAGCGAGCCCGAGGGCGGCACGACCTCGATGACCTGACCGTCTCGGGCCACGACCAGCGCCATCTCCAGCGTGTCGCCCGGTCCCTTGCCAAGCGCCTGGAATGGAATCGCTATGAAAAACGGGTCTGGAACCTCCCACGCGGTCTCGACAACCCCCCTGGTTTGGGGTTCCACGATCCTCGCCACGGTGACCGAGCCTCCGCTCGAGCGCGGAACGACCCTCGCCGCGTAGGCGGGTTCGAAACCGAGATCGGCCACCGCGGTCACCGGCAGCGGAAGGTCGACGTCACTCGACCCGTCGCCTGCGGGCGCGCCTGAGCAGTAAAGCCAGAAGTTCACGTGCTGAGCCTCCAGCTGAGCCGGCGAGCGAAGCGTGTCGATTCGTAGGTACAGCTGCGCGTCGTCGTGGCCGTAAGAGACACGCTCGACGAATCCCGCGGGACGGTGCAACGCCCCAAAGCCCGAGCCGACGAGATGGTACCCCGCCTTGCCCCACTCGGGATCGTCATATGAAACGGGGCTGATTGCCGCCCCGGGCACGCCGCGCTCGGGCGCCGGCGCGCGCTTGATGATCGGTTGAAACAGGCGCGCGGGCGCGCGCGACCCCATCAGCTTGTAGACGTTGCGCAGGTGCAGCCGGAATTGGTTGTCCCAGATCTGGTCCATGCCCGAGTCGTGCTTGCGGCTGAACCACCAGAACCAGTCGCTGCCCTCGGTGATCAGGATCTCCCGCCAGGCGAGGGCGGCCTGGTCCGATTCCTTGGGCCGCAGTCGCGACTGCTCCTCAAGCCAGGCGCGGGTCTCGGCGAGCAGGTCCCAGGCGACATTGTGCTCGGGGTCACCGATCCAGGTGTCCAGGCTCGCGCCGATCCAGCTGCCGGTGTGAAGGTGGTGGAGCTGCTGCTGGGGCGGATGTTGCGCAATGAAGTCGCCCACTGTCGTGGTCACGATGTCCTGGCTCGACTCGAGCTCGGTGTACAGCGCGTTGAGGAAGTCGTGGCCATCGCGCGGATAAAACTCCCACGCGTTTTCGCCATCGAGCGCGATCACGACGAGGAGGTCCTGGTCGCCCTGCTGCTCACCGACTCGCCTCAGCCGGCCGACGAGGGCGCGCGCCGCGTCGATCGACGACATCCGCTGGTAGTCGAATCCGATCGCGTTCGAAAGCTGCGAGTCGCGGAAGACCACGGCCAGGGTCTGGCCTTCGCGGTCGACGCGCTTGGGACTGTACAGGTGCTCGTCTCGCGAGTACTGGTTGTCCAGCGAGCGCGCCAGCACCTCCTCGTCGCTGATCATCCAGTCAAGCCCGGCGGCGGTGGCAAGACCGATGACGCTTTCGCCCACCGCCATCTCGGACGGCCACATGCCCTTCGGCCTGCGCCCGAGCAAGCGCTCGAACAGGCCGAAACCGAGCTCGACCTGGCGCTCGGCGTCCTCGCGATGCGAGAAGTGGCGCTCGGGAAGCTGGATCTGAGGATTCGCGCTGCGCGCCGAGTCCGCGTGACACAGAAGAGGAAGGATCGGGTGGTAATAGGGCGACAAGGTGAGCTCGGCCTGGCCCCGATCCGCGAGCTCGCGGTACTTGGGGATGACCTTGGCCATGATCTCGTGCTGGGCCTGGAAGAGCGGCTGCTTGTCACCCTCCGAGAAGTCGCGGTCCTTGCGCTTCAGCTCGGCCAGGCGAGGGTCTGACTCGACCCAGACCGGGTCGCACCACGCAAGGTTGAACCACACCTGGAGGTCGCGGATGTCGGCCGTGGTGAACTGCGCGTCGATGGGCCGCGAGGCGAGCTCGAGGTAGCGGGACGACTGCTGGACTCGCAGCGCCCGCGGCGACTCGCGCATCCAGCGGAGAAGGAAGTCGAGCTCCTCGGCCGAGAGCTCGGCGGCGTCACGCCGGCTCAGGTTGAGGAAGAGGTCGATCGACTCATCCTTCCCGTAGTCCTCGATCTGCGCCAGCAGTGAGGGGACGAGGTTGAAGGTGGCGCGAATCTTGGGATACCCGTCGAGCAGCGCGGGCATCTTGTAGTAGTCCTTGGCCGACCGGAGCCGGACCCAGGGCAGGAGGTAGGTGCTGGTGAGGTCGTCCTTGTAATACGGCTGGTGCATATGCCAGACGAATGCGACGTGGATCGGCTTCATTTGCTACTTAGCGTATTGGTCAAGGGCGCGGATGAAGTTTAAGTAGACGCGCTGCTGCTCCCGGATGATGCCGTGCGCGCCGAGCTCCCACCACTCGTCCGGCGTGAAGTAAGCGCTCACCTCCGCCGCGGGTCCCGACCGGCCGAACCACTGGATGAGGTGCAGGTTGTCCGACTGGAGCAGCCACCTGGCAATCTCGATCAGCCTCGGATCTCCCGTGAGCCGCGCCTTGGAGTACGCGTGGTGCATGAGTCGAAAAAGGCCTTGCTGGGCCGAGTTGCCGAGAAAGAACTCCATTCCGCCCTCGCCGGCCCACGTCGTCCCGTACTCGTTGATCGGGATCTCATATCGTGGCTCGCGCAGCTCGGCGACAGCTTCCGACGGCAGCATCATGCGCACCTTTCGCTTCCTGATCTGGGTGTTCAAGGCGCGCATGAACCGGAAGATGCCCGAGTCCTGCCGGTGGTGCTCACCGAACGTCTCGAAGTCCCAGGCGAGGGTCACGACGTCACCCCACGTGTCGCGCACCCAGCCGGCATACGTGTTCGGTTGCAGCGGCCACCTGTTCCAGGCGCGGTCCGAGAATCGATAGCCGACGTCGTCGGAGAGCTCGTGGTGGCGGACGAGCAGCGCCAGGTTCTGGCCCGGGTAGCGATAGACGTGGGTCGGCTCCCGCCACCCTAGCTGCCACGCGCGCCCTTCCATGAATCCGCCGCTGAAGCCGCACTGCTGGAGAGCGAAGTACACGTCATTCGACATGAACAGCTCGGTCGTGTCCGTCACCGCGACAGGTTTCTGGAACAACTCCTCGAGGCGCCGGCGGGCCCACAGCATCGACTCCTTGAACTCGACTATGTCGACGTAAAGGAGCCACGAGTGGTAGGGCTCCACGCATACGACCTCGACGTTGGGGCTGGCGCACAAGCGCTTGAAGGAGTCCAGCACCTTGCCTCCCCACATCTCCGCCTGTACGAGGAACGAGTTGCTGAATCCGATCGACATGCGCCAGCCGCGCTTCGTCAGGTCGCGGAACATCGCGCTTGCCGGCAGGTAAGAAGATTTAGCCACCTTGTCGAAATAGCGGTGGTCCATCTCTTCGTCGAACAGGTAGCCGGGGAAGTCTTCGGGCGGCGTCCCCGACGGGATCACCTGCGCGGGAAGCTTCAACCGTCTCGGTTGGTGGACCACCGTGTAGACGACGAGGTTCTCAGCCACGCAACCTCGCCTTCCGTCCAACTTTGCGCGCGACGTTCGGTTGTGCGGGTGGAGGTTTCACCGCTTGCAGCGCACCGGCGAACTCCACCCGCAGGAGAAGTTGATCGATGATCTTCTCCCAGACGTAGTAGCGCGCCGTCGTCCGGCCACGCCTGCGGATGGACGCGGCGAGCTTGGGACGCTCCTTCAGCAGCACGAGCTGCGTGACCAGCTCGACCGGATCGTTGGTCTCGAGGACCAGCGCATTGCGATACGGCTCCGCATAGTCCTCGCCCGTGGAGCCCGTGACCGACAGCCCGCCCGCTGCCATCACCTCGAGGCCGACAAGGCCGAACGGCTCGCGTCCCGAGTTGGCGAGCACCGCATCGCAAGCCGCATAGATCACTCGGAGCAGCCCATCGCTGACGAAGCTCGTGAGGTTGATCACATCCGCGTCAGGGTTCTGGCGCATCAAGGACGCCAGCCCCGCGGCGTCGGCGGGCGTGGCCGTGTCGATCACGGTCAGGCCCTGGTGCCGCGCGTGGTTCAGCACCTCACCGCCGTGCGGCTCGCGACCGCCGCGCATCAAGAGCCTCACGCGATGTCCGCGACGCTTGAGATAAGCCGCGGCCGACACGGCCATGAGCCAGCGCTTGTCCGGGTCGAACCGGCCGATCTTGAAACAGAAATGGTCTGCGGCCGCGGCGGCTCTGAGCTCCGCCACCGCTTCCGGATCCGCGTCGGCGATCGACGAGCGCGGGATTCCGTTGGGGATGACCATTGCGTTCTGGCCCCAGCCGCACATAGTGAATTTCATGTAGCCGCTCACCGTGGTGATGGTCGTGGCCAACGCCAGGTTTGCCCAATCGATGCGCTGGAAGCCGAAGGTGTTGTTAGCGTTCCACAGCATCACGACGCGGTCGCGCAGACCGCGGCGGTAAAGGTTGTCGGAGATCAGGTGCATCGACCACGACGTGTGCCACTCGTCACCGAGCACGACCACGTTGTTGCGGGCGGCGACCGCCGGGACGATGACGTTGTCGATCACGCTTGTCGGCAGGCTCGAGTTCCAGTCGCGGATCTTGCCGTCCTCGCCGTCGTACACGCCCCCGCGATGCTGCGCGGAGATCCACTGGCACCAGCGCCTGTAATGCAGCCTGCCCGCCTCGTGGGTTTCCTCGCCGGGCAGATCGGGATCGCCGCAGAAGTAAAGATGTGTGTCATAGCCAAGCATCGCGAGCGCGCGCGACAGGCCCTTCACTCGCACACCGAGACCTCCGGCAAGGCTGTAGAGGTCAGGCCCTTCGAAGCTGAGCAAGACGAAGACCGTCCGGTCTGGGGTCAAGATCATCCTGAGGAGCCAAGGAACTTCAGCGCCTCTTCGTGAAGCTCTTTTGTCGGTGCGCAAACCAGCGTCGTCCGGCAGTCGAGCGAGGCCGGCAGCGGCCCGATGCGGCTGCCTTGCATGTCCGTCGCGACACCGCCCGCCTCAGCGAGAAGGAGCAGGCTCGCCGCCATGTCGAACACGCGCGCGGGCATCGGCGCGCAGAAGACATCGAACCCGCCCGAAGCGGTGTGCGCTATCGAGAGCGCCATCGAACCCAGTATGCGGATCTTGTTCGAACGCTCCACGAGAGGTCGCGCCATCGCGATCGCTCGTGGGGTGCTCTCGAGGCCGAGGATCTGGATCCTTTTCGGGTCCTCTCGAGGCATGACCGAAAGAGGCGTGCCGGCGCGCCATGCACCCTGCTTGCGGATCGCCGTCCAGTCCTCGCCGTTGTTCAGGTTCAACACGTAACCCGCGAAGGTGTCGTCGATGGCCGGGCCGTCGAGCACCGCGAGCATGACCCCGAACAGCGGGACGCCCACCTTCGCGTTGAGGCTGCCGTCGACGGGATCGACCAAGACCAGTGGGTAAGGAGCGCCGAAGGTGCGCAGACCGGATTCCTCGGAGAGGACCGAGAACTGCTCACCGCGCTCGGCCAGTGCCTCGAGCTCCGCGAAGACGACGGCCTCCGCCGCCCGGTCGAGCTCCAGCGTCGTGTCACCACCCGCGCCGACCTCGAACCGCACGCGCCCGGCCTCGGTGCCCGCGAGTGGAAGCACCGCCCGGCGCACTCCAGCGCCGATGCGCTGAAAACAATCAATCCAGTCGCGTGGTTTCAGAACAGGTCTTGTCCGCGCGGTCAGGCGAGGCCCGAGTCGGCCGACACCTTTCTTCGCCGGCGGCGGCGGCGCTCGACAACGATCGTGATGAGGTAAGGCTGCTGCATCGCCCATACACGCTCGATGAGCTGTGGGACGGGGACGTTGTGGGGTGCGTCGATACCCAGCAGGACGAGGGCCTCCGCCACGTGGTCGGGCAGCTCTGTCTTGTCGTGGAGGTTTAGCTGCTCCAGCGTTTCGAGGATGTCATCCAGCCGGCGCAGACCCTGCCGCCGATTCTGATCGGACCGGTTGAGCACCGCAGAAATCTTACTCAATCAGGCCCATGAACTTAACCGCACGAAGTCCGAGGCTGCCTCCGAGTTCGCTGAGCTCGTTCACGGGGACCCCTGCTCAACGGCGGCTTGCGTGAGCGAGCGGCTCACCTCGACCGGCCGCTCGAACTGCAGCCAGTGTCCTGCACCTTCGAGGACCTCGAGCCGGTAAGGACCGTCGACCCGGCGGGCAGTAGCCTCAACCGCTCGCCTTCCGAGCGCGGGGTCCTGATCCCCCCAAAGGAGAGCGGTCGGCGCCGTGATCTTCAGCTCTTGCGTCAGGGCCGCCCACGCTCCGCCTCCGGCGCCAAGGTTGGCGCGGTAGTAGTTGAGGGCGGCGGTCAGCCGGCCTGGGCGGCTGAGAGAACGGGTGAAGTGTTCGACCACGCTGAGCGGCACCGCGTCGGGATTCGGCTCCCGGGATCCTGGCGAAATAGAAGATTTCGTTAGGTGGAACATCGCGCGGAGGCGGCGATAGTCCTCGTCAGCCAGGATGCGCTCGGCCTTGCCCTCCTGCAGGAAGAGCTCGACATAGCGGGATCGCTCCTGCTGGTCCTCGTCCACGGCACTCGCCTCGGCGAGGGCGTTCGGGTGGGCGACCGACAAAGCGGTCAGCGTTTTCGTCATCTCTGGGTGGCGCGCCGCGAAGAACCAGGCCACGATGGCGCCCCAGTCGTGGCCGGCGACGTGGGCATCGGACCTGCCGAAGGCCTTGATGATCCCCGCGACGTCCTCGACCAGGTGACCGATCGCGTACTTTTCCACACCCTCCGGTGCATCGCTCAACCCGTAACCGCGAAGGTCGGGGGCCACAGCGAGACTGCCTGCCTTCGCAAGCGCATCGACCTGCTTGGCCCACGATTCGGCGCCCTCGGGGAAACCGTGAAGCAGGATGAACATCTCACCGTCGGCCGGCCCGTCGACCATGGTTCGAAAGCGGAGCCCATTCGCCCGGACCATGTGCTGAGCAACCGTCACAGCACACCTCCCCGCTCGCCGGGGACGTCGGCGCGCTTCAGGGGCCCCCGCGAAGTCGAAGACTTCGTGGGGTGAAGGGCCGGGTGGGGGCGCCCACTTATGCAACTCACGTGCACTCGGAGCGGATGAATTCCGCTGCTACGTCGAGGGCCTGGTCGAGCACAGCGAGGAGTCCGTGGCCCTGGCCCTTGAAGACCTCGAGCCGGGCGTGCGGAACCAACTTCACGTATTGCTTCAAGAGATCGATTCTGGCAAACGGATCTCGATCGCCGCTCATAAAGAGGGTCGGACAGCGAATCGACGGCAGATGCTCGATGCGAAGCTGGTCGGTGAACCCCGGCCGGTGCAGTGGATATGAAAAAAGGACGAGCCCACCGAAGTCCGCCTCGACCGCGGCCATGCTCGCGACCCTTCCGCCGAATGATTGACCACCACCGATGACCTCATGTCCTCGACCCGAGGTCTTGATGAAGACCGGGACCGCGCGCTCGGCTGCTCCCCGCGGAAGATCCACCGCGACTGCATCGATTCCACGCTGCTTGAACCCGATGACGTAGGGCTTCATCGACGCCGCATTGCCTGATGCGCCATGACCGAGGACGACTCGCATGATGTCTATCGTCGCAATTTTTTGATAGCTGGTGCGCCCTCTCAACGGGTCGCGTGCGGTCTTGATGGACCTGCATCGCAAAACTTTTTCCACAACCCTCGCGAAAAATATTTCGCGCGAACCATTGACGTGAGTGGGTTCATTCGGTTATCACAACACTCTGTATGGCGATGCTGCTCGTGGTTGCCACCACAGAGGCGACGGACCCGACGCGAGTCAGCGTGTCATTTCGCACAACCGCCAACGTCTCGGACTCCTCGTCATTGAGGTTCCGCGGCGAAACCCGTGGGGTTGCAGAGGAGGTACGTGCAGGAGAGATCGTTAACCACGTCTCACCAAACGCGGAGAGCACCGAACCAATGGAACCTATCGGGTCCCTATCACCGGAGAAGGAGGTAAAGCACTATGGCTAAGAAGAAGGCTGCCAAGAAGACCGCCGCGAAGAAGAAGCCGGCCGCGAAGAAGAAGAAGTAACTAAGACTTCTTCATTCTTTTTGTAAGTTCGTCCTGCGCCGGGGTTCTGTGGAGCCCCGGCGCTCTTTATTACGAGAGGGAACCAAGGTTCCCTCTCGTGCTCACCCTCCCTCCTTGCGGCGCATGGAGGCATTCGAGACAAAGTCGCAGCCGGGTCAAGCCCAGCTGCCAATGCAGCGCTAGCGCTTCAAGATGAGGGATGCGACTTGAGTCGCGGCGAGAGGAGCCAGGAGAATCCCCTTGCGGTGGTGGCCCGTCGCGACAATCAGGTTGGGCGCGCCAATCACATCGACGATGGGCCCGCCATTGCCGGTAACCGGTCGCAGTCCCGCCCATACACGCTGCAGGCTCGCGGCCCCAAGCCCTGGCATCAATCGGCATGCAAGGTTGAGCAACATCGCGATGCCAGAGACGGTCGGTCGATCATCGAAGCCTGAATCCTCTTCTGTGCCACCGGCGATGACGGTGCCGTCAGCTTTCGGCACAAGGTATCCGGTGGACCAGAAGATGCTGTGCCTCAGCACCATCGCACCCGGGTCGAGCGACGCGAGCTGGCCACGCTGAGGACGTACGCAACTACGACGACCTTCGACATATAGAAAAGATAGCCAGGCCTTGACTTACGAACATCTGTTCGATATGGTCAGCGTGCCTCCGCCTCTCCCCTGCGTCTTTCCTGCGAGGCCGCCAAAGATGCAGGAAGCAAAGCTGGATTACGCGATCAACTCGATTCGGGTCCGTTTCGGCAGCCAGGCGCTGACGAGGGCGGCGGAACTTCCGCCCCCGCGGCCCTGGCCCAGCCGGACTCCGATCGATCGCCTGAGCGGGATCGGCGGGCTGCCATGCGGCCGGCTGACTCTTTTGACCGGCAATGGAACGTGCGGCAAGCTCACACTCGCTCTCCTGCTGCTGGCCGGCGCGACCCGTGAGTTCGCGCACGCGTTGGTGATCGACACCAGATCAGCTTTCGATCCCTGGACCTTGCTTCCCTTCGATCCGGAGCTGAGCGCGCTGACCGTGGTCCGCGCGCCGGCTCTTGATCTTGCGGGCGAGGCGACGGCCGCGCTGGCCAGGGCGGGAGCGGGCTTCATCCTTCTAATAGGGGAGATCCCAGAGCACTGGCTGGGACCGCTGGAGTCCGGGGCCAACCGCTCGGGGACGGTGATCGTAGGAGTGATCGACGCGCCTGGACGGGCATTCGCCCACGCCTCGAGCCTGAGCGTCGGTTTTTCCCGAACGGACTGGATCTGGGAACGCGGGCAGCTGGTCGGGCTTCGCGCCTCGGCCCGCTGCGTGAAAAATCGCGTGGCGCCGCCGCTTGGAGAGACAGAGTTGGAGATCCGCTACCCGCTGGGCGCACAGCCGCTGTTCGACCACCCGGTCCACGTCGCCGAAATTTCTTCGCTTCACATGCAAGAGCTGAAGTGCGCGTCTGCTGTGGTCTAACCCGCCACCTGGAGCTCGCCCGGCGCCCCGACCTGTACGGGAGTCCAGTCGTGGTTGGGCATCTAGGGGGCAGGGGGGACTCCCCCATCAATAAATTCGAGCACGTCGTCGCTCTTTCCGAAGAGGCGCTGCGATTTGGCGTGGTGCCGGGGATGGCGCTGCGCCAGGCCGAGCACCTCTGCCCGCAAGCGACCTTCCTTCCCCCGGACCCACAAGCCGCCGAGCACCTGCGCGAGCTGATCTCGTCTGCGCTCTACGACCTCGCGCCGACAGTCGAGGTCAGAGTCGAGGGCATCGCGTGGCTTGACGTGAGCGGCGTCGTGAGCGCGGGCGAATCGATCCGCGAGGCTCGACGCCGGTTGAAGACGGCGATCGGCCGCGAACCGCGGCTCGGTCTTGCGCCCGGCCCTTTTTCCGCCCGGCTTGCCGCGGCCCGCGCGCGCCCGGGCCGCCTCGTGCAGGTCGACAAGGCGAACACGTTCCTCGCTCCGCTTTCGTCGCACGAGCTCCCACTCGACGCGGAGCAGCTGGAACGCCTTCACCTACTGGGTCTTCGCACGCTTGGCGCAGTGGCGGCGATCGGCCCGCGCGAGCTGGAGAGCCAGCTCGGTCGCGACGGACGGCATGCGGTTTTGCTCGCGCGAGGCCTCGAGCCCGACCAGCTCACGCCATGGCGTCCACCTCTTTTCACGAGCGCACACCGGCAGTTCGACACGCCGGTCGAAGACCGCGAGGCTCTGCTGTTCGTCGCGCGAGCGCTGTGCGGCGACCTGGCCGATGAGCTCGGCCTGCGCGGGGCAGGCGCCAAGCGCATCCGCGTGCGACTTCTTTTCGAAGAAGGTTCTTCAGAGGAGCGCGACTCTGTCGTGCGCCATCCGCTGAGCAGCGCAGCCGAGCTGTTTGGGCTCATCGGCTCGTGGATCAAGGAATGGCGGCCGCGGTCTCCGATCACCGAGCTGTGGATCGAGCTGCCGGTGCTCGAGGGCGCAGGGCGGCGGCAGCTGCGGTTGTGGGCGGGCGGGGATGGAAACAGCGAAGAGGTGATCGCCGCGCTCGAGCGATTGCAGGAACGATGGGGTGACGAGGTCGTCCACAAGCCGCACCCGGCGCTGCTCTCCTCCCCACTCCCCACGCAGCGCTTCGCGTGACCCGCCTGCTGTCACCTCCCGCCGAGGTCGAGGTCACGCTGGGCGATGACGGCACACCGGCCTTCATCTCCGGCGCCTTCACCGGGTCGATCGACCCGATCGCGCGCTGGAAGGTCGAAACCGAGTGGTGGAAAAAGCCCGTGGTCCGCGAGTACTGGAAGGCGCTGCTCAACAGCAATCTTCTGTGCGAGCTTTACCACGACCTCCAACAGGACAAGTGGTTCGTGGAGCGGGTCTATGACTGATTCAGCCGCATCAGAAGGACAGTGCGGCCAGGTCCGGCTCGCGAGAAAAAGAAATGACCCCAACGGATCGCCTCGCTGTCTCCGGCTCCTGCCTTGCGGCCGGTGCCAGATCCCTCGCTCGTATCCCTCGGGGCCGTTCACAACCGTAACGCGCCTATCGCGTGGACCGCAATCCCCGAGATTTGTCGCCTGGCTACCTCTAATAGCTGCGCGGAGGTGAACCCATACGTCGAGCTGCACTGCCACTCCAACTTCTCCTTCCTCGACGGTGGCTCTCATCCAGCCGAGCTCGCAGCTCGGGCCGCAGAACTCGAGATGCCCGCGCTTGCGATCACCGACCGGGGTGGCGTCTACGGGGCGGTGAAGTTTCTCCAGGCCTGCCGCAAGCTCAGGGTCAAGCCGATCATCGGCACGACGCTCGAGGTGGAAGGCCAGGAGGTCGTCATGATCGCCCGCAACCTCCGCGGCTACTCAAACCTCTGCCGGCTGCTGAGCTTTGCCCATGTCGACCAACCCAAAGGCGAAGCCCGCGCGACCATCGCCAAGGTCGCTGAACATCGCGGCGACCTCTTCTATCTCAGCGCGACCGATGACGAGAAGCGGATGCGCGAGCTGCAGGAGGCGCTGGGCAAGGAGAACGTCTTCAGCGAGCTCCACCATCACCTTCGCCCTGACGACACGTGGGTGCTCGAAGGCCGCGCAGCGATGGCCGAGCGATGCGGAGCTGCGGTCGTCGCGACCAACGAGGTGCACTACCACGCCTCGGAACGGCGACGGCTGCATGACGTGCTGGTCGCGATTCGCCATCGCACCACCCTCGAGTCGGCGCGGCCGCACCTCTTTCCCAACTCCGAGCATCACTTGAAGAGCGGAGCAGAAATGCGGCCGCTGTTCAAGGGGCATGCCGAAGCGCTGGCCACGCCTTGGGACATCGCGCGGGAATGCGACGTGGACCTCGACTTCCGCAAGGTGCGCTTCCCCGGCTACCCGGTGCCCGCCGGCGAAACGCCCTTCTCCTTTCTCTACAAGCTCTGCTTCGAAGGCGTTCGCGAGCGCTATCGCCCGATCACGCCCGACGTCGCGCGCCGCCTGCAGCGCGAGCTGGATGTGATCGAGAAAACCGGGCTCGCCGAGTTCTTCCTCATCAACTGGGACCTGATGCGGTTCGCGCGTGAGCATGGCGTCCCAGGCCAGGGGCGTGGCTCGGCCGCCGACTCGATCGTCGCGTACGTGCTTGGCATCACGCGGGTCGACCCCATCGAGCACAACCTGCTTTTCGAACGCTTCCTGCACGAAGAGATGACGAGCACGCCGGACATCGACATCGACTTTTCCACGGAGCACCGCGAGCAGGTGATCCAGTACATCTACGACAAGTACGGCTGGGAGCGGACCGGGATGGTGTGCAACGTCGTCACCTTCCAACCGCGGATGGCGATCCGCCAGGTCGGCAAGGCATTGGGTTTCTCCGCAGAGCTGCTCGACCGCCTGGCCAAGGGCGTGGACCGATGGTTCACCGAGGACGTGGCGGACTCGATGCTGGACGCGGTGCCGCCACCTGACATGCGGCCGCAGAGCTGGCAGCAGTTCCTGGAGCTGTGCCGGGAGGTAATCGAGTTTCCACGTCACCTTTCGATACACAACGGCGGCATGCTGGTCACCGGGGAGCCGCTCGTCGAGATCGTGCCCGTCGAGCCGGCGACCATGGAGGGCCGCCGAGTCGTCCAGTTCAACAAGGACGACGTCGAGGACCTTGGCCTGATCAAGATGGACATGCTCGGCCTCCGCACGCTTTCAGTGGTGGCGGAGTGTCTCGAGCTGATCAAGGACACCACCGGCATCCGACCCGACCTCGACCAGCTGCCGCTGAACGATCCGAAGGTTTTCGAGATGTGCAGCGCCGCGGACACGATCGGCGTCTTTCAGATCGAGTCGCGCGCGCAGATGCAGACTCTCCCACGCACGCGCCCGGAGACGTTCAACGACCTGGTGGTCGAGGTGGCGATCATCCGGCCGGGCCCGATCCAGGGCAACGCCGTCCACCCTTACATCCGCCGCAAGCAGGGTCGCGAGCCGGTCACTTACGCGCATCCTCTGCTCGCGCCCATCCTGAAGGACACGCTCGGCGTGATCCTTTACCAGGAACAGATCATCGAGATTGCGATGCACGTCGCGGGCATGTCCCCGAGCCAGGCGGACGGCTTCCGGCGCGCGATGACCCGCCACCTCAACCGAGTCGAGATGTCTTCGCTGGAAGGCGACTTCATCAGCGGCTGCCTGGCCAACGACGTGCCTCGCGAGGTCGCTGACCAGCTCTTCGCCTCAGTGCAAGGCTTTGCGGTGTACGGATTCTGTCGCTCACACGCAGCCGCATTCGCTCGCACGTCATACGAGACCGCCTGGCTCAAGCTCAACCATGCGGTTGAGTTCGGCTGCGGTCTGCTCAACAACCAGCCGATGGGCTTTTACCACCCGAGCGTGCTGGTCGAGGACCTTAAGCGCCACGGGGTGACGGTGCTGCCTGTCGACGTCAACCGCTCAGACGTGCGATGCCTACCCGAACCCCTGGCCCCCGCCTCGCCGAAGGCACACCTCACCGAGGGCCCTCCCTCCTCCGCCAGACCGACCCTCCCCCGCCGGCCAACCGATGCCAGCGTACCGGCCAAGTCAACCCAGCCTGTTAACGCCGCCTTGACCCACGCCATGCGCGTCGGCTTCAACTACGTCCGTGATCTCGGTGAGGAAGGCCGCAAAGCGATCGTCGACGCGCGCGCCTCCGGTCCCTACACATCTTTCGACGATTTCCTCCACCGCCTTCGCGGCGCCCCCGTCGGCCCGCGCGGGGTCCGCAACCTCGTCATGGTCGGCGCCTTCGACGCGCTCGGCCAACCCCGACGCGAGCTGCTCTGGGGCTGGCAGGAGCGGTGGCATGGTCACGGCCTGCGCCGAGGCATCGAAAAGCAATCCGAGCTGAGCCTCAACGGCACCGCCCCCTCCCTACCCTCAATCGACGCCTTCGACGCCAACCAGCTCGAGTACAGGATCTCGGATCTCTCCACCGGCCACCACCTGATCCACTTCTGTCGCGAACGCCTGGAGAAGCTGGGCGCGCTGGAAAGCAGCAAGCTCGCATCGATTCGCAACCACCAAAAGGTGCGGGTCGCCGGCCTCGTCATCACCCGACAGGCTCCCTCGACCGCGAAGAAGATCCGCTTCTTCACGCTTGAGGACGAATTTGGCCAGGTCAACGTGACCATCAAACCCGACGTTTACGAGCGCTACCGGCAGGTCGCCAACCGCCAACCGATCCTGGTCATCGACGGGGTGATGCAGCGCAACGACGGCGTGTATTCGGTGCTCGCAAGCCACATCGAGGCCCTCGAAGGCGTGCCCCGGCCGCCACAGAAATCCCACGACTACCGATAGCAAGGCTTACTTTCAGTAGCCAGGCAAGGGTCTTTTGAGCGAAGCTATGCCAATCGGACTAATGCCGCGGCACTGAACGCAGCAACCCCAAAGGAAGGATCCATGTCGATCGGCCGAGAAATAGAAGACATCGCCCGAGACCTGATCAAGCACCAGCACGACCATCCTCCGGTCCGCGACCTCAATCGCGAGGTCGAACGCAAGCTCACCTTCGCCGACCACGTTGCCGCCGATTTCGCACGCCTCGTCGGCAGCTGGGTCTTCGTCCTGGCGCAGGTCGGCATCATGGTCCTGTGGGTCGGGCTCAACGCGTTCAACCTGATCCACCCCTGGGATCGTTATCCCTTCCTCTTCCTCAACTTCATCCTCAGCCTCGAAGCGGCTGTCTGGGTCTCAGTGGTCTTGATGGCTCTCAACCGCATCGCCGACCGCGACCGCATGCGCGCTCAGCACGACTACGAGCTCAACGTCAAGGCCGAGGAAGAGCTGAAGGCGCTCATGAACCACCTGATGCACCAGGACGAGATCCTGCTGCAGATCGTCAACCGCCTCGACCGCGGCGACCGCGAGCTGAAGCGGATCGCCCGGCACCTCGAGGTGGTGATCGAGACGACCACAAACCCGCCGGTGCCGCGACCGACTGAATCCGTGCGCCCGCCGATCAGCCTTCCAGCGCCTTAACGTTGCGTCAGGGAAGCCGCTGACACGCCACTAGTGCGAGACGCGATACACCGTGTACTCGCCGTTGTCGAACACAAGCGTGCCGTGAGTGTCCCAGTACGCGCGACTCGCGCCGCGCGGGAGCTCCTGCGGACCGATCATCACATAGTCGATCCCGTACTTTCGCACGAGATCTCCAGCGGTCGCATCACCGTCGAGGATCCGCGTTTCGTCCACACCCTTCTGAACGTAATCAGGCATCCCATAGGTCCACAGCCAGCCCGGATATCCGCTCATCACCCGCCTGCCGGCCAGTGTCGGGATCGGGTTGTTGTGCTCGTCAGCCACGACGAACACAGCCTCCGGGCTCGTGTGCCCGCGCACCCAGTCCGCAACCTGCAGCCCACCCGCATCGGTGAACTGCACGGCGCTGACGCTGAAATCCGACGCCCGCGCCAGGTCGAGCGCTCCTGAGAGTCCGAGCAAGACCAAAAGCGCCGTCGCGATGATGGCCGAGCCCGGCCCCCGCTGAAACATCCGCGCCAGGACCCCTCCAACGAGAATGCTGCCCAGCAGCGCCCAGAAGACGAAGAACTTCGTGTTGTCCCAGTCCCAGGGCTGCAGCACGATGATGTTCGGGACGAGGAACCACAGCCACATCGGCGCAAACCAGCTCTCAAACCCGGTGGGAATCCAATTCCGCAGGAAATGAGCGGCGACGAGCAGCGGGATGAACACCGATGTGTTCTTGATCCAGAACCACACGAAATCGCGCCCTGCCCAGATCGCCGCTCCATGCTGCCAATCCAGGTACGACAGCCAACCGAGCTCGAAACAGTAGCCGTGGAGGCTGGGGTTGTTACCGCAGATGCTGTTGTTGGCTGGAGGCCACATCCACGCGAGGATCGGGATGCCGACCACCAGTGCCGGGATGAAGAAACCGAGCCATTGAATCCGCCATGTGAACAGAGCCCAGAACACCGCGAGCGCAACCACCGTGCCGTAGGCGTGCACGTGGTACACCGGCATCACTCCCGCGACCACGCCGGCAAACAAGAAGGGCTGCCAGCCAGACCCCTCCCTGCTCGCCGGGGAGGTCCCTTCCTTCCCCGCTGGCAGGGGAAGGTGGCGCGCAGCGCCGGATGGGGACGCCGGGTTGGGGGGATGGGGTAAACGAGTGCTGCTTCGCGCTGCCACCCACAGGACGACCAGCACGATGAGGGCGAGGCTGAAGCCGAACAGCGTCGAGCGCTGCGGCACGAGGTAGGCCAGCACCGGGTTCAGCCACTGGTAGTTCAGGTCGCGGTTCAGCGTGTACTCGCGCGGCAGATGGACGAGCGCTGCCAGGCCGCTGTGCTGAATGTCACCCAGCAGGTAGGCGAATCCCAGTCCACCGCTCAGCAGAAACACGAAGACGGCGATCACAGCCGCAGCGCGGCCCCCGGCGAACCTTTTAGCAGCCAGGTAGAGCACTGGCGGGAATGCCAGCCCGAGCAGGCCGCTTGTCATCACGAGGGCGGAGGTCAGCCGGCTGCCGAGCGGCACGAGGCTTGCCGCCAAGAAATCGACCATGAACGGGTAGCCGAGGTGATGCCCGGGATCGATCGGATACTCGGGCGGAAAGTTTTGACCGTAGGCGAACGATCCCGCGAAGCTGAGATGCGCCGCCCAGTCGCCCCAGATGTTCACGTAACCGGCGAACAGGCCGTTTGGCGCGTACACATAGGCCTGGTGCAGGAAGTGCACCGTCCACGTGCCGCACACGACCAGCACCGCCGCGAGCGGCCACGGGTGGCCCGGCGAGCGGGGTGACGACCACCATCGCGACCTTGCGTCCGCGATATCGGCGCGAACCAGTTTCATCTGCGTCGCAACCGCCGCTGCGGCTGCAAGGATCACGATGACGAGTGCGAGCAGGACCGTGACCCCGGTGACGTCTCGAACCGCGAGCGACACGACGAAGCCCGCCGCTGCAACGGCCATCGCTCCGAGCACGGCTCCAAACGCAATTCGCTCCTCGAGGCTCAGGGCGATGCCAACGAGATAGGTGAGGCCGAACCCGGCGGCAACGCACGCCGCGAGGAATGCTGCCGGTGCTAGTTCCAACAGAACAGCTGGGGCTGGCTGGCAGGCAGGTTGTCGCGGCAGTTGACGAGCCAGGTCTTCGGGCCCCACGGAGGGGTGCCGGATCCGCTGAAGTAAGCCGACCCAGAGATCGGGAGCCCCGTCCACACCGGGTAGAAGTAAAGAAAGAAGAGCACAGCGATGCCGAGATAGTTGACGACGAGCAGCATTCGCGCGGGTCGTCTCAACTTCTCAGCGATATGCGCCAACACGAAGGCGGCGGCAAGGATCATAAAGATGAGGCCGCCGAACATGTGGTACATGAAAATCACGCGGCTGATCAGGGACCACGGCAGGTACTGCGAGATGAACCCGAGCAGGATCACGGTCGCTGGAAAGCTGCGATATCGGACGATGAAGTACGGAAGGGAGGCCACGCACGGCAGGCTCGTCCACCAGATCCATGGGTTGCCGAGATTCGCCATGCGTGAGATGAGCTGCTGGCCCGTCCAGTGATCGAGACCGAGGTTCGTGTACTCCGCGTAGTAGAGCACCGGCCGTGAGAGAAACGGCCACGACCACCACGGTGAGCCGTACGGGTGAGTTGCCTTCAGCGTTGCGTGATAGATGTACGACTGCTTCTGGTAGTCGATGAGGTCCGCCAGGTTGTGAAACTGGCCCCGCGCAAAGAACGGGTACCAGGACTCGACGTAGATCGCGGCCGGGATTGCCACCAGCGCCACGGCAGCGACCGCCAGGTAGGTGGGCCAGAACGCGCCTCCGGGGGTCGCGCGCCGGCGGATCGCCCTGATGACCATCAGGAGGACGATGCTCGCGAACGCCGCGAGCACGATCCACTTTGACGCGATGCCGATCCCGAGCACGACACCCAGCGCGACCAGCGACACGAGCGAAGAGCGCGGCGTTCGGCTCTGGATATGGACCAGGTACAGGAAGTACGCGAGCAGGATGAAGAAGACCGGGAAGATGTCGATCATCCCAATCCGCGACTGGATGAAGAACATCCCGTCGAAGCAGGCGAGCGTCGCGGCAGCGATCGCGAAGATCCGATTGGGCCACAGCCGCCGCGCGAACAGATACATCATCGGGATGCACAGCGTTCCGAAGATGCAGGCCGCAATGCGCCATCCAAATGTGTTGAATCCGAGGTCGATGTAGTTGCCGGAGGCGCCCTGGAAGTGTGCGCGGTACCACCCGTATCCCCACATTCCGGCGGCGATGATCAGCTTGGCCAGCGGCGGTTCAGGGTCGAAGTAGTTGAAGCGACAGTTGGCCGTGGTCGGCGTGCACAGCTCCATCCCCTTGACGTCGTTGTATGCATCGACCGGGAAATAGATCTCATCGAAGACCTGGCCGTTGGGCGGCGAGAGCTGCCCGTTCGCGTCGGCGTAACCGCGAGTGAACGGATAGGCGAGCCCGCAGATCGTGCCCGGGTCACCCTTTGGGTCGATCGGGGTGTTCGGGACGCAGTTCGTGATCGCCGGACCTTGAAACGGATGGACGAAGAAGTCGGGCATGATCGGGCTGAAGAAACGCAGGACGAACGCGACTGCCGTCAGCGCCAGCAGTGCGATCAGATCCCAGCGGTCGAAATAGGTCGTCTTGGGAGCGACCTGGGTGGGTTCGAGCGCAGTCACCGCCGCCGTTTGCGGTGTTTCCCGCCACCCTGGTTCTGTCCCAGGTGGTAGGGCAGGCGCGAGCTGATCTCCCACGCGGCGGCGTCCGCGTCAGGAACCGGGATGGCGATCGTGTCCTCGAACATCAGTCGGGACCCAAGGGTCTTCTTGATTGCGGCCAGCTCACTTTCGTCGCCCCGGATCCTGATGAAGAGCGCGGGCTTGTCGACGTACTGTTTCATGACCGGCGCGATCAGCCGGCTCCTACGATCCAGAAAGTGCTGGCGAAGCGGCAGCGCCTTCACGGACTTTATGGAGTCGTAGTCGAGAAGCACGCTCGAAAGCAAGGTCGACACTTTGACCCCGCTCTCCAGCACTTGAACGTTGCTCCGGTGTCGGTAGTAGAGAAACGCTCCTCCCAGCAGCAGGCCGCTGGGTACATAGAGCAGCCAGATCAGGTTCGCGGTGTGCATGATCTGGCCCTGGTAGATCAGGAGCCCCGTCATGACCACGCCAACCAGGACCAGGAAGCCGGCGAAGAAGCGCTGCTGCCGCCACAGGTGATGGGCGTGCATGTTCTGGTGCCGGACCCGGCCGGGGGGCGCTTCGGTGTTCAAGGTTTACTGATTATCGGGTCTCGCCCAGTCGCGACTTCGGTCTACGGCCTCTCGCCATCGCGACTGAAGGGTATCGGCCTGGTCTCGAGACATGCTCGGTTCGAACTCGCGGTCGAGCTTCCACAGGCCCTCCAGGTCGGCGTCGGTCCAGACCCCGGCGCCGATACCGGCGAGGAATGCTGCGCCAAGCACCGTGGTCTCGGTCTGCCGCGGGCGCCGCACGGGGATGCCGAGGAGGTCGGCCTGGAACTGGCAGAGCACGTCCATCACCGCCGCGCCGCCGTCGACGCGCAGCTCTCGCATGCGTGAGCCAATGTCGCGCTCCATCGCTTCGACGACGTCGCAGGTCTGATAGGCCATGGATTCGACAGCCGCCCTCACGAGCTGGGCGCGCCCGCTGCCTCGGGTGAGTCCGACGATCGTGCCGCGGGCGTAAGGATCCCAATACGGAGCTCCGAGCCCGACGAAAGCCGGGACCATGAATACCCCGCCGCTGTCCGACACGGAGGACGCGATAGGTCCCGCTTCGGAGGCAGCGCTGATGATGCCCAGGCCGTCGCGTAACCACTGCAGCGCAGCACCCGTGATGAAGATGGCGCCCTCGAGCGCGTAGCTGAGACGCGCCGCCCGACGCCATGCGACGGTGGTCAGCATCCCGGACTGTGAGGCGACGCGATCCGGCCCCGTCTGCATCAGAACGAACGAGCCGGTGCCATACGTGTTCTTGGCCATGCCGATCGTCGTGCAAGCCTGGCCGAACAGCGCGGCCTGCTGGTCGCCGGCGATGCCGCTGATCGGCGCGACGATGCCTCCAAAAGCATCGGGGTCGGTCACCGAGATGTCACCCGTCGAATCGACGACACGAGGCAGGTTCGCTGTCGAAACACCGAAAACATCGGCCATCTCCTCGCTCCACGCACCCTGCTCGATGTCGAACAACAATGTGCGCGACGCGTTCGAGGCGTCGGTGACATGGTCGCGGCCCGCCGACAGGCGCGCCACCAGCCAGCTGTCCACGGTGCCCACCGCCGCGCTTGCCGCGCCATCGATGTTCTCAATCGCCCACGCCAGCTTGGTGGCAGTGAAGTACGGATCAATCACCAGGCCGGTGACTTCGCGTACCCGCTCCTGGTGGCCCGCGTCGCGAAGGTGGTCGCAGACAGCGGCCGTTCGGCGATCCTGCCAAACGATTGCCGGAGCAAGTGGCTCGAGCGTGCGGCGGTCCCACACGACCAGGGTCTCGCGCTGGTTGGTGATGCCGACGGCTCGCACGTCGGCCGGAGTGACGCCTGCAGCGTGAAGCGCGTCCTTCGCAGTGAGCTGCACCGCGGACCAGATCTCCAGCGCGTCGTGCTCGACCCACCCCGGCTGCGGATAGTGCTGCGCGATCTCTCGATAGCCCTTCGCGCGCACCTCGCCATCGAGGCCGACCACCGCGGCCGTCGCGCCGGTTGTGCCCTCGTCCAGGCTCAGCACTACACCGCGCTCAGCCACAGCTGACTCCGAGCCTTCGCCGTGAGTTCGTGAGGACCTCGTTACTTGGAGGGCTGCCAGGTTCGGTTCAGGCTGCCGGTCGCGTAGCCCTCGAGATCGGCGGACACGAACTTGTAGCCCGCCTTCCGCACGGCCTCGACCACCTGATCGCGCTCCGCGACAAGCCTGCCGATCTCCGCACCGTCGACCTCGATTCGAGCCACCTCGCCGTGATGCCGGACACGGACCTGCGAGAAACCGAGCGCCTTCACCGCGGCCTCCGCCGCCTCGATCTGGCGCAGCGCCTCCACGGTGACCTGGGTACCGTGCGGGATCCGCGAAGAAAGGCATGCGAACGACGGCTTGTTCCAGTTCGGCAGGCCGAGCGCCCGCGCGGCGGCGCGGATCTCGGGCTTACCCATGCCGGCCTCGAGCAGCGGGAAGCGGACACCGCGGCGGATCGCCGAGCCGTGGCCGGGGCGGTGATCGCCTGCGTCATCGGCCGTGGCCCCGTACGCAAGATGCCCCAGCCCCAGCTCTAGCTGGATGGGCTCGAGCTTGTCGAAGAGCTCCTCTTTGCAGTGAAAGCAGCGATCTGGGTTGTTGCGCGCGTACGCATCGAGCTCGAGCTCGCCGGTCGAAACCTCGACCAGCTGGGCGCCCAGAGCCCGCGCCAGGACGCGTGCCTCCCCTTGCTCCGATTCCGGATAGGCGGGCGAGCTGGCGAGCGCCCCCACCGCGCGAACGCCGAGCTCGTCCAGGGCGAGCTTGAGCAGAAGCGTGGAGTCAACTCCGCCCGAATACGCGACCAGCACCGACCCGAGATCGCACACGATCGCACGGGCTCGATCGAGGCGGGTGGCGTCGTGGCGGTCGAGCTGGATCACCAAATGGACTGTACCTGCCGGACCGGTGGTGGGGACAGGTCGCGACCGCCGAGACTAGCTCGCCCGGGCCTCGGAAGGCTCCATCGCGGGAGCGCCGCACCACGCTTCGTAGTCGATCAGCGAATGGACCGTCGGGTTCTCGCCGCAAAGCGGGCAGGCCTTGTTCTGGCGCAGCTTCAGCTCGCGAAAGGTCATGTCCTCGCCTTCGAAGAGGAGGTAGCGGCCGATCATCGAGCGCCCGATGTCCAGCAGGTACTTGATCGTCTCGAACGCCATCATGCTGCCGATGATCCCGGGCAGCACTCCAAACACGCCCGCTTCGGCGCAGCTCTGGACCGATCCGGGTGGAGGAGGCTCCGGGAACAGGCAGCGATAGCAGCCGGTGCCCTTGGCGGAGTCAAACATGGCGAGCCGCCCCTCGAAGCGGAAGATGCTTCCATGCACGAGAGGCTTGGCCAGGAAGTGCGCAGCGTCGTTCGCGAGGTAGCGGGTAGGGAAGTTGTCGGTGCCGTCGACGATGACGTCATACGGAGCGAAGATCCGCATCGCGGTCTCCGAGTTGAGGTGCTCGTTGATTGCGTCCACCTGGACGTCGGGGTTCAAACTGCGCAGCCTGTCGGCCGCGGATTCGACCTTCGACCGGCCGATGTCTTTGTGGCCGTGCAGCAGCTGGCGCTGGAGGTTCGATGCATCGACCACATCGAAGTCGACGATGCCGATCTTCCCCACCCCCGCCGCCGCAAGGTACATGGCGGCCGGCGATCCCAGGCCGCCCGCGCCGAGCAGGAGCACGCTGGAGGACAGCAGCTTGCGCTGCCCGGCGCCGCCCACCTCCGGCAAGATAAGGTGACGCGCGTAGCGGGCGACTTGATCGGGCGTGAAGCCCTTGGCGGTTGCCATCGTCAACCCAATATACCCAGGGTGCTTCGGTCGTTATTCCTAAACTAGGGTGAGCCATGGACAGCGAATACCTGGACGAAGAGGCGGTCATCGCCCTCTACAACAAGGTGCGGACCGGCAAGCGCACCTGGCCGACCGGCATCTGGACCTCGCCTGCGGCCCTCCAATACGCGGTCACGGTCTTCGATTACTGGATCCATAACGTCATGGGCTGGAAAGCCTGGCCCGACGCGCGTGGGAAAGTGACTCCGGCCCTGCTCGAGGAGCATCGACTGGCCGACCTGGTCGAGAGCGTATTCGTCCCCGAGTTCGGCGACGACTGGCTCGACTTCGAGGTCGTGCTCAACGAGAGCATGCGGCTCTCCGAAGACGAGGGGTGGAAGACCGACGTAGCGGACCGCCAGGAGCGCGTCGAAGCTGCTTTCGAGCATGCCTTCGAGCAGTTGATCGGCTCGCCGAAGCAGCAGCCCAAGCTGCTCCCTACCTATCACCGTTTTCGCAATCACCTGCTGCGCATGTGGAGCGCATTCCAGGAGGCGCAGGCCGAGCACGACAAGGCGGAGCGCGAATCGGCTGAGCGGTTCTGGGCCACGCTGCGCCTGGTTCGCAGCACGCGCGCCCAGGCCGCCGAGGCGTGGTCGATCGTCAACGCGGATGACGAGCGCCGCGGCGAGGTGACGATGGTGTGGGGCGAACCGCATCCTTACTGCCTGGTCGTGCTCGACGACGACATCGAGACCGGCGGGTGGGAGCAGGTGATCTACCGCCTGGAGCAGGAGATCCTGGTCGAGGAGCCCGGCATCGTCAGCTACGCCGTCTGGCACAAGGGGTTCGTGGGCGAGTACTACCGCTGCGCGGACTGCGGCGAGCTGCACAGCCAGTTCGACGAGGAGGCGGGGACCGAGCTGCGCCTGGACGACCTCGAACCGCCAGAAGAACGCTAGTCCACCGTCAGCGTGAAGTTCTTTCCTTCCCAGCCCGTCATGTAATGCGCGGTCCAGGAGAACTCTGAGCCGGGCGAAAGCCTGTTGCAAGGAACCTCGGCGACCCAAACGCCCAACGTCGTGTCGGCCGCTTCAACCTCACCGAAAGTGTTCCACTCGTCGAACGTGTAGTGCACCGAGCCGGGACGCGGTAGCTGGACGCGCAGTCGCCGGCCGGCAGCAATACGCGCGATCTGGTGCTTGTGCGACCACACGAAAGCGGGTTCCTGCACAGGACCTTCCGTATAGCGCCGCCGGGCCGGCATCACGATGTCCGGGAATCCGGCGAGCGCGATGGTGACGAGCAGTTCGAGATACTCCGCGTGGGCCCAACCGAGCGGTGTAGCCGAACCGTTCGCGCGACCGAGCTGCAGGCCGCGGGCCGGGATGTCAGCCTGGTCCCATACCTGTTCGGGAAGCATCAGGCCCTCGCCGGCGAAACCCTCGAGCGTGCGCAGCAGCTCGGCCGCCGGAAGCCCCATCGAGAAGAAATGGCGCGCGCGCTCCCCCGTCAGAACGGGCCACGGCCGTCCGCGTCCGCTGCCGTCCCAGGGCGATCCATTTTCGTATTCGCCGTATCGGTCTCCGGCGTAGCGCCGCCAGCTCGGGCCTGCCGGCAGGCTGGCCTTCAAAGACGCATCCACTCCCTGGAGACTGCGCAGGATTCGCTCATCCTTCGGCCTGCGAAGCCCATACCGGACGAGCTCGAGAAACTCGGGGGCGATGGCGCCTTCTGTCGGGCGGTGGTCTGGATCGCCGGCCAGCCGTACGAACTGGCCGGCCGCTGTGGAGCACCACGTCTCAACGCGATCGTTCCAGTAGTCGGCAACTGCTCGGAGGTGGCTTGCGGCCACGTGCTCACCCGCCTCGTGGGCAAACTCGGCCGCCACGATGAGGGCGGCGATGCATGCGGCGAGCGTCGACGGCGAGAGCCCGCCGAGGTCCTCCCACCGATCGAGCTGGGTGAGCGGCCCCTCGCGAATGATGAACTGAGCGGCGGGCCGGACCATGACCGGATACGGGTCGTGGTCGAGACAGTTCGCAACGCCCAGCCGCCACGCGAGAAGGATTGGCAGGGCCACCTGGTCGAGCTCTGTCGACGTCCAGTGCGGCGTCCCATCCAGAAACCAGTTCTGATACCAACCACCGTCGGGGCGCTGACGCGCCTGCAGGTGACGAAAGGCGCGCAGAGCTGCCGCGCTGTCCCCCGCATCGAGCATGGCGGTTGCCATGCGACAGAGATCGCGGGGCCACACCAGGTTGTACACGTGGTTGCCGTCATGGTTGGTCTCGCCCCAGGGCGCGCACGGCGACGCGATGAATGCTCCCGCATGTGACTTGTCCTCCAGGCAACGCAGCACGGTCAGCGATGCGCGCGCGAGCATGCCGTCGTCGCCACTGACCTTGGAAAGCGCCTGCGGCATATCCAGCTGCGAATGCCACGCTCGTTCGAATGCCTGGCGGATGTTGTTCGCCCCTCTTTGAAGGGCCGCCCGGGCTATCTCCTCGGCGTCAGCGCGACTGTGGCCGAAGCCGACGGCGATCTGGAACGAGCCTGCACGGACGCCAATCTCTGCCCCGACGGACACGTTGCCCGGGCCCGCGCGATCGTAAATGTTGGTCAAGTAACCGTCGCCATCACTGAGATCGATCTGCAGGTCAGAGCTTCTGTAGTAGCCGGCGGTCGCGCGACTGAAGGGACCGACGACGCAGATCCAAACGTCCTGCTGACGCATGAGCAGCGCCGGCGGGTGAGTGTCCAGGACCTGGCCGAAGTTGCCCTCGGTCCCGGGCTGCCAGTGGGCTGTGGCTTGCACATAGAGGCGTACGTCAGGAAGCTCCGGCGTGAACGTGGCCGCGATGAGCAGAGCGTTCTCTTCGGGGTCGGAGAAGAACTCCTTGGTCAGGCGGTATTCGTGATGGGTGGTTTCGACCGTGAAAGCCGGGACGCCCGGGCTCAGCCAGCTGATACGGTGCTGTCCGTCAGCTGCGTCGTCGACAGGTGGCGCTCCTCCGGCGGAGGCGAAAAATCGAAGCTCGTGGAGCGCAACCCGGTCTAGGAATGGAAAGAAAACCTCGCTGAGCGAGCCGTCCGCGAGCGTGTACCACAGCTTGCTCCTCGGACCTGGCGCCGCTCCAAACGCCATCTTGCGGCCGGGACCCCACATCGGCGGCGCACCCGGTCCTCCTGGAGCCTCCATCGGGCGTTAAGTATGGGGAGACGTGCGAGGCCCCACGAACTCTGAGGCGTCGGCGTGAGTTCTCGTGGACCCCTTTTTGCTCGGGCGGATAGAATCGGACGACGACCCTGACTCCCTGGGGAGGTGGCTGAGTGGCCGAAAGCACCCGCCTGCTAAGCGGGTAGGGGGTGTAAAGCTCCCTCGAGGGTTCGAATCCCTCCTTCCCCGCTCTTACACCCAAGTTTCCGAGGCCTCCCCTTCGCTCTCCAAGCATGCTCGGTCGGCACGTCGTGGATCACGCCACCAGAGATCGCTCGCTCGACCAGGCTGACCACTTCACCTACACGGTCGGCTCGCGGGACGAAGTTGATGATCTCGCCGCCATCGATGATCAAGCTGTCGAACAGCTCGGCCAGCAGCGCTCGCCGTTCGACTGCGTTCGACCGCGCCCAGAGGTCATGCCGTGGACCGCTCGGCCTGGGTGGGCTGTGGCTCGGTCCATGGTCTTAGACGGTCCAAGCTCATGATTACGCTCTTCTGGTTGGTCCTCTTGGGTCCGGCGACCTTCTTTTACGCGAACCAGGTGTCTCGCTGGGAGTCCGTCGGCGTCGCCGTCCCCATGACTAGCTGACCCGCACGAAGTGCTCCTCCATGAAAGGAGTTCCCCCGGTCACCCGAAGTGGGGGCCGGGGTTTTGTTGTTTCCTAACCGTGACTACTCTGCTGGCCCGAATTGCGAAGCCAGCCGACCGTGGCGATGACTAGAGCCGTCGTGATGGGAAGCGCGATCAGGAGTCGCCCTCGTATGCCGAAGATCAAGCCAAACATCAGGGCCAAGATAATCGCTGAGACGATCGGCTGAATGGCCCAGGTTTTGAAGCGGCTCACCGGAGTGATCCCAATGTACAACGCAGAAAGCCGAGAAGGTTAACCGGCTCGGTCACGATCAGTGGCCAGTTGGGAGCCGGCTACCTGCAAGGGGTGCGCATAGGTTCCCAAAAAAGGACCTTCGGCCTCAGCTTCGGGGGCCCCCTGACAATTCACAAGGGCGCCGGGTCGCGCATAGGCTGAACTCGGAGGTATACACATGAGGCTCAATTGGAAGGACGCTTGGTCGACTGTCCTCGTGGTGGTCGGTCTGGCAATGGCGCTGTCAGTGACGCAGGGGTGGAGCTGGCCCCTGCTTGGAGGTGTGCGCGAGGGCATCGTCGCCCTTGGCATCGTCGGCGTAGGAGCATGCCTCCTGGGTTCGCCGCGCGAGAGGTCTTACTTCACCGATCCCTTCGGCCTGGCGATGGTGCTTGTCGTCATGGTGGCGGCCGCTATCGCGATCGTTGGCGGGCTGATCGTGGGGTCGGTCGAGTACCTGGTCGCGCTGATGTTTGTGACCGCGGTGCTGTGGGCCATCGCGACCTTGCGGCACGCCGTGGAAGGCCACTCCCTTCCGCGGATCGGAACCGTAGCCTAACGGCCCGAGCGGAAGCAGAAGCAATAGACAAGGCCGGGTTCCGATTCGAACCCGGCCGTTTTCGAACTGCTGAATCACTACCGGAAGGCTCGACGCCACCGCATGGGCACCCGGTAGACTCGAATCGTGACGAGTCGTATCGCCATGGTCCTGGTCCTCGTCACGCTGGTCGCTGCCGGCTGCAGCCGCACCTCGAATCCAATCGCCAAGAGCAGTCCGACTCCGTCGCCAAGCCAATTGACGTGGACCGACTGTGGAGGCGGCTTCCAGTGCGCCACGGTTCAGGTGCCGCTGGATTACTCACACCCGAACTCCGACATGATCGGAATCGCCATCAACCGCAAGCCGGCGACCAACCCGGCCAATCGAATCGGGTCGCTGCTCATCAATCCAGGGGGCCCAGGAGCCTCGGGCCTGCAGTTCATGCGCGACGATGTCTCAGCGTTGACCGCTCTCAATCAGCGCTTCGACCTGATCGGCTTCGATCCACGCGGCGTAGGCCAGAGCTCTCCAGTGCACTGTCTCGACGCAGCGCAGGAAGCCGCATACGACGCGCTCGACTCTGTCCTTGACGACCCGCAGGAGAAGCAGGCCCTCATCGACGCCGACAAGCAGTTCGCGGCGGGCTGCGAGCAGCTCAGCGGCAAGATTCTGCCCTTCCTGGACACCGTCAGCGCCGTTAGAGATATGGACGCGATCCGCGCCGCGCTCGGCGACGCGAAGCTGACGTATCTGGGCTTTTCTTACGGGACCTTCATGGGCGAAACGTACGCCCACCTCTTTCCCACGCACGTGAGGGCGCTTGCGCTTGACGGCGTCATCGATCCAAGCCTGTCCGCCAACGACATGCTGCTCGCACAGACTGCCGGCTTCGAGCAGGATCTACAGGCGTTCCTGGCTGACTGCAAAGCCCGCACGACTTGTGCCTTCGGGCAGTCTGGCGACCCCTATGCAAAGCTCACAGCGCTGATGCAGCGCATAGATGCGAATCCGCTGCCTGTCGGCAACCGGACCCTGACGCGGTCACTCGCACTGACCGGAGTAGCTGAGGCCATGTACGACACGGGGGAATGGACGTATCTCGGTCAGGCGCTCACGGCCGCCGACCAGGGGAACGGCAGGCTGCTTTTAGGCCTCGCCGACTTTTACTACACGCTCTTCTCCCTGGACTCATTCATCGTGATCAGCTGCCTGGACCGTCCGGTGCCATCTGACATGCCTTCATACGACGCACTTGGACCGGCGTTCGCCAAGGCTTCAGTGCTGTTCGGGCCCGCCGACCAGTACGGGAACCTCCAGTGCGCATATATGCCCGTGAAAGCAACGGGCCAGGTTGGTCTGCTGACGGCCGATGGAGCACCTCCGATCTTGCTCGTCGGAGCGACCGGCGACCCGGCCACTCCCTACGCGGGGGCTCAGGCGGTGCATCAGCAGCTGGCGGGGTCGGTGCTGCTCACCCGACAGGGCAACGGGCACACTTCGGGCAATGACCAGTGCGCAACCGCGGCCGAGAACGACTACCTGATCAACCTCAGGCTTCCGGCCGACGGAACTATCTGCCCGTAGGGCTCTTAGCTGGCAGCTGCGGCAGCTGCGGCGGACGTGGATTTGTTGAATGTCAATTCGCCGCCCTTGGCGTCCGCAGTAATGGTGTCGCCCTCGGCGAACTTGCCCTCCAGCAGCATCATCGCCAGGGGATCCTGCACCAGCCGCTGAATCGCTCGCTTCAGAGGACGCGCGCCATAGACCGGGTCCCAACCGCGCTGCGCGAGCAGCTTGCGCGCCGCATCCGTGACCACTAGTGTGACCCGGCGTTCCGCCAGCCGGCGCTCGAGGCGCCGCAGCTGGATGTCGACGATGGCGGTCAGCTGGTCCTGGGTCAGCGACTTGAAAACGATGACCTCGTCGATGCGGTTGAGGAACTCTGGACGGAAGTGTTCTCGCAGCACCGCGATCACGGCGTCGCGCACGAGCTCGAAATCCTGGCCCGCCATGTCCTGGATCACGTGGCTGCCGAGGTTCGACGTCATGATCAGCACCGTGTTTCGGAAGTCGACCGTCCGGCCCTGGCCGTCGGTCAGACGCCCGTCGTCGAGGATCTGCAAAAAGACATTGAAGACGTCCGGGTGCGCCTTCTCGATCTCGTCGAAGAGGACCACCGAGTAAGGACGCCGGCGAACCGCCTCCGTCAGCTGGCCGCCTTCCTCGTAGCCGACATAGCCGGGCGGCGCGCCGAGCAGGCGGGCGACGGTGTGCTTTTCCTGGTACTCGGACATGTCGAGCCGGATCAAGGCCTGCTCGTCATCGAAGAGGAACTCGGCCAGCGCTCGGGCCAGCTCGGTCTTGCCCACGCCCGTCGGCCCGAGGAAGATGAAGGAACCCACGGGCCGGTTTGGATCGGACAGTCCTGAGCGCGAGCGTCGAACGGCGTTGGCGACCGCGCTGACCGCCTCCTCCTGCCCGATGACGCGATCGTGGAGCCGGTGCTCCATCTCGATCAGCTTCGCCACCTCGCCCTCCATCAGCTTCGAAACCGGGATCCGCGTCCAGCGGCTGACGATCTCGGCAATGTCCTCTTCGTCGACCTCTTCTTTGAGGAGCGCATGGCCACCCTGCAGCTGGGCAAGCTTCGCGTTGGCCTCGGAGAGCTGCTTTTCGAGCTCGACCGCCTGGCCGTAACGAAGCTCAGCTGCCTTGGCGAAGTCAGCGGCGCGCTCGGCCCGGTCGGCCTCGGTGCGCACTTCTTCGATCTTGGCCTTGAGCGAGCGGATGCGGCCGATGACCTCTTTCTCCCGGTCCCAGCGCGACCGAAGGGCGGTGCGCTGTTCGGAGAGCCCCGCCAGTTGACGCTCGAGGGCCGCAAGTCTCTCCTTCGAGCCCTTGTCCGTTTCCTTCTTGAGCGCCTGGCGCTCGATCTCGAGTTGGCGGATCTGTCGCTCGAGCTCGTCGAGCTCCGCTGGCAGCGAGTCAATCTCCGTGCGCAGTCGAGCCGCGGCCTCGTCGATCAGGTCGATCGCCTTGTCGGGCAGAAAACGATCGGTGATGTACCGCTGAGACAGCACGGCCGCAGCGACGATGGCAGAGTCCTTGATCCGCACGCCGTGATGCACCTCGTATCGTTCGCGCAGTCCACGCAGGATGCTGATGGTGTCCTCGGTCGTGGGCTCGCCGACCATGACCGGCTGGAACCGGCGTTCCAGGGCCGCGTCCTTCTCTATGTGCTTGCGATACTCGTCCAGCGTCGTGGCGCCGATGGCACGCAGCTCGCCTCGAGCGAGCGCAGGCTTGAGCAGGTTGGCGGCGTCGATGGCGCCCTCTGCTGCACCGGCGCCGACGAGGGTGTGCAGCTCGTCGATGAAGAGGATGACCTGGCCGTCCGAGCTTTTGATCTCCTTCAGCACGGCCTTGAGCCGGTCCTCGAACTCGCCGCGGAACTTCGTGCCGGCGACTAAAGAGCCGAGGTCGAGCGCAATGACCCGCTTGCCCTTGATCCCCTCGGGCACGTCACCCTGCGCGATGCGCTGAGCGAGCCCCTCGGCGATGGCGGTCTTACCCACGCCGGGCTCTCCGATGAGGACCGGGTTGTTCTTGGTCCGGCGGGACAGGACCTGGATGACGCGCCGGATCTCCTCGTCGCGTCCGATGACCGGGTCGAGCTTGCCCTGGGCGGCGAGCTTGGTCAGGTCACGGCCGTATTTCTCGAGAGCCTGATACTTGCTTTCGGGGTTCGGATCGGTGACGCGCTGGCTGCCACGGATCTGGCGCAGCCCTTTCAGCAGCGCGTCATGGGTCGCCCCGGCATCCTTCAGGGCTTTGTTGTCCGCCAGCGCAAGCAGGACGTGCTCGGTCGAGATGTACTCGTCCTTGAGGCGTTCGGCTTCTTGTTCTGCCAGCTCGAGACTCTTGTTCAGAGCGGGGCTCAGGTAGGGCTGTCCACCACCGCCGCTGATCTTCGGGAAACGCTCCACCGCGGAGACGAGTACCGGTTCCAGTGCCTGGACTGAGGCCCCGGCACGCTCGATCAGGGTCCGAGCGACCCCCTCCTCCTGCCGCACGAGCGCAAGCAGGAGATGCTCGGGCTCGACGGCTTGCTGGCCGCTCTCGCGCGCCAGCTCCGCAGCCTCCTGGAGGGCCTCCTGGGCCTTCTCAGTGAACTTGTCCAATCTCATGTATTCAGGCTACCCGCCACCTGAGATCGCCAAACCGCGAGCCCGTATCTTGGCGACATGCCCGAGCTACCCGAGCTGGAGGCACTTCGGATCCGCCTTGCTCCTCGCCTGTCCCAGAAGTTGATCACCGCCACGACCGTCAACCCGAAGAAGGCACACCTGCTTCGCTACCCGGTGGACAACTTCGCCCTCGAGCTTCCGGCACGTCGGATCACGTCGATGACGCGCCGGGGCAAACACCTCGTCTTTGCGACCGAGCTCGGGGGCGGCGGATCGCCGCGATGGCTGGTCATCAACCCGATGCTGGGCGGGCGGTTCCAGATGGTGGGCGCCGACACGCCAGTCCCTGCAACCGAAGTCTTCACGATTCGGATCGAAGGCCGCGAGGAGCTCCGCTACCTCGACTTTCGGGACATGGGACGGATCTACTGGGTCGCCGACTGCGATCACGACGTGCCCGGATGGGCGGGCGTGGGGCCAGAGGCGGACTCGGTGACCGAGATGGGCTTCGACGCATTTCGCAAGCGCCTACGCCGCTTTCGCGACGAATTGAAGGACCTGCTCCGGAACCAGGAGTTTCTGGCCGGCATCGGCAACGCCTACTCGGACGAGATCCTGTTCGAGGCTCGCCTGCTTCCACTACGCCGGCGGGCGTCGCTCAAGCCCGCGGAGGAGCAGGCCCTTTACGAGGCGATCCCGGTCGTGCTGAAGCACGCGGTCGACGCCATCCTCGCGAACCCGAACTACGACGAGTCCAAGCAGGACCGGTCTTTCATGTCAGTCCACATGAAAGGCGGCAAGACCTGCCCCCGCTGCGGTCACCGCATCAGCCAGATCGGATCCAACCGCGAGCCGCTGAACTTCTGCCGCGGCTGCCAGCTCTGATGGGCACACCTCACCGAGGGCCCTCCCTCCTCCACCAGGCCGTCCCTCCCCCGCCGGCCAACCGACGTCAGCGTATCGGTGGCGTCAACCTCGGCTGTTAAGACCGCCTATCAACCCCGCCGGTTAAGGCCGGCCGGCGAGCTTTCCCGAGATGCTCTCCAGCAGCCGCTGGGACGCGATCGTGATGTCGTCGACCGCCCCTTCGAAAGCCTCCTGGTGGCGGCTCGACGGCTCGCGGAATCCGCTCACCTTGCGCACGAACTGGCGGGCAGCGGCGCGGATCTCCTCATCGGTGGCGACGATGTCGGCGTGGCGTAGGGTCTTGATGCTCCGGCACATGCCACAACCATAGCGAGGGCGCGGCTATGGGCCCCGGTGCGGCGGCAGCTCGGGCAGGTCGGTCGGCGCCAGCCTGGTCGGGTCCAATCCAGCCCGCTTGAGCATCTCGTTCGCCAACCGATCGTACCTCCGCTCCGCGATGTCGCCCACCGGGTCGGCGCTCGCGGACATTAGCTGGCGAAAGCTCAGCGTCGAAACAGCTCGGTAGGCGAGGACCGCGCGCGCCTGGTCGGCCCGCCCTGTCATGGACGCAATCCGCACAAAGGCCAGCGCCGCGCCCGTCTCCCGCATGTCCCGCCATCGCCAAGCCGTGTAGGGCAGCATCACCAGGAGGATCGGGGGGAGCGCAACCAGAAGGGCGAGCACGATCGCGAGCTGCAAGATCGCATCGTGGACTTGGTGTCCGGCTGACAGCAGCGGATCCCCGGAGTACTTCTTCAGCGCATCCGCCGTGTCGAGCAGGAACTGCGTCAGGTAAGGGATGCCACCGGGCACGGCATGTCGGAACGAAGCAATCCATCCGTTGAAGGTCGCCCCGGTACTGGTGATCCCGTTCGCGATCGCCTCCAGCCCCATCACCGTCTGATAGATGAGCCAACCCAGATACGCCCACACGATCGTCCAACCGACCGTCACCGTGTCCGACAGCACGCGCAGGAAAGCCGGCCAGCGCCGGTCCGGATACACCTTGATCATCACCCGCGACGATAAGTCACTTGCGACGAAACAGTGCGATAAGGCTGCTTAACCGATGGCGAAATCCACTTCGACGGTGACCGTCACGTTGAGCTCGCCGACCGGCAGCTGGCTCGCCGCCGGGGCGGCAGCGTTGATGGCGTACCCCGCGGACGGATAGCCCGAAGCCGTCAGGTCGCTGACACGCATCACCTGTCCGAGCTTGACGCCGGCCGCGCCTGCCATCGCCTGCGCCCGGGAACGAGCGTCCGCGATCGCCAGAGTTCGGGCTTCAGCCTGGGCGGCTTTCGGATCAGCCAGGCCGAAGCTCACACTGACATTCGTCGCGCCACCCTCCTGGACAAGGGCGTCAAGGGCCTTACCCACGGTGTCCACGGTGTGCCAGTTGAGCTGCAGCTGCTCTGAGGCTTGGTAGCCGCTGATGGTCTGCGCGCCCGGCGCGTAATAGGGACCGACGGAATAGCCGGACGTGTTGAGATCCTTGTCCGCGATGCCGAGCGCTTTGGCGCGGGCGATGAGCTTGGCCGCCTTGTTCGCAAGGTCGCTCTGAGCGGCAGACGCGGTGGATTGCCGCGATTCCACGCCGACTGAGAGAGATGCGCTGTCGGGCTTCTTCGAAACGGTTGCGTCACCACTAGTGATCACGCCCGGTTGCACCAGTGCGGTCGTAGATGAAGCCGCTGGGGACGCGACGTAAACGGTGGGACGTGCGGCCGCGACCACGGCCATCACAACCACCAGGGCGAGGATCGATGCGATGGCGGTTGAGACGAAAACAACGCGGATCGATGAGGTCATGGTTGGCAATCTCCTTGTGACGCCAACGACGCGGCTCGCCGGTAGGTAACAGGATTCCTGGCTGCATACTCGGGTGGTGAATGGCGGTTGGCGGGTCGCGGATGCGCTCTCCGGTCTTCGGCTGCTTCTCATCCCGGTCATCTGGTGGGTTGCGTTCCTGGGCGATGGCCGTCTGGTCGCGTTGGGATTGCTGGTCGCGGGCGCGAGCGACTTTCTCGACGGCTACATCGCTCGGCGCCTGAAGCAGGAATCCACCAGAGGCGCGCGGCTCGACTCGCTCGCCGACAACCTGCTCCTGATGTCGGCCGCGATCTGGTTCCAGCTATTGCACCCAGAGATCCTTCGCGAAAACGCGGTCGTGGTCACAGTCACAGCCGGAATCTACGTTTCGTCCCTGGCGGTGGGCTGGCTCAAGTTCCGACACCTGGGCAACTTGCACCTCTACTCGTCGAAGGTGGCAGGTGGCCTGCTTTATTCGTTTGCGCTTGCCACGCTGGTTATGGGGATTTACTCGCCCCTGTTGCTGTGGCTGGCCGCGATCGCCTTCATGGTGTCGTCCGCCGAGACCTTGCTCGCCCAGCTGCTGCTCTCCGCGGTCGACGAAAACATGGGCTCCATCCTTCTGGCACTCAAAAGGCGCGCGGAAACCAGGACCATCCAGGCCATAGGCAGAGCCAGGAAACATCGCTCCCAGGCCCCCCACTCGGCGAACGACGTGGGCAGCAGCGCCAGGCCCACGAGCATCATGCCGACCTCCGCGGCGCCAACACCGAACGAAGCCCGCCCGTAAGCAGCCCATCCGGCGCGCCTGCCAAGCGAGCGCGCGAAGGCCAGAGGCGCTCCGGACAGGGTGACCATGGCGATGGTGGTGGCCAGGCGGTGTTCGGTCGTGGCCCGAGCGGAGGTGGGATCCAAGCGGATGGCCGCCGCCAGGAGCAGGGCGGCGCCGGCGATGGCAAGCAAGGCCCGCCCCCCGGTCGAGCCCGGCCCCAGCGTCATCGCGAGCGCCAGCGAAGAAATTCCGACCAGGCCGATCGCCAACTCCACGGCGGTTGCGGCTGGAAGCCCCGGCTCCGCAAGCCGGCTGATCGTGCGAGCCAGCGGGTCGTAGCCGGGAGTCAACAACCCGGCGATCAGGATGATCGCGGCGGCGATCGGCGGCGCCACCACGCCCAACGCGCCGGCCAATCGCCTCGGGGTCATCGACCGCCCTCCATCAGTGAGCTGACGGCAGCGAGCCCGGCTAGCATGGTCAGCGAGTGAGCGTCGCCGAAACTGCCAGGCCAACGGCGCCTGCAACTCTCAGGCCAGTCACAGTCGGTTTTGAGGTGAGAGGCCGACCATTGCATCGTATCTCGGTGATCTCGGAGCATCCAGGAGGATGAATTCAAGTTGAACAGGAAGTTGCTTGCGGTGGCGCCCGTCGCCGCGGCTGTTTTGTTGGTGATCAGTTCTAGCGCTGCCTTGGCGGCGGGCCCGGTCGATACGCTGCCCGGGCGAATGGGGCGAATGGGGCAATTCGGCTTTTTTCCATTCGGTCTACTGGGCAGCTTCGCAGGATTGCTGCTACTGGCAGGCTTCGTTCTCCTGATGATCTGGTTGGTCAGAGCGTTGGCCGGGCCCAGCTCCTGGCGCCAGACGTTCACTGCGAGCCCGGCTGCCGCGCCCAACTCTCCGCTCGATATCCTCGCGCGCCGCTTTGCGGCTGGTGAGATCACGGCCGAGGAGTTTCAGAAAGCACGAGACCTGCTCATGGAAACGCACAAACCGTGAGGCAGAGCACCCTCGGCATCATCGCTGGAGCCCTTCTGGTCGGAGGCGCCGCACTCGGCGCTGGAACGGCCATCGTTGCTTATCGCACGGCCGCGACGGCACCATCGGCAGTGTCCGCTCAGCCTTCGCCCATCCCCCGACACCCGCTGGGCCGTGGGCGGACGGGGCCCGGACCCGGGCCTGGATTCGGACAGCCGGGCGGTGTACCGGGCGCGGGGCGGATAGGGCCCGGACCCGGGCCTGGATTCCGGCAGCCGGGCAGTGGACCGGGCGGCGGACCTGGCGGATTCGGCGGGATGTAACCCCGACAAGAACCCAGGGTCGCCACGACGTCGCAGTGCTCGTGAAGGCAAGAGGTCCCAGGCGCTTAGGGCCGTAGGACTCTGGCTGCCTGAGCGCTCATTGCGTTGAGTGATCAATGTCGATCACCCGTGCCGATCGGCGAAAGGAGGTCAACTGGATGCAGACGGCTGTGCGGACGAAACCAATCCAAGAGGCGGCTTCGGAGTTCCTGTCCAACAAGCGGATCGCAGTCACCGGGGTTTCGAGGAAGGCCGAAGGCCACGGAAGCAACGTGGTTTACCAACGCCTGCGCGACCGGGGCTACCAGGTCTTCGCGGTGAACCCCAACGCGGTAGAGGTCGAGGGAGACAAGTGCTACCCGGACCTGAAGTCAATCCCGGGCGGTGTCGGCGCGGTCGTGATCGGGACCCGGCCGGGGACCGCGGATACGACCATCCGCGAATGTGCGGACCTTGGCATCAAGCATGTGTGGATGCACCGTTCCATGGGTGGTGGAAGCGTGTCCGCGGCGGCGACCGCCTATGGGCGGGCCAACGGCATCACCGTGATCCCAGGTGGGTGCCCGCTGATGTTCGAGCCGGTGTCCGACGGCACGCACAAGGCCATGCGATTCGTCTTCACGCTCACCGGTGCAGTGCCGAGGCAAGCCTAGTCCCGGCCCGAGCATAGGCCGACTTTGAGCTAGGCTGCCCTTGATGCCAGTCGCCACGATTCGCGGCCTGCAGCTGTACTACGAGGACACCGGCGGCGCGGGACTGCCGCTCGTCCTCAGTCACGGATTCTTGATGGACAGCGACATGTTCCAGCCGCAGGTGCATGCGCTGTCTGGCGCCCGGCGCGTCATCACGTGGGACCAGCGCGGCAACGGGCGCACCGCCTCGACGCCCGAGCAGTTCAGCTACTGGGACTCCGCCGACGACCTGGCCGGACTCCTCGACCATCTGGGTGTCGAGCGGGCGGTGCTTGGAGGCATGAGCCAGGGTGGGTTCATCGCACTGCGCTTCGCGCTGGCCCATCCCGAGCGCACTGCCGGGCTGGTGCTGATCGACACGCAGTCCGGGCAGGAGGACCCGGAGAAGACGATGCAGTACGACCTGATGCACGAAGTCTGGGTCGGCTCCGGGCCGAGTGACCAGCTGCTCGAGATGGTCGCCGCCATCATCATCGGCAACCGCCGGCCCGAGTCGGCCGCCTGGGTGGCCAAATGGAAGGCGCGCGAGCCCCAGAGCCTGACTCCGGTCTACCGGACCCTGATGGATCGAGATGACGTAACCGGACGCCTCGGTGAGATTCGGGCGCCAGCCCTGGTGATTCACGGCACGGAGGACGTCGCAATCGATCTCTCGCGCGCCGAGCAGCTGTGCGCGAAGCTTTCGGGCTGCCGCGGGGTGGTTCGCGTCGACGGGGCTGGGCACGCGAGCAACCTGACCCACCCCGAGCCGGTCAACCGCGCGATCGAGGACTTCCTGGCCTCGCTCTGACCGCCCTTCCGCCGTGCCTTAGAGTTGGGCCGGCATGCAGCCAGCCCTGAGGCGCCTTCGCACCGAACTGCGGCGTGGAGTGTTCTTCATCGGCTGGAAAGGCGCGGCATTCTGCGTCGCACTCGGTGTGGCCGACTACGTGGCCAGCCTTGGGTACGACTACTTGAACCACGGTCCGTACCTTCTCTTCCTGCGCAGCCCGATCGACCAGGCCCTCCCGGTGGTGCCTCTGTTTGTCGTGCCCTACGTCTCCCTGCAGCCCTTTATCTATGGCTCGCTTGTGGTCTTCCTGCTGTTCAGGGCTCGCATCTTCCAGTCGGCGGTGCTCAGCATGATCGCGACGTTCCTGGTCAGCTACGTGTTCTTCGCGCTCCTGCAGACCTATGTCGACCGGCCGGTGCTCACCGGTAACGACGTCTTCACCGGCATGGTGCGCGGGGTCTACGCGGGCGACCACCCGTTCAACGACTTCCCGAGCCTGCACGTCTCGACGTCCACGATCATCGCCATCCATTGGTGGCGCTTCAGCCGCAGGTTCACCTGGCCCCTGATCATCTGGGCTGCGCTCATTGCGATGTCCACGGTGATGATCAGGCAGCACTACGTGGCGGACATCGCAGGCGGGCTCGTCCTCGCCTTCGGCACGTCAGTGTTCTTCCTGCGCCTGATGGATCCTGGACCGCACCTGACCAGCGGCGTCCGTAACCCTGCCGGATCTGCCTAAAGCCTGATTCGCGCGCGCTACGTCCAGCGTTCCATACGAGCGCGATCCTTGGGGTCAACCAGGACGAGAACTTGATGCACTGTCCTGCTGCGCGCATATTTGGGGGAGCTTTCCAACAGGCCTTTTTGAAGCCCTTTGCCTTCGATGGCGGCGGCGCGGAGCTTCGCTCTGTGTGCCTCCGCATCCTGGCGCGAGTCGAATGGTCCGTCGGCCCACCAGTTTTGGCGCTTGTCCAGGTCGTGCGTAAGCACGATCCAGCGCTCGTTCACGGAATGGGTCGTCAACCCGTCGGGCTCAGAACTCGATCTCATCGACCATGCCGCATTCTAGGTTCACACATTGGCGATGCCGCGCCCCGAACGATGACAATAAGAGGGTGGACGCGGCCGTTCGGGACTACATCGAGGCCATTGCCCCCGAGCACCGGCCCCTCTTCGACCGCATCAGCCAGATCGTGCTCGAGGCGCGCCCCGACGCCGCAGTGGTGCTCTCGTACCAGATTCCCACCTACAAGGTCGGCCGCCGCCGCCTCTTCATCGGGGTGTGGAAGCACGGAGTGTCGATCTACGGCTGGCAGCAGGGCCGCGACGACGGGTTCACCTCCCGCCATCCCGAGCTGAAGACGGGCAAGGGGACCATCCAGCTGCGGTCCGACGACGCCGCCCGCATCCCCGACGATGAGCTCCGCAATCTGGTGCGCGCCGCCCTCGACGACTGACCAGGCCGTGCGGGCGCAAGAGCCTGCTCATGGCCGGATCTTCGTGGGCGAATCCGCTCGAAGAATACCGATTTGGCGGAGGGGCAGGGATTTGAACCCTGGATAGGCTTGCACCTATAACGGTTTTCAAGACCGTCGCCTTCAACCGGACTCGGCCACCCCTCCGTGTAGGCACGAAGGATTCTAGGAGTCAGCGAGCTCCGATCAGCTCGACCCCGCCCATGTAGGGCTTCAGCACGTCCGGCACAGAGATCATGCCGTCGGCGCGCTGGTACGTCTCGATGACCGCGTCGATCGTTCGCGGGAGCGCCAGACCGCTGCCGTTGATCGTGTGCGCGAACTTCGGAGGCGCACCACGGGCTGGCCGGTAGCGGACGTTGGCGCGCATCGCCTGAAAATCATTGAACACCGAGCACGAGGACACCTCGAGATAGGTCTCCAGCCCCGGGCACCATGCCATGAGGTCGTACTTCTTGTACTGGGCGAAACCCATATCCCCCGTGCACATGGACAGGACCCGATAGTTCAGGCCGAGACGCCGAAGGATGTCCTCCGCGTCGGCAACCAGCTTCTCGAACTCTTCCATCGACGAGTCTGCCGAGGTCACCTTGACGAGCTCGACCTTCGAGAACTGGTGCAGCCGGATGAACCCACGCGTGTCCTTGCCGGCGGCGCCGGCCTCAGACCGAAAGCACGGCGTATACGCGACGTACTTCAAGGGCAGCCGCTCCACCTCCAGGATCTCGTCGCGGTGGAAGTTGGTCAGCGGCACCTCGGACGTCGGCACGAGCCACAGGTCCTGGCCCTCGACCTTGAACGCGTCGGCTCCGAACTTGGGGAGGTTTGCAGTCCCGATCATCGATGCGCTGTTGACGAGGACCGGGGGAAGCACCTCCGTGTACCCGTGCTCGCGGGTGTGTACGTCGAGCATGAACTGCACGAGAGCTCGCTCCAACCGCGCACCGTCCGCGACGAGGAATGCAAAGCGCGACCCCGAGACGCGAGCCGCCCGCGCGAAATCCATAATGCCGAGCGACTCGCCAAGGTCGTAGTGCGTCCGTGCCGCAAACCCAAGCTCGGGCTTGGTCCCCCACTCCCGCTCGACCACGTTGTCGGCCTCCGTCTCGCCGATCGGCACTGATTCGTGGAAGAGGTTCGGCACCCGCAGCAGCAGGTCGTCGAGCTCGCGCTTGACCGATTCGGCCGTCGTCAGCTCGTTACCGGCGACATCGGCCATCTCCCGAAGCCTGTCCTTCAGGCTTTCGTCCCGCGTCTTCGCGAACTCCTTGGAGAGGCGGTTCTGCTCAGCCTTGATCGTCTCCGCCTTGTGCAGGTGTGAACGCCAAAGCTCGTCGAGCTTGAGAATGTCATCGACCGGTGCCGGCTCGCCTTTCAGCTCCGCGGCTCGACGGACCCGTTCCGGATCGCGGCGTATCAGCTCGAGAGGAAGCATCGGGACTACGACTCAGCCTTCATGACCGGGAAAAGGATCACATCCCTCACCGATGGTTGGTCCGTGAGCAGCATCACCAGTCGATCGATGCCCACGCCGAGCCCACCGCAAGGAGGCAGGCCATATTCGATCGCACGCAAGAAGTCCTCGTCCATCGGATGCGATTCGACGTTGCCCGCCGCCCGCAGCGCGGCCTGCGCCTCGAATCGAGCGCGCTGGTCGACGGGGTCGGTGAGCTCCGTGAACGCGTTCGCGTACTCGCGACCCAGGATGATCAGCTCGAATCGCTCGACGAACCGTGGGTCGTCATCGCGCGGCCGAGCCAGTGGGGAGACTTCGACCGGGTAATCGATGACGAACGTGGGCTGGCGCAGCCGCGGCTCAACGTGCTCTTCGAACAGGTCGTTGAGCTCCTGCCCCACCGCATGCCTCCCCGTGTGCTCGAGCACCAGGTCGGCCATGCGCTCGCGGCGGAACGGCGGCGTGAGGTTGACGGCCTCTGCCTGGTAGCTGGTCTCCAGCGGCCGGCCGGCGGCCATCGCCGAGACCACCATCAGATCCTCGACCAGTCGCATCACGTCGTCGTAGTCCGCATAGGCCTGGTAGCACTCGAGCAGCGTGAATTCAGGGTTGTGCCGCGGCGAGAGTCCCTCGTTGCGAAAAACTCGGCCGATCTCGTACACGCGCTCGAAGCCGCCGACCAGCAGGCGCTTGAGGTGCAGCTCGAGCGCGATCCGAAGGAAGAGGTCCCTGTCGAGTGAGTTGTGATGCGTCACGAACGGCCGCGCATGCGCTCCGCCCGGGACCTCCTGCAGCACCGGCGTGTCGACGTCGAGGAAGTTGCGCTCGTCGAGCAGCCCGCGGATGGCGGTGATGATCCTGGTTCGCGCTCGGAAGACCTCGCGGACGGCCGGGTTGGCGATCAGATCGACGTAGCGCTGCCGGTAACGGATCTCGACGTCTTTCAAGCCGTGCCATTTTTCGGGCAGGGGACGAAGCGACTTCGTCAGGAGCTGGAATGACTGAACCTCGAGGGTCACCTCTCCACGACGCGTCCGGAAGATGGGCCCGGTGGCGCCGATCAGATCACCCGTGTCGAGATCCGCGAACCGGCCGAACTCCTCCTCACCCAGGATGTCGCGGCTTGCCATGAGCTGGATCCGGCCGTGGCCATCCTGCAGGTCGGCGAAGACCACACCGCCCTGGAGCCTCTTGACCATGAGCCTGCCCGCCAGCGCGACAGGGTCGGTCCGCTCGGCTTCGCCGAGCAAGGTCTTGGCCGACTGGCTTGTCTGGGTCGGACTGAAACCGCGCGAGTACGGTTCGATCCCCGCCGCGCGCAATCGCTCGAGCTTGTCGCGCCGATCGCGCATGACAGCCGGGAGATCGAGGTCAGTCTCTTCCGTCACGATCGGAAAGACTAAGGGTTAAAGAGCTACTCCCTGTTCTTCGGCCGCGGGAAAGGCATTGACGTCAGCGCCGCCCGACTGGCGGTGGTTGCCCAACGCGTCTTCGATGAGGGCGTCGATGTCGCTGTCCGAATGCACCGGGTCGTGATGAAAGAAGGCGAGTCCTTTAACGCCCGCCTGCTCGGCCAGCGACAGCGCCTCCTCGTACGTCGAATGCCCGAACCCGGCGTGGGTCTTGTACTCCTCGGTGCTGTATTGGGCGTCATGAACGAGCAGGTCCGCATCGCGGCACCAGTTCGCCATGTCCTTCAAGGTGCCGTTCTCCTGGTTGGCGAACATCGCGATCTCGTTGTCGGTGGCAAAGCAGAAGCGCGACGAACCCTCATCGATCCGGTAACCGAAGGTTGGGATCGGGTGCATCAACAGGTGGGGCGTGACCCGCAGAGCGCCGACCTCAAAGGTCTCGCCCGGGTTGCGCTCGATGAATTCCATCTCCGCCGGCATGTGGCTGAGCCGCACCGGGAAATAGGCAGGGTCCATCTGGTCGGCAAATGCGGCTTGCAATGATTTCGCTGATCCGGCAGGCCCGACGATCGTGAGGTGCGTTCCCGGCACGAACGCCGGGAGGAAGAATGGAAAGCCTTGTATGTGGTCCAGGTGCGTGTGAGTGATGAGCAGATGTGCCTGCAGCGGGTCCGTTGTGCTGAACCCGTTGCCGAGCTCCGCGATGCCCGATCCGGAGTCGATGATGATGAGGTTGTTCTCCTTATCTCTCACCTCGACGCATGGCGTGTTGCCGCCGTACCTCAGGGTTCTCCTCCCCGGAGTCGGCCGGGTGCCTCGGGTGCCCCAGAACTTGATCCTCAACTGGACGCCGTCACGTCGTAGACGCGCTTGGCGATGAACACTTCCAGAAGGTCGGGGTCGAGCTCCCCCCGTCCGGCCTCCGCGTTCAGGATGTCGAGCGCGACTGACGTGGGTACGGCTGGCTTGTAGGGCCGGTCCCGCGCGGTGAGCGCGTCGTAGATGTCCGAGATAGTCATCATGCGGGTCTGAATTTGGATCTCGTCCCCGCGCAGGCCGCGCGGGTATCCCGAACCGTCGAGCTTCTCGTGGTGGCCCCACGCGATGTCCGGAATGTTCCCCATCCGTGGCGAAAGTTTCGTCCACTGGATCTTGTTCAGGAAATCGTGGCTCTTGGTGACATGCGATTCAATCTCTTTTCGCTCCTCGTTCGTCAACGTGCCCTTTTGGATGCTCAGGAAATGGAATTCCTGCGGGGCGATCAGGGGGTGCACACGGCCCGACACGTCGGGGAAGTCGTGCCCTTTCATGTCCGACAGCGTCGATGCCTTGTCCTCGGGCAGGACGGTCGGTTCATTGGCCATGGCGATGGCCTCGAACCACATGCGGTACTGGTCCAGCTCGGCCTCGAGGCGCCGCTCGATCTCAGCGACCCTGGCGGCGTCGACACCATCCCCCCGTTTTGCCTCCAACTCTGCCCTGAGCTGGGCCCAACGCTCGACCGAGTCGAACCGCCATTGGATCAGGTCTAACTGGAACGGAAACAGCTTCTTTTCCTTGACCAGGATGTCCTCTCGCACGCCAATCTTCCCGAAGTCGTGCAGCAGGCACGCGTAACGCAGCTCCTTGAGCTGGTCTTTGCTGAATATGACGTCGCGGTACTTGCCTGCCTCGATCCTCGTGACCTCGCCGGCCAGCTTCGTGGTGAGGGCTTCGACCCTGCCCGAGTGACCGGCGGTGCTCGGGTCTCTCTGCTCGATCGCATAGACGCTTGCCGTCACGAATTGGTCGAACAGGTCCTCGATGTCCTTGAGCAGGTTCTTGTTGTCGAGAGCGACGGCGGCCTGGCTCGCGATCGACTCGATCATTTCGACGTCGTCGGGGTGAAAGCTGACGACCTCCTGTTCCACGTTCTCTTGCGTGAGCCGGGTCTCGAGCCTGCGCTTCGCGTTGATCAGCTGGACCGCGCCCACGACCTTGTTGTTGTAGTCGCGCATCGGGACCGTGAGCATCGACTTCGTCCGGTACCCGAACTGGGCGTCGAAGCTCTTGCCGCCGACCGGCTTCCCGGGTGGCGGGTTGTACGCGTCCTCGTACCTCTGGCTCTCTCCGACAGAGACCGTATAGCCGACGACAGATGCCTTGTCCACCGGCACCGTGAACGCCGAGTAGGTGCTCTTGTCGATCGAGTGGTTCTGGCTGGAGGCGAGGAAAAGCTTCGGGCCGCCTTCGTCGTCGGATTTCAACCACAGGCTCGCACCGTCCGCGTGGGTGAGCTGGCGCATCGACGTCAGGATGAAAGCCTGGAGACGGTCGATGTCCTTCTCCGCCGACAGGGCGATGCCGATCAGGTTCAGCTCGCGGAACTGCCGGTGCCTGCGGGTGGCCTGCGCGTCGAGCTGCTCGACCTGGCGCTTGAGCACGACGTTCTCCATCGCCACTCGAAGCAGCTCACGCAAGGCGGCTGGAGAGGCATCGACCGGTGGAGTGAACGAGATGTCGGAGTAACCCGCCGGCGCCTTCTGGCCTGGACCGACCAGGATGAGCGCGGGCTCCGTGACCTCAACCGGGTCGCCGAGCGGTGTTCCCTCCAGGCCCAGCTCGGCGAGGAGCTTGGTCAGCTCGGGCTGCTCGAGGTTGCCCAGGAGATAGACATGGAAAGGCTGGGCGGTCTTCATCCCACCCTAATGTCTAGCATCGCCATCCGCGTTTTGAGCGTAGATAAGACGTAAACCTTCCAGCGTCAGGAGTGGGTCGATGGTCTGGATCACTTGGGTCAGGCCGGCCACGAGCGCAGCCTGGCCGCCGGTCGCTATGACCTTGGCCGACCCGCCGAGCTCAGTGACCATGCGCTGGACCATACCTTCCACCTGGGCCACGAAGCCCCAGACCAAGCCCGACTGGATCGAGGCGACCGTGTTGCGCCCGATCACGGAATCGGGCGCCACCGGCTCGACCCGACGCAGCATCGCCGTGTGGGAGACAAGCGCCTCGAGCGAGATCTCGACGCCCGGAGCAATCGCACCGCCCAGGTATTCGCCCTCGGCGCTGATGGCGTCGTAAGTGACCGCCGTGCCGAAGTCGATCACGACGGCCGGGCCACCGTACTTCGTGTACGCAGCCAGGGCGTTCGCGATCCGGTCGGCACCGACGTCCTTCGGATTGTCGTAGCGGATCCGCACGCTGGTCTTGATCCCGGGCCCGACCATCACGGGTTCGCACTTGAGGTAGCGTCTCGAGGCTTCGACCAGTGCCGGGTTGATGGTCGGAACCACGCTCGAGATCACGACTCCATCCACGACATCGAGCTCAAAGCCGCGCAGCTCGAAGAGCTGGCGTAGCTCCACCGCCATCTCGTCGGCCGTCCGCTCGCGATGCGAGGACACGCGCCAGTCGGCGGCCAGGCGCTCGCCGTCGAACAGGGCCAGCGTCACGTTCGTGTTGCCGACATCCACGGCTAGCAGCATCGGCTCGAACTCTAGCTGGGAAGTCGCGGGGGATGTCCTTTGGTCCAGCGGTGCAGTGCAGCAGCTTCGCGGCGTACGGCCGTCGCCCGCGCGGCCACGCGGCGAGGGTGCGGGGCCCCCAGGAGATCCCGCTTGCGGAGCGAAACCTGGGCTTTCCAGGGCACCTTCAGGTTGCCATCGAGCACCTGGCGGCCGATCGTGTCATGGGCCTTTCGGAAGGGCACGCCCGATCCGACCAGGACCTCGGCCGCATCCGTCGCCAGGAGTGCCGGGTCGCTCGCCGCGAAGGCCAGCCTTTCGCGATCGAAATCGAGGTGCTGAACGAGGAGCGCCGCCGCTGCCAACGAGTCCAGCGCGTTGTCGACGGCAGCGAACAACGCCGGCTTGTCCTCCTGCAGATCGCGGTCGTAGGCAAGGGGCAGGCCCTTGAGCACCGTCGCGAGGCTGACGAGGCTCCCCATCGAGCGGCCGGCACGGCCTCTCAAGAGCTCCGCGATGTCCGGGTTTTTCTTCTGGGGCATGATGCTCGACCCGGTCGACACCTCGTCGACCAGGCGGACGAAGCCGAACTCCGAGCTCGCCCAGATGACGATGTCCTCCGCCAGGCGGCTGAGATGTATGGACGCGCACGCACACGCGTAGACCAGGTCCAGCGCGAAATCGCGATCCGCTACGGCATCGATGCTGTTCGTGGTCAATCGCTCGAATCCGAGCTCGCGACGCATCCGCTCGCGCTGCAGCGGAAGCGTGGTGGCCGCGAGCGCTCCTGATCCCAAGGGCATGTCGCCGGCAGCGTCGTAAGCACGGCGAAAGCGCTCGGCGTCTCGAAGTAAAGGTTCGGCGTGAGCGAGCAGGTGATGGCCGACCGTCACCGGCTGGGCGCGCTGCAGATGGGTGTACCCGGGCATCATCCATCCCGCATGCGAATAAGCCTTGGAGGCGAGCTCGTCGACCGCGTCTGCGACCGCGGACACGAGCTGCGACGCAGCATGCCGGCAGTAAAGCCGCAGGTCCAGTGCAACCTGGTCGTTTCGTGAGCGGCCCGCATGCAGGGCAGCCCCAGCCGGTGTGAGCTCGGTCAGGCGACGTTCGATGGCCGTATGAATGTCCTCGTCCGTGTCGTGGAAATCGAACTCCCCTTCGTCGAGCTCGCGCTTGATGCGGCGAAGGCCACGCTCGATGGATGTGAGTCGGGCCCTGGACAAAAGGCCCGCGGCGTAAAGCCCGCGCGCGTGGGCGATGCTGCCCGCGATGTCATAGGGATACAGCTCGAAATCGGTCTCCAGCGACGATGAGAATCGCTCGAGCTCAGGCAATAGAGGTCGCCGGAAGCGACCTCCCCACAGCTTCCCCCCTCCCTCGCCAGGGGGAGGGCTGGGGTGGGGGGCGGAACGAGTCTTGTCAGCTATGGCGCGAGCCTCTTGACATCCCCCAGGAGGTTGCCGAGCTCTCGCGCGTGCAGCTGCCCCTGGACCCGCGCCGAGGTGCGCACCCCCATCCCCCACAGCTTGATGAAGCCGGCCGCTGCCGACTGATCGAACGCATCGCCCTTTCCGTAGGTTGCAAGGGACAGCTGGTACAGCTGGTGCGGCCCTTTGCGTCCGACCACCTGGGAAGAACCCTTGAAGAGCTTGACCCGCACGTCGCCGGTGACATGGCGCTGGGTCTCGGCGACGAAGGCGTAAAGGGCGTCGCGCAGCGGACTGAACCACAAGCCGTCGTAGACCATCTGGGCCCACTGCTGCGCGACGAGGTCTTTGAACCTCGCGACCTCTTTGGGGAGCGTGATGTCCTCGAGCGCCTGGTGCGCCTGCAGCAGCAGCACCGCCGCCGGAGCCTCGTAGATCTCGCGCGACTTGATGCCGATCAGCCGGTTCTCCAGATGATCGATGCGTCCGACGCCGTTTTCCCCGCCCGTCCGATTGAGGGCGGTGACGAGCTCAAGAGCATCGACCGGTTTTCCGTCGAGGGACACAGGCAGTCCCTCCTTGAACCCGATCTCGATGTATGCCGGCTCGTCTGGACAGTCGCGAGGGTCGCGGGTCCAGCTGTACACGTCCCGCGGCGCCTCGGCCCAGGGATCTTCCAGCACGCCGGCCTCGATCGAGCGTCCCCACAGGTTCTCATCGGTCGAGTACGGGGAGCGCACCGTGGCAGGAACCTCGATGCCGTGCTTCGCGGCGTACTCGAGCTCGTCGTCGCGGTTCATCCCCCATTCGCGGACGGGTGCGACCACCTCGAGGTCGGGCGCGAGAGCGGCCGTCGTGACGTCAAATCGCACCTGGTCGTTGCCCTTGCCGGTGCAGCCATGCGCGATCGCGTTCGCCCCCTCCCGGCGCGCGACCTCGACCATCATGGCGGCGATCAGCGGGCGGCCGAGGGCGGTCGCGAGCGGGTACTCCTTCTCGTACACGGCTCCCGCCTGCAAGGAAGGCCACACGAACAGCTTCAGGAACGGCAAGCGTCCGTCAGCGACATAAGCCGCGGACGCGCCGATCTTCAAGGCCCGCGCCTGGATCGCGTCGAGGTCCTTCTTCTCGCCCAGGTCGACCGTGAACGCGATCACATCCCACCCGAGGTCTTTCAGCCAGCGGATCGCGACGGACGTATCGAGGCCGCCCGAATAGGCGAGGACCAACTTCTTTCCCTCCCCCGCCAGGGGGAGGGCAGGGGTGGGGGGCTGACCGCTTGGCTTAGCCGGCATGAGCCAGCAACTCCTTGAGCGCTCGACCCGCGCCTGGCTTACGCAGCACCGCGATGATCGTGTCGTCGCCGGCCACCGTGCCGGCGATCCCGGGCAGGCCGGCCTCGTCGATCCGTCTGGCGACGAGGTTCGCGGTTCCGGGAGGTGTCTTGATCACGGCCACGGGCTCGACGAGCTCGATCGACAGCACGAGCTCACGCACCAACGACACGGAGCTGCGGTAACCCTCGCCCGAGCGGACCAGTCCGAGCTCCTGGATGTCCCGGGAGATCGTCGCCTGGGTCGCCCGCAGCCCACGGCGCGCGAGCGCTTGCGCGATGTCCTGCTGCGTGTGCGCGGAACCGCGATTCACCATGTCGAGGATGGCGTGATGGCGCTGGCTCTTGGTCGGCGTCAACTTGACATTGACCTGCGGCCGGCGGTGATCGCCTCTCGCATCGTGGAGTGGGCGCGGTCGATCTGGGCGTTGTCGATGATCAGCGGTGGCACCAGTCGCACCGAGTGGTCGTCGACGGCGTTGACGATCAAGCCGGCCTCCAGGCACGACTGCTGGAAAGCTTTCGCGCGCGGTTCGGCAAACTCGAATGCCTGCATCAACCCAAGGCCGCGTACGTCCTTCGCGCCGAGATCAAGCAGCGACTCGTGAAGGACCTCGCCCATCTCGGCGGCGTGGCCGACGAGCCCATCGCGCTCGATCACTGATAGCACCGCGAGAGCCGCGGCGCAAGCGAGCGGATTGCCGCCGAACGTGGAGCCGTGGTCGCCGGGCTCGAAGACATCCGCGCGCGGTGCAGCCATGCAGGCGCCGATGGGCAATCCGCCGCCGAGTCCTTTGGCGAGCGTCATCACGTCCGGGGTGATGCCGTGGTGCTGGTGCGCGAACCAACGGCCTGTGCGGCCGAGACCTGTCTGCACCTCGTCGAGGATCAAGAGCAGGTTCTGCGCGTCGCACCAGTTCCGGACGCCGGCCAGGTAGCCGGGCGATGCGGGGATGACGCCGATCTCACCCATCACCGGCTCGAGCATCACTGCGACGGTGCTCGCGCTCGTCGCGGCTTTGATCGCGTCGAGATCGTTGAAGGCGACGTGCACGAAGCCTTCGGGCAGCGGCTTGAAGGGATCGGAGTATTTGTGCTGGCCGCCCGCGGTCACTGCGGCGAGGGTGCGTCCGTGGAATGAACCGGTCGTGGTGATGATCTCAAAAGCACTGTCGCGATTGCGAGCCCCCCACTTCCGGGCGATCTTGATCGCCGCCTCGTTTGCTTCCGAGCCCGAGTTGCAAAAGAAGACACGAGAGGGAAACGACAGGTCCACGAGGCGCTGCGCCAGCTCGACCTGAGGCTGGGTGAAGTACAGGTTGGAGGTGTGGATGAGGGTGCCGGACTGCTTGGTCACCGCGGCCACGACGTCCGGATGTGCGTGGCCGAGCAAGTTGACCGCTATGCCTGCCACCAGGTCGAGGTACTCGCGCCCCGTGTCGTCATAGAGGAGGCAGCCCCGGCCGCGTACGAACGTTACCGGCAGGCGCTTGCCTGTCTGCATCAGGTAGCGGTCGGCGAGCTCGGGGGTCGAACCTGACATCAGGGGGTCACCATCGTCCCGATGCCCGCTTCCGTGAACAGCTCGAGCAGCAAGGCATGCGGGAGGCGGCCATCGACGATATGCGCGAGCGGCACCACGTCGAGCGCTCGCATGCACGCCTCCAGCTTCGGGATCATGCCACCGGTGACCTCGCCGTCTTCGATCCGCTGGCGCGCGTCGTCACGCGACATCACCGCGACGACCTGGCCATCCACGCCCAGGACGCCAGGCACGTCGGTCAGCAAGATGACCTTGGCCGCATTCAGCGCGACCGCGATCTCGGCCGCGACGGTGTCGGCGTTGATGTTGTATGCGTGCCCGTCGTAGCCGAGCCCAATCGAGGCGATGACGGGTATGTAGCCGCGTCCAAGGAGCGCTGTGATCGGCTCTTTGTTGACCTGAGTTACGCGGCCGACAAAGCCCATCGCCGCATCGAGCGGCTCCGCGATCATCGTCGGCCCGTCTTCGCCACTCATCCCGACCGCCTGGCCACCCAGCCGGTTGATGGCCCCCACCAGGTCAGGGCTGACCTTACCGGTCAGCACCATCTTCACGACTTCCATGGTCTTCTCGTCGGTCACGCGCAAGCCCTTCTTGAAGGTTGGCTTGAGACCGAGCCGCTCGCTCATCGCGTTGATCTCAGGGCCGCCGCCGTGCACGAGGACCGGCTGCATGCCGACGTAGCGGAGCAGCACCACGTCAAGCAGCGTCTCGTCGCGGGCCAGGTCGATGGCGTTGCCTCCGACCTTGATCACAACCACCTGTCCGTGGAACCGCTTGATGTAGGGCAGCGCCTCGACCAGGACCTTCGCGCGTTCTTCAACCGTCAGCGTCATGTCGTGTAGTCCGCGTTGATTCGCACGTATTCCTCCGAAAGGTCACATCCCCAGGCTTCGGCGCGGCCGTCCGCCAGCCCAAGGGTGGCCACGATTTCAATCTCTGGTTGCTCGAACGCGTGGCGAACGGCCGTCAGGTCCACGTCCACGCCAGAACCACGCGCGAAGACGATCTGTCCACCGACCGTGAGTTGAAGCTTGTCGAGCGCGAGTTCGGCGCCACTGTAACCGAGCGCGCACACGATGCGTCCCCAGTTCGGGTCGCCGCCGTGGACCGCCGTCTTCACGAGGCTGGACGAGGCGACCGCGCGGGCCGCGATCCGCGCATCGGCGTCGGACACCGCGTCCGTCACCTTGACGGTGATGAGCTTGGTGGCGCCTTCGCCGTCGCGCGCGATCGCTCGAGCCAGCTGCCGCGCGGCCTCGAGGAGCGCCATCTCCAGCTGTTCGGCCTCGGGGCTTCCGCAGCGGATCGGCTCGTTCCCCGCGGCTCCGTTCGCGAGGATCAGGAATGTGTCGTTGGTCGAGCTGTCGCCGTCGACCGTCACCTGGTTGAAGCTGCGGTCGGCGATCGATTTGACGAGCTTGCCCATCAGACCGGCCTCGACCACCGCGTCGGTCGTCACGTAGGCGAGCATGGTGGCCATGTTCGGGTGGATCATCCCTGACCCCTTGGACATCCCGCCAACGCGCACCGTCGTCCCGCCCAGCTCGAGCTCGAGCTCGACCGTCTTGGGCACCGTGTCGGTCGTCATGATCGCTCGAGCCGCGGCCGCTCCGCCCTCCGTGCTCAGCTTGCCGCATGCCTCCGCAATGCCCGATTTGATCGTGCTCATGGGCAGATAGCGCCCGATCACGCCAGTCGAGCTGACGAGCACCTGGTCGGGATCGAGGTCGAGCCTGTCAGCCGCAAGCTTTGCCATCTGCAGGGCATCCTTGAAGCCCTGGGCGCCGGTGCATGCGTTGGCGTTGCCGGAGTTGATCGCCAGCGCCTGAACCCGATTGTGCTGCAGGTGCAGCTGGTCGATCACAACCGACGCGGACTTGACCTTGTTGGTCGTGAAGACTCCGCCCGTGTCGCAAGGGAGCGACGAATGGATCACGCACAGATCGTCCTTTTGACCGCTCGGGATGGCGGATGCGCCGGCGGTAAAGGCTTTGATGCCGCACGCAGCCGTGCCGGCGCGAAAGCCGCGCGCGAACGTCAGGGCCATTGGGCCGGGCCCTCCAGAGCGGTCGTGCGGTCGAAGCCGAACGCGATGTTGAAGCACTCGACGCCCTGGCCCGAGGCGCCTTTGACCAGGTTGTCGAGCGCCGCCGTAACCACCGCTTTCTTTCCCTGAGCGGCCACATTGACCAGGCACAGGTTCGAGTGGCTCGCGAGCTTGGTTGTCGGCGGTTGGTCGACGACTCTCGTGAACGGCTGGTCCGCATAAAACTTCCGGTACGCGTCTTGCAGCTCTTCGAGCGAACCCTTGAGGTCGAAATAGCACGTGGCGAGGATCCCCCGGGTCATGGGTACGAGATGGGGGACGAACGTGACTCGAACGTCCCGTCCTCCCCGCTTGCCGGGGAGGTCGGCGCCTTGCGCCGGGTGGGGGGGCACGAGCCCAGAAAGCTCCTGGAGCAGCTCCGGTACATGGCGGTGGCCGTCGATCGCGTAGGCGCTCACCGACTCGTTGACCTCGCTGAAGTGAGCTCCCATGCCAGGAGACCTGCCAGCGCCGCTCACGCCCGATTTGGCGTCGACCACGAAGTCGGAAGCGGCGAGCCCGGCCGCGACCGCCGGCGCGAGGGCGAGGATGGCTGCCGTCGAGTAGCACCCGGGGACGGCGATGAGCCGCGCGTCCTTGAGCTCGCGCTCGTGCAGCTCTGGAAGCCCGAAGACGGCCTTGGCGAGCAGGCCAGGCTCGGGATGGTCTTGGCGGTACCAGATGGGGTACTGCTTTGCGTCATGAAGTCGAAAGTCGGCGCTCATGTCGATCACTCGAGCGCCCGCAGCCAGCCACCCGCCGGCCCTGGTTGCTCCGACGTTGTGCGGCAGGCAGCTGAAGACGACGTCGAGGCCCTCGGGATCGGGCTCAGGCCGGAACTCGCCGCCGAGATCGAGGAGCGGAAAGACCTCGGAGTAGGGCTTACCCGCGTATGAACGGGACGTGAGCTGGCAGAGCTGCACTCCGGGGTGACGGGCCAGCAAATTCACCAGCGTCATGCCGGCGTAGCCATTGGCTCCAGCCACGGCCGCTTTCACCATCTTAGGCATGGACGCATGAGTATACAAGACGGTGCATAAACATCCGTACGACTAGTCGGGCCCTCGGCACGGCGGGCCGAAGGTGACCGTCGGCGGGATGGTCAACATTCGGCCATCCTCGCCACGAACGATCTGCCAGTTGCCCTCGTGCACCATCCAGTGATGCCGGTGGCAGAGCAGGATCAGGTTGTCGAGATCGGTCGTCCCGCCGCGGATCCAGTGCACGACGTGATGTGCAGCGCTCCAGGACGCCGGCCGGTCACAGCCCGGCCACCGGCATGAGCCATCGCGTGCTTTCAGCGCTCGTCGTCCAGGCTCTGACACGACCCGCTTCGAT
>DATBZP010000030.1:0-25630 GCA_036513135.1 Candidatus Dormiibacterota bacterium | reverse complement strand
CGCGCTACGACCTTCCGATCTCGCTTGCCCTCTACCTCTATGCGGCAGCCGGCGTGGTCGTGATCTCTTTCGTGCTCGTCGTCCTGTTCGCTGGCGACCAGGTGGGCGCCAAGGCGCTCCAGTACCCGCGCAGGGCGGTGCCGGCGCTGAGCTCGGCTGCCCACAGCGGCTGGCCGCGGATTGTCGGCGGGACGATCGGGGTCGCAGGACTCCTGGCTATCGTGATCACAGGACTGTTCGGCTCGGCCAACCCCTTGTACAACCCCTCGGAGTACCTGACCTGGATCTATTTCTGGGCCGGGCTCGTCATCCTCAGCGGCCTGGTCGGAAACCTGTGGTACCTGCTCAACCCGTGGGCCGCCTTCTATGACGCGCTGAGGTTGGTGCGACTCGGGCCCGTATGGAAGCTGCCCAACGTCGGCGTCTGGCCTGCGGCCGCGGCCTACTTCTCGTTCGCCTGTCTTGAGCTCACGACTGGTATGGCCAACCGTCCGTGGCTTGTCGCCACCGTCGCCCTTGTCTATTCGGCCGTGACCCTTGCGGGCATGATCGTGTTCGGGCGCGACGAATGGCTCGAGCACTGCGAGGGCTTCACCGTCCTCTTCGGCATCATCGGCCGTTTTGGACCCGTTGAGGCTGAACGCGACGAAGCCGGTCGGATCAGCACGGTCTATCTCCGGCCGTGGGGCGTGGGCCTGCTCAAGCCGTCACCGACGGGCTGGGACCGGGTCGTCTTCGTGATCCTCATGCTCTCGACGCTTGCTTTCGACGGCATCCTTGCCACCCCCGCGTGGCAGGACTTCACAGTCGCGCTCGAGCCGATCTGGCTCCCGATGGGCACCTTCGGATCCTTCTTTAATCGCACTCTTGGCCTCGTATTGCTGACGGTCGCCTTCCTGCTGGTGTTCATCACGTTCATGGAGTTGGTGGTCTACCTGGGCAGACGCAACGTCGACCTGAAGGCGACGGTCTCTGCCTTCGCGCTGACGCTGGTCCCAATCGCGCTGGTCTACAACGCCGCTCACAACTACAGCTACCTGGTGGTGCAGTCGCAGGCGCTGATCCCGCTCCTCAACGACCCGCTCGCGAAGGGCTGGCATCTATGGCCGGCGGTGGCGGGCTTCACGCCTAGCTTCGCGCTCGCGCAGGCGTCTACCGTGTGGTACGCGCAGGTGGTGCTGATCGTCGTCGGCCATGTCATCGCCGTTTACCTGGCGCACCTGCGGGCGGGTGAGCGTTTCCGGACCGCTCAGCGCGCGCTTCTCAGCCAGTATCCGATGCTGCTGCTCATGGTGATGTACACCATGACCAGCTTGTGGATCCTCGCCCAACCGATCACAAGGGAGACCTGATGAGCAGCAAATCTCCGCGTGGCCACCCGATGCGAAGACCCGTCTCCCGAACGCCGTCCTGGGTGCCGCCGGTCGCGGTTGTTGGCGTATTGGCTCTGCTGGTGGCTGCGTTCCTCGTCATCCGGTGGTACACGACGCCCGTTGCGCCGCCACCGTTGAACATCGACGCGACCCAACTCGTCGTTTCGAGCATCACGAGCCTTCCAGCCTCGGAGTTCGATGCAGTGGGAAAGGGCTCCGCGAACAACCTGATCAAGGCGGTGTCAGGGAGTCTCCTGACGGGTTCGAACGGACGGCCGGAGGTGTTTTATTTCGGCGCCGAGTACTGTCCCTACTGCGCGGCTGAGAGGTGGCCCATCATCATCGCGCTGTCGCGATTCGGCACGTTCTCCGGTCTCAAGACCACGTCCTCGTCCTCGACCGACATCTATGCCAACACGCCAACCTTCACGTTTCACAACGCCACGTACTCGAGCCAGTACATCGACTTCGCAGCCGTGGAGACGACCGATCGGGAGCAAAAGCCGCTGGAGTCGCCGACTCCGGCCCAGCAGGCGCTCGTGAGCCAGTACGACACCTCGGGCTCGATACCGTTCGTCGACTTCGGCAATCGGTACGCGTCTTCCGGCGCCTCTTACCTGCCGGACGTCCTGAGCGGGATGACCTGGCAAGCGATCGCCGACTCGCTGGCGCAGCCAGGCTCGGCGCAGTCGAAAGCGATCCTGGGATCCGCGAATCTCATCACCGCGACCGTCTGCCGGCTGACCGCTGACCAGCCCGCCGCGGTCTGTTCATCCCCTTCGATCCAGGCCATAGAAAAGACTCTCGGCTAGCCTTGCGACTTCAGGTGCTGGGGCTGGTCGCCGGCCTTGCAGGCCTCGGCATCTCGGTCTACTTGACGGTGGTTCATTACTCCACCATCGCGCTGGCCTGCCCTGCGAATGCGGTGGTCAACTGCGAGCAGGTCCTTGCCAGCTCGTTCGCGGTGATTGGCGGATCCGGCGTGCCTACGTCCGCGGCCGGCATCGTGTGGTTTGTGGTCAGCAGCGCGCTGGCGGCGGCGACCTGGCGTGCTCGGGGACCTCGGCTGGCGAGGGCGCAATTGGCCTGGTCGGCGATCGGGCTCGTGACCGTGGTGTACCTCGTCTATGTCGAGATCGTCCTGCTGGGCGCAGTCTGCATCTGGTGCTCGGCCGCCCATTTGATGGTCCTGGTGATCTTCCTCGTCGCGCTGGCTCGACTGCCGGAGGATAGGGTGGCGTCGTGATCACCTGGCATCCCGCCCCGCTTGCCGGGGAGGTCGGGCCGCAGGCCCGGGTGGGGAGGGCCGGTGGGGGGATGGGGCTGGCAAGGCTGTGACCTGGCCTGTGGATCTGACCGTGTACGCGGGCCTCGTGCTCCTTTTCCTCGGGCACGCTTGGCTGGCCGGCACGGTATCCGATGCACAGCGGAAGCACTCCCTTTACTTCGGCCTCGGGCTGGTCACGCTGTGGCTTTGCCTTGAGACGCCGCTGGACACGATCAGCGACCACTACCTGGACAGCGTCCACATGTTGCAGCACGTCCTGCTCGGCTTTGTTGCTCCGCCGCTGATGCTGCTCGGCCTATCGGCGCAGATGGTCGAGCGCATCGTTCGGGTGCCGGGAGTCCGCGCCGTCACCGAACCCGTGCCCGCGCAGGTGATCGCCGGGCTGGTGATGGTCGTGTGGCACCTCCCGCCGCTCTACGACGCAACCCTCTACTCCGAGGGGCTGCACGTGGTCGAGCACCTGATGTTCATCGCAGGTGGGCTGGTGCTGTACTGGCCGGTGCTGGAGGTGACGTCGGCGCATGCGCGCTGGCAGATGTCCCCGGGCGCCAAGCTCCTCTACATGCTGGCGGCAACCCTGCCCCAGGACGGCGTGGCCCTCGCGCTCATCTTCTCGCGTGTGCCGTTCTACGAGTACTACACGCACGCGCCGCGACTCGTCCCGTCGCTCACGCCGCTGATCGACCAGACAGTGTCGGGAGTCGTGCTGATGATCCTGGGCAAGGCGACGATGGCGGTTGCGGCCGCGGCGGTGTTCTTCCGCTGGTTTGGCAGAGAGCTGCGAGCCGACCGGGCCAACCTGGCGAAAGCGCGGTGAAGCTGCATGCCTCACGGCGGCGTTGACAGGCAGGCGCGCCCGCTGCATTCACCGACCAGCCACAGCTGCAGCTCAGGGCTGAGCTGGAGGTTCGTTACCACCCGCGCGAGCACCAGCGTGGTGCCCTTCGCGCACACGACTCCATAGCCCGCCGCCAGAGCTCCCCGCACCGTGCTGCGGAGCTGGTCCTCCTCGCCTGGGTAAAAGCTGGAGTATGTCGACGGGTCGACGGCGATGTATTCGGCAGCGTTGTGAAGGCTGATCACGTAGATCGACTGGCGGTGGGAGAGGTGGGGGACGAGAGCGTTCGACGCTGTAACGCTTGCGTCCGCGGGGATGCTGTCGAGGCACGACTGGATCTCGGCCGCGCGGCTGCTCGGCAGGTAGGTGCTGATCTCGGCCAAGGGGCGCACCAGGCCGAAGGTGAGCACCGCGCTCGCCGCCAGCGCGCTCACCGGCAGCACCGTGGACCCGAGCCTGGACAGCCGATCCTTCCAAAGGGTCTTGATCCGCGCGCTGGTGTCAATCGCGGCGAACGCGAGTATCGGCGCCGGCAGCATCGAGTACTGGAAATGAAAGGACCACAAGTTAGGCGAGGACGACCAGAAGCGCTCGAGAAATGACGGCATGGCGACGATCAGCAGGGGCGATGCGAGCGGGAGAAGAATGAACGCCGCGAACGAGCCGACCCACACGCGGTCCTTCTCGGCCGGGGTGAACAGGAGCTTCAGGCTCGTGAACGGGTGCTGCAGCACGAAGGATGCTGAGCTCAGCGGCCCGCTGCCCAGCGCGTCATACGTCCAATGCCGATAGGCCAGGCCGCCGCCGAGTGCCGGGATGATCACTCCGAGCAGCAGGGCGAACCAAGCCGCGTTGACTCCCGCCAGCGCCGCCCCAAGGACCCACCTGCGCTGTATCACGAGGATGTAGAAGCCGAGAGCGACCAGCGTCAAGGCGACGTCTTCACGCGTGAGCATCGCGACCACCACCGCGCCCAGCAACAGCAGGTTGCGGCGCGTCAGGGTCGCATACAGGGCGGTGGAGATCGCGGGCACCGCGAAAGCGACATGGTGGAAGTCGTACACAACGCCCGCGAGCACGCCCCAGAAGCAAAGGTACGCACCTTGAAATGCCAGTCCGCCAACCGGTCCGAGCTCGTGCTCGCCCCAAAGGTAGATCGGGATGCCGGCCAGGGACAGAAGGATCGCTTGGGCGACCAGCAGCACGTCCGCCGAATTCCAGATCCACATGAACGGAGCAAGGACCATGAGGATCGGATGGAAGTGGTCCCCCAGCAGGTTGGGGATGCCCAGCACGGTGTTGTAGATGAAAGCGAAGTGGCTGTAGCCCCATACCGTCTGGTCCTGGACGGCGAGGTCCAACGCGTTGCTGGCGAAGTGGTCGTGCCTGTAGATCGAGACGGCCGAATAGCCCGCCGCAGCCAGCGCGGTGACCAGGGCGGCCGCGCCGCGCGCGACCTGAGGCGCGCGGCTGTGTGCCGCACTGCCGGCGGCCTGTGGCCCGCCCTGCTTAGGATTGGACTCAGTTGTCAACATCCGAAGAGCGCCTGCCTGGCCTCAGCCTGGTCATGCCCGCGCACAACGAGAGTGAGAACCTGAGCTGGCTCATTCCTCACATCAACGATGTGCTGCCGCGCATCACGACACGTTTCAACGTGATCATCGTCGATGACGGGTCCACCGACGGCACGGGCCCGCTGGCCACTTCGCTTGCGCGCGAGCTCGGAATGGAGCTGCGAGTCGTCCGTCACGAGCGCAAATCGGGCTACGGCGCCGCCGTCGGGGACGGCCTCCGCGTAGCAGATCTCGAGTACACGGCGTTCACCGACGCCGACGGCCAGTTGGACGTTGCCGACCTTGCGTTGCTTGTGCCGCACCTGAAAGAGGCTGACCTCGTCGGAAGCTGGCGCCTGAGTCGCGAGGACCCGGCTTTTCGATCCGTGATCAGCGGCGTCTTCAACCGAATGGTTTTGTTGACGCTGCGCGTTCCAGTGAGGGACGTCAACTGTGCGCTCAAGATCATCCGCACCGACATGTTGCGCCGGTTCGAGCTTTACTCCAAAAGCGCGCTCATCAACGCGGAGCTCTACTGGAAGGTCCAGGAGCACGGCGGCAAGTTCGTGCAGGTCGGCGTCCCGCATCATCCGAGGCGCATGGGTCGCCGGTCGGGCGGACGGCTGGTACCAATCCTGCGCGCGACGAAGGAGCTGGCCGCGATCCGCTTCCGAGGCTCAGGCGCGGGTCGACGAGGCTGAGACCGCCGCCAACCTTCTTTGCCGGCGAGCTGAGGGCGGTTTGATTTTGCCGCGACCGCCGAATCGCCAGTCGACGCGAGGCACGAAGAACTCCGGCTTGATCCGTCTCTTGTACCGCTCGACCAAGCCGACCATCCGGTCGATCAGCGAGTCCTCGAGGCGGTGCGGATTGAGGCCGAGGTCGATCAGGCGCTGATGCTTGGCGTTGTAGTAATGCGCCTCCATCTCAGTTCGCGGGTTGTGGAGGTGCTCGATGCTTGTCTCGAGGCCGTGCGCATGTCGCGCCGCCTGAACGCGCTCGGCCAGCTGCTCGACGCTGAATTGCTCGGTGAACTGGTTGAACACGCGATATTCGCCCCGCTCAGGCGGGTTGATGGCCGCGAGCTCGACGCAGCGCACGGTGTCGCGGATGTCGAGCAGGCCACGAGTCTGGCCGCCGGTGCCGTATACCGTGAGCGGATAGCCGACGGCGGCTTGCGTGCAAAAGCGGTTGAGAACGGTGCCCCAGATGTCGTCGTAGTCGAAGCGCGTACGCAATTCGGTGTGCAGATCTGTCTCTTGGGTGCCCGAGCCGTAGACGACGCCCTGGTTGAGGTCGGTCGCGCGCAGGCCCCACGCCCGGCACGTGAACATGATGTTGTGGCTGTCGTGGACCTTCGACAGGTGATAGAAGGAGCCAGGCTGCTTGGGAAAAGGCAACCTATCCTTCCGCCCGTTGTGCTCGATCTCGATGAAGCCTTCTTCGATGTCGATGTTGGGCGTGCCGTACTCGCCCATCGTCCCGAGCTTCACGAGATGACAATCGGGCGCCGACTCGCGCAAAGCAAACAGAAGATTTAAGGTGCCGACGACGTTGTTGACCTGCGTCTCGACCGCGTGAGGACCGCTGATCATCGAGTACGGCGCCGATCGCTGCTCGGCGAAATGCACCACGGCATCGGGCTGGTACTGAGCGATGAGCGCGGTTGTGTCGGGGAGTGACATCACGTCCAATCGCTCCCACGCGATCTGCTTGCCGCTGACTTCTTTCCAACGTGCGACACGCCGCTTCATCCCCGCGATCGGGACGAGGCTCTCTGTGCCGCACAAAACATCCCACCGCCGCCGGATAAGACTGTCCGCAGCGACGACATCGTGGCCCTTCGCTGAAAGATGGAGCGCTGTTGGCCAACCAAGGTAGCCGTCCGCGCCGAGAACAACGACCCTCATCGTGGCAATCGTAGATTCACTGCGGCTGTGCAAGGTGGCGTTTACGAAACCATGACCATGTATCGGCCAGACCTGAGTCGATCGAAACCCTCGCCTTCCATGGGAGGTATCGATTGGCGCGTGTGGGGTCGAGGCATGCGCGGCGAACTTCGAATTCACGCGCGGTCAAGTACTCGATATTCGTTGGCCCGCCCGACGCTTTAAGCAAGAGCTTGACAACGGAGTTGATGCTGGTCTCGTGGCCGGTGCCGATATTCAGTTCACCTGACCGGCTTCCGAACACCGCAGCGACGTTGGCCGCGGCGACATCGCCGACGTAGACGAAATCGCGTGTCTGTTCACCGTCTCCGTAGATGCGGGGCTCGGCCCCATCGAGAAGCCGGCAGCACGTGATGGCGACGACGCCCGCCTCGCCCGTTCCATCCTGGCGTGGTCCGTAGACGTTGCCATACCGCAATGCAATGGTTGAGATTGCGTGGCGCCGGCCAAACGCGGCCAGATACACCTCCTCGGACCTTTTGGCGGCGCCATAGACGGATAAAGGAGCCGCCGGCGAGGTCTCGCGAGCAGGAAGCTGTTTCGGGTCGCCGTAGATCGTGCCGCCGGATGACGCCGTCACAATCCGACGTGCGCCTGCCTGAACGGCGGAGTGAAACAACGCGACCGTGCTCGCCAGGCTGGCGCGCACGTGGTCGCCCGGATCTCGCGCTGCTCGCTGCACTCCGCCCTTTGACGCGAGGTGGAGGACGACAGCCGGCTTGAACGAGTTGAGAGCCTGCGCAGCTGCCTCCGATCCGCAGTCCGTCCGCACAATCTCGACCTCGGCCGGCAGCGCGGCTCCGCATGGATGGCTGTGGTCGTCAATGACGAGGACCTGGGCCTCAGCTGCAACCAACATCTCGACGGTGTGCGTTCCGATGAAGCCGGCGCCACCCGTCACGGCCACGCGCGTAGCGTTAAGCGCCACCGCCCGCGGCAACTAGTCGGCCTCGCGGCGAGCGTCGGCGGCAGCAAGCTCGAGCTTGTCTCGCCCGTCAAGTTGTAGGTAGGCGAAAAGTCCGGCGATGGCCTGTGGCAGAGTCGACACTGCCCGAAATAGGACAGCTACGGTCGCGGCATCGGCGACCCCCACGCCGTAACCGGCCAGGGCCGCGACGAGGATCGCGTCAGCGGCGCCGAGTCCAAACGGAAGCGTGGAAAGTATTCCGCCCACCTGCGAGATTGCATACACGGCAACCGCCTGCGTGACGTGGACCGAGTCACCAAGCCCGGTGAGAAGCAGCATGACCTGAAGGCCGCTCAGGACGAACACCACGAGCGTGATGGCTGACGTCTGGAGGAGGAGCACCGGAGAGCGCAGAATCCGGCGGAGATTGTCCGCCATCTCGAGCGTGCCCTCGGCGAACCTGCTCAGCCGGCGCCCGCTCGTTAGGCGTCCGAGAGCCAAGCGCTCAATGGCCGGCGGTGTCATCAGTTCAACTACGGCCGGGCCGAAAGTGGCCAAACCCAGACCGAGTGCAACGCCGATCCAGCCGAACAGGCCGTGCCTGGGGAGGCTGATCAGCAGGACGGCCAGGGCCGCAAGCAGAAGCAAGCTATACACGCGCTCGAACGTGACCACTGCCGCTCCATTACGTAGCGGGATGCTCTGGGTCCGCCGCCAGATGTAGGCTCGCACGTAGTCGCCACTTGCCGCAGGGGTCAAAGTGCTCGAGGTCTGCCCGACGAGTTGCACGGGAACCATTGATCGGAAGGAGACCCTGTGGCCGAGGAAGTTCAATATCACCTTCGCTCGCATAGCGCGCAGCGCAACCACCGGGACGTTCAGCAAAAGAGCCACCAACACAGGCCATATCTCGACTTCATTGAGGGCTTCCCATATGGCGGCCGGATGACTGAGCCAGATCACAGCTGCACCCAGCGCGATGCCGATGAGCGCACCGACAACCCGGCCACGCGTCCCAATCCGTGGCGACCGGATCACGGGGTCATTCGGATCCGGAGCAGATTGTGCGGCGTGTAGGACAGAACGCTGCGATGTTGACGCACTCGTGTAGATGACGTAAGAGGTTGAGTTCCTGACCTTGGGAATTCCTGTGAACCGCAGAACATTTGCGGAGAGCAACTCAGCTTTCGCCGTTTTCGCCCGAGGCTAGGCGCCATATCGGTCCGAGCTAGACTTCCGACCGTGCCCGCTCGCGAGCTGCCCAGCCGCACCCTGTACCAGGGACGCGACCGCGCCGCGGCGCGCTCATTTCTCCACGCGATCGGTCTGACATCGGCCGACATAGGCAAGCCGTTCGTCGGCGTTTCCAACTGCTGGAGCGAGACGATGCCATGCAACTTTGGGCTGCGCGAGCTGGCCGGACCCTTGAAGGCAGGCATTCGCGCGGCCGGCGCCAATCCGATGGAGTTCAACACGATCGCCATCTCCGACGGCATCACGATGGGCACCGAGGGGATGAAGACCTCGCTGGTGAGCCGCGAGGTCATCGCCGACTCCATCGAGCTGGTGGCGCGCGGGCACATGTTCGACGCGATGTGCTGCCTGTGTGCGTGTGACAAAACGATCCCCGCTTCCGCGATCGCGCTGGCGCGTCTTGATCGTCCCGGGCTCGTCCTTTATGGAGGATCGATCATGCCGGGCTCGTTCCGGGGCCGGCAAGTTGCGGTCGGTGACGTTTACGAGGCGATCGGCGCCGCTGCGGCCGGCAAGATGAGCGACTCCGACCTCGCTGAGATCGAGGCTGTTGCGTGTCCGGGTGCCGGGGCATGCGGCGGCCAGTACACGGCGAACACGATGTCGATGGTCATGGAGGTGATCGGCCTGTCGCCGGTCGGCTTCAACTCGATTCCGGCGACGGATCCGGACAAGCACCGGGCGGCCGAGAGCATGGGCCGCGTCGCGCTGAATGCGCTCGAGCAGGACCTCCGGCCATCGCGCATCCTGACGCGCCAGGCGTTCGACAACGCGATCGCCGCTGTCGCCGCAAGCGGTGGTTCCACGAACGCGGTTTTGCACCTGCTCGCGCTGGCGCGGGAGATCGGCGTCGAGCTGGCCATCGACGAGATCGACCGGATCAGCCGCCGCACGCCTCTGCTGTGTGACCTCAAGCCGGGCGGGAGGTTTGCGGCGGTGGAGCTGCACCGCGCTGGCGGCATCGCCCTGCTCACGCGGCGCCTACTAGACGGTGGATTCATCGATGGCGATGCGCTCACGGTGACCGGCCGATCTCTTGGCGAGGAGTGCGAATCCGTTACGGAAACCGTCGGTCAGGAGGTCGTGGCCCCGCTTTCGCATCCCCTGCGCGATGAGGGCGGTCTCGTGGTGCTGCGAGGAAACCTTGCCCCGGAGGGGGCCGTCGTCAAGATCACGCAGCACACTCCTACCTCGCACCGCGGGCCGGCGCGGATCTTCAACCGGGAGGAGGACGCTTTCGCGGCCGTCTATGCGAGCCGGATCAAGGCCGGCGACGTCGTCGTCATCAGGTATGAGGGGCCGCGCGGCGGGCCGGGTATGCGCGAGATGCTGCAGGTCACGGCAGCGATCGTGGGCGAGGGCCTAGGCGATTCGGTGGCGATGGTCACGGACGGAAGGTTCTCGGGTGCGACGCGAGGGCTGATGGTCGGCCACGTCGCACCGGAGGCCGCCGTGGGTGGTCCGCTGGCCGCGTTGCAAGACGGCGATGTGATTGACATTGACGTGGAGAGTCGAAGGCTTGCAGTCGAAGGTGTCGACATCGCAGCGCGCCTGAAGAGCTGGTCTCCGCCGGAACCGCACTATCGCAAAGGCGTGCTGGCGCGCTATGCGCTGTTGGTGGGCTCGGCTTCCGAAGGGGCGATGCTCAAGCCGTAGGCGGTCTTAACAGGCTGGGTTGACCCGCACCGAAATCGAAATCAAGCTGGACTAGGTTCGGTGCGAAGGCTTGGGGGCAATCAGTAGGTCCCATCCTTATCGCCGCTTTGCGCGCAGGAAGCCAAACGTAGGGAGGGCCCCCATTAGGGGCCTGCCCTTTCTTGGTGCGGGGCCCCGACCGCCGGAATGCCGCGCGCGATGGCTGATGCGGGTTTCAAGGCCACTGCCAATCCCGCAACGGCCGGCTCCAGCGGGAAACAGGCCTACTTGACTGCTGGCAACCACTCCTGCCGGCGGGATTCGAAGGCCCCGATTTCCGCGGTATGCCGTTCGACCAGCGCGATCTCGTCCAGCCCGCCGAGAAGACAATCGCGGGCGAAAGAATCGAACTCGAACCGATACGAGAACCCTTCGCCTCGAACCTCCTGCTTCACGAGGTCGACCGTGACCTGCACGGTCGGATCCTCCGAGACCAGGTCCATCAAATGCCGCACCTGCCGCTCCGGCAGAGTCACTGCAAGCAAACCTGTCTTGTAGCAGTTGGCCAGGAAGATATCCGCGAAGCTCGGCGCGATGATCGCCTTGAAACCGAAATCGTGCAGAGCCCAGGGGGCGTGCTCGCGCGACGAACCGCACCCGAAGTTCGTCCCGGTCACCAGCACCGACGCGCCGGCGTGTTCCGGCTTATCCAGCACAAAATCCCCGCCGGCTCGCCAGTCGAAGAATAGGAACGGCCCGTAGCCCGTCCGCTCGATCCGCTTCAAGAACTGCTTGGGGATGATCTGATCGGTATCGACGTCCGCACGGTCGAGCGGCGCCATCCGTCCGGAAACTCGAGAAACCGGTTCCATCAGAGAAGCTCCCTCACATCCACCACGTGACCGGTCACCGCAGCGGCGGCCGCCATCGGCGGGCTCATCAGGTGGGTGCGGCCGCCCGAGCCCTGCCTTCCTTCGAAGTTCCGGTTGGACGTCGAGGCGCACCGCTCGCCCGGGGCCAGGATGTCCGGGTTCATGCCAAGGCACATCGAGCAGCCGGCGCTCCTCCACTCAAAGCCGGCAGCCTTGAAGACGAGGTCCAGTCCCTCATCCTCGGCCGCCCGCTTGACCGACGTGGACCCGGGCACGACCATCGCGCGGACCTTGGGATGGACATGCCGGCCCGCGATCACGTGCGCGGCCGCGCGCAGGTCCTCGATTCGCGCGTTGGTGCATGAGCCGATGAACACCCGGTCGATGGCGATGTCCGCCAGTGCAGTCCCCGGGCGAAGGTCCATGTAGCGCAGCGCACGCTCGTCCGTCTCCGACCGTGGCTCCGGCACTCGCCCGGTTACCGGTGCCACCTGGCCGGGGTTGGTGCCCCAGGTGACGTGCGGCTCCAGGTGCGAAGCGTCGATCGAGATCTCGCCGTCGAAAGAAGCGTCTTCGTCCGAGGAGAGTGACCGCCAGGAGTCCAGGGCCGCCTCCCATGCCGCACCTTTCGGCGCGCTCGGCCGGCCGTGCAGGTAGCTGAAGGTCGTGTCGTCCGGCGCCACCATCCCGGCCTTGGCGCCCCATTCGATCGACATGTTGCAAACCGTCATCCGGCCTTCCATGGAGAGCGCGCGGATCGCCGATCCGCGGTACTCGACCAGATGGCCTTGCCCTTGGGAGATCCCGGTCCGGCCGATCAGGCCCAGCACGATGTCCTTCGCGGTCACGCCCAAGGGAAGCTCGCCGGAGACAGTCACCGCCAGGTCGCCCAGGCGCTTTTGGGGCAGGCACTGCGTCGCGAGCACCAGCTCCACCTCCGATGTCCCGATTCCAAAGGCCAAGGCCCCAAACGCCCCGTGGGTCGACGTGTGCGAATCTCCACACACGATCACCATCCCGGGTTGCGTGAGCCCGAGCTCAGGGCCGATCACGTGCACGATGCCCTGCCGGCGGCTGCCGATCTGGTAGAGCGGAATGCCCTCCCGCCGGCAGTTTTCGGCCAGGAGCTCCATCTGGCGCCGGGAAAGCTCGTCGGCCGCCCTCAGGCCGCCCTGCGTGGGGACGTTGTGGTCCATCGTCGCGAGCGTCAGGTCTGGCCGCCGGACGTGTCTGCCCGACAGGCGCAGCCCCTCAAAAGCCTGTGGGGAAGTCACCTCGTGGACGAGGTGGAGATCGACATAAAGGAGGTCGGGTTCGCCAGGCGCGGTGCGCACGACATGGGCGTCCCACAGCTTCTGGGCCAAAGTCCTCCCGGCTTTGCCCGGAGGAGAAGGGAAACTGAGCATCGGAACGACAACTCTACGCAAGGCTGGGTGGGCGAAATTTGTGGCCCGGGCACAACCAAAAGCCGGTCTGGCTCGTTAGAATGCAAAGTCCACATGACCAAGTCTTCCGGCGCGCTCGTACTCCTCCTTGGACTCCTGGGCCTTATTGGCCTTGGACAGTCGGGGGCGCGCGCGAGCTGACAGAAACCGCAAAGTAGATCGCAAAAGCCCCCGAACAAAAGCGGGGGCTTCTTCATTTTTTAAGGAGTAAGGAGCCAAGTTGACCGGAGCGGACATGATCCTGGAGGCGCTGGAGCGCGAGGGAGTCGAATTGATCTTCGGCTACCCGGGAGGCGCAAACCTGCCCATCTACCAGCATCTCCCGGAGCATCCCAAGCTCAAGCACATCCTTGTCCGCCACGAGCAGGGAGCCGCTCACATGGCAGACGGGTACGCCCGCGCCTGTGGCAAGCCGGGCGTGGTGTTCGCCACCTCGGGTCCCGGTGCGCTGAACCTGGTGACAGGGCTCTGCACCGCGTATATGGACTCGGTCTCGATGATTGCAATCACCGGCCAGGTCAACAGCACGCAGGTCGGGCGCGACGCCTTCCAGGAGTCGGACGTCATCGGGGCGACAAGCTCGGTGACCAAGCACAGCTACCTCGTCACGAGCATCGACCAGCTTCCTCGCGTGATCCACGAGGCCTTCCACATCGCGACCACCGGCCGGCCCGGCCCTGTGCTGATCGACATCTGCAAGGACGTGCAGATGGCCGAGGCCGAGCGCGTGACCCCGGAGCGGCTCGAGATTCCCGGCTACCAGCTGAATGGCCACGTGAACCTCGACCGGGCGCGTGAGGCGGCGCAGGCTCTGGCCGGCGCGGAACGGCCTGTCATCCTCGCCGGGCACGGCGTTCTGCTCAGCCACGCGGAAGCCCAGCTGTCACTGCTTGCCGAGAAAGCGGCTGCCCCGGTCGGCACGACCCTGCTCGGCATTGGCGCGTTCCCTGTCAACCACCCCCTTTCGCTGCACATGACCGGGTTCATGGGCACCGGGTGGAACATCAAGGCAGTCCAGAACGCGGACGTGCTGATGATGGTCGGGATGCGCGTCGACGACCGCGTCACCGCGCGCCTGGCGGACTTCGCTCCGAAGGTGAAGACCTTCATCCACATCGACATCGACGGCTCTGAGATGGGCAAGAACGTGCGCCCGCACATCGAGCTCGTCGCCGACGCGAAACAGGCCTTGACCGCGATCATCGAGCACCTTCCCGAACCCGAAAAGAGCCGCGGCGCGTGGCTCGCCCAAATTGACGCCTGGCGGGAGGAGCACCCCCTCCGCTACACGCATTCGAACGGGCACCTCCAGCCCCAGGACGTGCTGGTCGACATGTACCGACGCTGCCGCAGCGAGGCGATCGTCGTTGCCGACGTGGGCCAGAACCAGATCTGGGCGGCTCTGTGGTGGAACTACGACCGTCCCGGCCTGTTCCTCAACTCGGGCGGCTCGGGCACGATGGGCTTCGCCTTGCCGGCGGCGATCGGCGCCAAGTTCGGGCGGCCCGATAAGGCCGTGTGGTGCGTCGCGGGCGAGGGCGGCTTTGTCATGACGGCGCAGGAGCTGTCGGTGGCGGTCGAGCACCAGCTCGACATCAAGATCGTCCTTCTCAACAACTTCTCCCTCGGCATGGTCCGCCAGTTCCAGGACGACTTCTACGGCGGCGTGCGGTCCCAGGTCGACCTCACGCACATGCCGGACTTCGTCAAGCTTGCCGACGCCTACGGTTTGCCCGCGATCCGCGTCACCAAGCTCGAGGAGGTCGGCCCAGCGATGGACGCTGCGGAGCGGGCCAAGGGTCCCTTCCTGATTGACTTTCGCATCGACCCCGAGGCCAACGTCTACCCGATCGTCCCGCTTGGCAAGTCGCTGAACGACTTCTGGGAGGCACCTGACAAATGAGAGGAAACCTGCCGGGTTCCTCTGCGCGCGAGCGCGAGCAGGATGGGACCTACCGATTGCATCGCGGCGCTGCCTCCCGCGACTGCGTCGCAGGGACCCCAAAGGACTGCGGCCGGGCAAGCGCCGCTGCTCTCCTTCCCGCTGAAGAGTCTGGAGAAGGAAATGCCTGACAGAATCCGCGTCCTGTCCGTGCTGGTCGAGGATGGACCGAACACGCTGAGCAAGATTTCGGGAGTCATCCGCCGCCGCGGGTTCCACGTCCTCGCCATCTCGGTCGGCCCGAGCCGGCAGCCCGGCCGCTCCAGGCTCACGCTGCAGATCGACCACGGTCACGCCGAGGCGGACCAGGTTCGCAAGCAGCTCGAGCGGCTGGTCGAGGTGATCGAGATCGAGGACGTGACCGGCGAGCAGGTTCACAGCCGCGAGCTGATCGTCGCCAAGGTCTCGGCCTCCGAGGTCAAGAGCCTGGTCGATCGCGGCGCAAAGGTGCTCGACACCGGTCCCGACGGCACCACCGTCGAGTTCGCGGGCGAAGGCAAGGACGTCGGCGATTTCGTCAACGAGCTGATGCGACACGGGATTCTGGACGTGGCCCGTTCCGGGCCGGTCGTGATGAGGAGAACCGCATGAAGATCCATTACGACCGCGACTGCCCGCCCAAGCTGGGCGAGAAGGTCGCAGTGATCGGATATGGCAGCCAGGGCCGAGCTCACGCACTCAACCTTCGCGACAGCGGCGAAGACGTGCGCGTGGGCCTGTACTCGGGCAGCAAGTCGTTCGAGCGCGCTGCCGAAGACGGTGTCCGCGCTCTCGAGGTACCGGACGCCGTGGCCGAAGCCTCCGTCGTGATGGTCCTGACGCCCGACGCCGGGCAGGGCAAGCTCTTCCGCGAGTCGATCGAAAAGCAGCTGAAGCCTGGGTCGATGCTCATGTTCGCGCATGGCTTTTCGATCCACTTCGCGCAGATCAAGCCCGATGCCGGGATCGATGTCGCGATGATCGCGCCCAAGGGACCCGGCCATCTCGTGCGCAGCACGTACGTCCAGGGCCAGGGCGTGCCGGCCCTGGTCGCAGTCCACCAGGACGCATCCGGCCATGCACAGGAGAGGGCGCTCGCTTACGCGAAGGCACTCGGCGCCGGGCGTGCAGGCATCGTCGAGACCACGTTCAAGGAAGAGACAGAGACCGACCTTTTCGGCGAGCAGGCGGTCCTGTGCGGCGGAATCAGCTCGCTCGTCAAGACCGGCTTCGAGACCCTGGTCGAAGCGGGCTACCAACCCGAGATCGCGTACTTCGAGGTAATGCACGAGCTGAAGCTCATCGTCGACCTCATGTATCGCGGCGGGCTCGGCTTCATGCGGTACTCGGTCTCCGACACGGCGGAATACGGCGACTACGTGTCCGGCCCGCGCGTCATCGACTCGCATGTGCGCGAGCGGATGCGCGAGGTCCTGCACGAGATCCAGGACGGCAGCTTCGCCGAGCGCTGGCTGGATGAGAACTCGAACGGGCGCGACGGGTTCATGACGATGCGCCGCAAGGATGCCGAACACCCGATTGAGAAGGTTGGACGCGAGCTGCGCTCGATGATGCCTTGGTTGGAGCCTGTAGAGAAATGAGCGAGAAGACCCCGGACAGAGTATTCATCTTCGACACGACGCTTCGCGACGGCGAGCAGTCGCCCGGCTTCCACCTGGACGCGAATTCCAAGCTGCGCATTGCGCGGCAGCTCGAGAAGCTCGGAGTCGACGTGATCGAAGCAGGCTTTCCGGTCTCGTCCCCAGGCGATTTCGAAGCGTGCCGGCGCATCGCTCGTGAGATCCGGGGCGCCACCGTGACCGCGCTAGCACGGGCGGTTCGCGAGGACATCGACGCGGTATGGGGTGCGATCAAAGAGGCGGAGACGCCCCAGATCCACATCGTCCTGTCCGTCTCCGACGTCCACATCGACCGCAAGCTCGGAATGACGCGGGAGCAGGTGCTGAAGCGTGGGGCCGAGATGGTCTCCTACGCACGGTCGCTGTGTGACCGCGTGCAGTACTCGCCGGAAGACGCGGGCCGAGCAGACCCCGACTACCTGGTCGAGACCGTGGAGACGATGATTGCCGCGGGCGCGAACGTCATCAACATCCCCGACACCACCGGATACTGCTTGCCCTGGGAGTTCGGCGAGCTCGTCCGCCGCGCGATCGAGGAAGCCCGCGGCAGCGAGAACGCGTTGTTCTCGGTGCACTGCCACAACGACCTGGGCCTCGCCGTCGCGAACACCCTGGCGGCGCTGGCCGCCGGAGCGCGCCGCGTCGAGTGCACGATCAACGGCATCGGCGAGCGCGCCGGCAACACCTCGCTTGAAGAGGTCGTGATGCTGCTGCGCGTGCGCCAGGCCAAGCTCGGGCTCGAGTGTGGGGTGGACACCACAGAGATCACGCGCGCCTCGCGCCTCGTCGCCGAGCTGACGGGCACCCCGGTGCAGCCGAACAAGGCGGTTGTCGGCGCAAACGCCTTCGCTCACGCATCGGGCATCCACCAGGACGGAGTCCTGAAAGACCGCCTGAACTACGAGATCATGAAGCCCGAGGACGTCGGGCTGTCCGACTCACGCATCGTCCTCACCGCGCGGTCCGGCCGCCACGCTTTTCACCACCGCCTGGGACGCCTCGGCATCACGCTGGCCGACGGCAAGGTGGAAGAGGCCTGGCAGCGCTTCCTGCAGGTCGCCGACACCAAAAAAGAAGTCACCGACGAAGACCTGCGCAAGATCGCCGCAGGCTCCCCAGAACCGAACGGCCATGAGACCAACGGGCACCCGCCGGTGACTGATCAGCTGCTCGACCACAACCACGTCGCGGACACCCTGAGGCATCTCATTTTCGGATGAGGTTTTTGGGGTGAGAGTCGCTTATCAGGGGGAGCCTGGCGCCTACTCGGACGAAGCCGTTTCGGCCCTGTTCACAGACGCCGACGCGGTCGGTTTTGCGACCTTTCGGCTGACCTTCGAGGCGCTCTCGATGGGCGCGGTCGACGTCGCGGTGCTGCCGGTGGAGAACAGCAGCGCCGGAGTGGTGCAAGAGGTGTCCGACATGTTGTGGGAGCTGCCGGGCTTGCGGGTGGTGCGCGAGCACGTGCATCCCGTGCGTCACTGCCTTCTGGGTTGGCCCGGGCCGGTCGAGCGCGCCCTGTCTCACCCACAGGCCCTGGCTCAATGCGACGCATACCTGCACTCGAGGCAGATCCGCTCGGTCGCCTTTCATGACACCGCTGGAGCTGCGCGGGCCGTCGCGGAGCAGCGCCAGCCAGGCACCGCAGCGATCGCCAGCAAGGCGGCCGCAGCCCGCTACGGGCTCTACGTTCTGGCGGAATCGATCCAGGACGATTCTGAAAATCGCACGAGGTTCGTGGTGGTCGAACGGGGGTCCGCCGCGCGCCCTCGCGACTCGGAGGGTCCGACAAAGTGCTCGTTGGCGTTCGTTGCGGCGCACAGGCCGGGCAGCCTTGCCCAGGCGCTCGACTGCTTCGCCCGTCGCGGTGTCAACCTCACCCGCCTCGACAGCCGCCCGATGAAGGGACGGCCGTTCGAGTACCGCTTCTATCTCGATTTCACCATCGACGCGAACCCGGCCGGCGCTGAAGCGGCTCTCAACGACCTGGAGGAGGCGAGCGCCGAGATCAGGCTTTTCGGCACGTACCCGGCAGCTTAGGCGAGAGCTGGACCTACCACTTCGGCTTGGCCGGACCTCCCAGTGGGGGGTGACCCATCGACCAAGAATGCGCCGGACTAATCAGCATCCGGCGCCTCAACGTCTGTAACAATCCTTTCAGGATGGCCGTGCGGACTTCGGAAATGGGTTTGCTCTACAGTTGACCGCGGTGGCTAGCGCTGACGGCACGCAGGACACCAAGCCGTCGCGACGACGTCTTCCAGGCGTGACGATCCGGCCTGGCGCGGTGAAGCAAGCTCGACAGGAAGCGGGCCTGAGTCTCGCGCAGGTCGGTAAGGGTCACGTGACCGCTCCCGCCATCTACTTGATCGAAACCGGCCGCACACGGCCGTCTCTGCCGACGCTCGAGCACATCGCTCATCGCACCGGCAAACCGGTCGAGTTCTTCCTGGCCGACCCCGGCGGGACCACCAATGAAACCCAGGCGGCGCTGGCCGACCTCGAGGCAATGGTCTCAGATGGTCGATACGCGGAGGCCGTCGCGTTGGGCCGGTCGCTGCTGGATCTTGGGAGCTCGGCCTACCGGCTGGGGCGCATCCGGTATTTCGTCGCGCTGGCCTATGTTCAGCTGGGTGAGCCCGAGCGGGCCGCGAGCCTGCTGGCCGAGGCCCGGGCCCACTTCGAGGCGATCAAAGACGGCGCGATGCTGGCGGAGTGCCTCGGCGCCGAGGCGTCGCTGGCCTATCTGGCCCAACGACCGGATGCTCTCGCCCTGGCTGAGAAAGCGCTCGCTGTCTGCCGGAGCCTCAAGCCCGTTCCGACGCCGACCGAAGCTCGGCTGCTCGGCATCGTCGCCGGCGCTCACGTCGCCAACCTCGATTGGGACAAGGCGATCGAGTTCTATCAGGCGGCGATTGCCGCCGCGGGCTCGTTCTTCGATCTCCGCGGCCTCGCGAAGACGTACAGCGGGCTTTCCTCGGCGTACCGGGAACTCGGTCAGCTCGACATCGCGGCGAGGTACGCGGTTCGGTCGGTGGCGCTGCTTGAGGTGCTCCGCGACAGGGTATCGCTGGCGCGTTCGGAGAACAACCTGGGCCTGATCCTCATGGCGCGCGGTGAAGCGTCAGCAGCGCGAGAGCACCTCGACCGCTCGGTCGAGCTCAGCGGAGACTCGGACCTGGAGTTGGGCCGTAGCCACTTGCTGCTCAGCCTGTGCGACCTCTGCGTCCAGACGGGCAACCTGGAACAGGCAAAGGAGTCCGCCGGTGAAGCACTTGCTTTGGCCGAGCAGCTCCACGAGGATGCGACGGTCGCCGAAGCGCACATGTGGCTCGGTCGGATCGCGGACAAGCTCGGCGACCACGAGGGCACCGATCACGAGTTCGCCCAGGCGATCCAAGGTCTAGAACAGCAGGGAAAGGGTGAAAAGCTGTTCCAGTGCCACGGCATCTATGCCGAGATCCTCGAGCGGCGTGGCGACGTCGCCCGAGCGTACGCGCACATGAAGAAGGCGCTCCACGCGAACCGGCCAGGCCTGCGGCCGAGTCAGTCCGAGGAAGATCAAGAGCGCGCCACGACCGCCTAGGGGCGGCTAGTTTGGCTGGAACTCGAGGCGGTGCGTGCTAACGTAGATTTCGCCCTGGGGCCCCCGCGAGCTCACGGCGAAGCCTCCGAAATAGGGTTAGTTCGTCGGGCTGGCTTCGGTGGCTGGTCCAGACGCGTAGGGAGGTTTTCCGGCTGGCCAAAACGCTTCGCAACTCGAAGTCCTCCCTGACCACGGAAAAAGTCGTTGCCGACTATCGCCTGGCTTACAGCAGCCGGCGGGCGAGCATCATCGGTCGCGCAGAGGTTCTGCGGGGCAACGCCACGTTCGGGATCTTTGGCGATGGCAAGGAGATCGCGCAGCTCGCGATGGCCAAAACCTTCCGGCCTGGCGACTGGCGCTCCGGTTACTACCGCGACCAGACGTTCATGTGGGCCACGCGAATGTCGAATGTCCGCGCGTTCTTTGCCCAGCTGTACGGCAACGCGAACGTGGAGGCGGACCCGGCTTCCGGAGGGCGTCAGATGGGAAACCATTTCGCGACGCGCATCCTCGATGAGTCGGGGGCGTTCGCCAGGTCGGTCGACATGCTGAACTCGAGCGCCGACGTCTCCAATGTCGCCGGCTGGATGCCGCGGCTCCTCGGCCTGGCGTATGCATCGAAGCTTTATCGAGACAACCCCCAGCTGAAGGCGACGCAGGACGGATTCTCCGTCAATGGAAATGAGGTCGCGTTCGGGACCATCGGCGATGCGGCTACCAGCGAAGGATTGTTCTGGGAGACGATCAACGCCACTGGCGTGCTGCAGGTGCCGCTCGCGATGTCGGTCTGGGACGACGGATACGGCATCTCGGTGCCGATCACGGCCGAGACGACCAAAGCGTCGATCTCCGACGTGCTGCGCGGCTTCATACCAGACGATCGGCCTGGCATCGACATCTACGTGGTGCCCGGCTGGGACTACTCGGCGCTGGTGGAGGCATACGCAACCGGGATCGAGAAGGTTCGGCGCGAACACAAACCGGCGCTGTTCCATATCACCGAGCTGACGCAGCCACAGGGGCATTCGACAAGCGGAAGCCACGAACGATACAAGTCGAAGGAGCGCCTTCGTTTCGAGAACGAGTTTGACTGCGTCGGCCGGATGCGGGACTGGATCATCGAGTCGGGGATCGCGAGCGAGGCCCAACTGGAAGGTTGGGAGGCGGCCGACAAGGAAGCGGTCGAGGCTGCGCGCGACCTTGCGTGGGAGGCATTCCAGGCTCCGATCCGGGCGGAGCGCGACCGCGCAGTCGCCATCCTCAAGCGGGTAGACATGCCGGAGGTCGCTCCGATCACCAACTTGCTGGACGAGGCGGGCAAGGTGACCAGGTCACTCGTCATGTCGACTGCATCGCGGGCTCTGCACCGATTGCGCGGAATCGACTCGCCGGCGCGGACCGAACTGGCAAAGTTCGTCGAGGAGTACCGGCGGGAAAACCACGAGCGGTACAACTCCCATCTCTACAGCCGATCGGATGAGTCGCCATTGAACGTGCCGGTCGTCCCTGCCGCGTTCTCGGACAAGTCATCGAGCGTGGATGGCAGGCAGGTGCTGCTGCGCAATTTCGACGCAAATTTCGCTCGCGACCCGCGTCTTTTCGTGATGGGGGAGGACGTCGGGCGCCTCGGCGACGTCAACCTGGTGTTCGAAGGCCTGCAGGCGAAGTACGGCGACCTGCGACTCACTGACACTGGCATTCGCGAGGCCACCATCCTCGGCCAGGCGATCGGCGCGGCGATGCGAGGCCTGCGGCCGATCTGCGACATCCAGTACCTCGACTACTTCCTCTACGCATTGGAGACGGCCTCCGACGACCTCGCTTCGCTGCATTGGCGAACCGTCGGCGGCCAGAAGGCACCGGTGGTCATCCGCACGAAAGGGCACCGGCTCGTCGGGATCTGGCACTCGGGCTCGCCGATGGCCGTGCTCCTGCACGCCCTTCAGGGTCTCTACATCGCGGTACCTCGCAACATGACGCAGGCGGCTGGCTTCTACAACACGCTGTTTCGCGGTGACAACCCCGCAGTGGTGATCGAGGTGCTGAACGGCTACCGGCTCAAGGAGCGGGTGCCCGACAACATCGGTGAATTCACCGTACCGCTGGGCGTGCCGGAGGTGTTGAGAGAAGGAACTGACGCGACGGTCGTCACCTACGGCGCCTGCTGTGGCGTTGCGCTCGACTCCGCCCGAACCCTCCAAGAGCTTGGCGTGTCGTGCGAGGTGATCGACGTCCAGACCTTGAACCCCTTCGATATCGACCACACGATCGTGCGCTCGATTGAGAAGACGCACGCACTCATCTGTCTCGATGAGGATGTGCCGGGTGCGGCTTCGGCGTTCATGCTGCAGCAGATCCTCGAGGTGCAGCAGGGCTGGTGGCACCTGGACGCCGCTCCGCGCACGCTTACCGCTTCACCGAACCGTCCGGCATATGGGCCGGATGGCGACTACTTCACCAAGCCGAATCGCGAGAGCATCGTGGCGACCGTTTACGAGCTGGTGCGAGAGCGGCAGCCCTGGAGGTTCCCTTCGCTGGATGCTTGAGGCGCTGGGGGCTCTAAAGATCCGGCCGGAATCCCCGGCTCCGTGCCTAACTATTAAGAAGGCTTAGGTCAGCTCTCCGGGTAGGTACTCCATGACCGCGAGCGCCGGGGCGCGGCTGAGCAACGAGACGCCCTCGAGCAGGTAACCGATGTATCCCGCGGCCCCATGGACGGCCTGCGGCGGAATCATTCTCTTGGGCGGCCGGGCCTCCCTCACAGGAGCGGTCTCGCCGAGGCCGGCCAGGCTGCGCGCCTTGCGCACAGCGGCGTCTAGGCCACCCAGCTCGTCCACGAGCTTGCGCTCGAACGCCTGGCGGCCGGTCCACACGCGGCCCGCTGCGATCGGGTGGACTTCTTCGGGAGTCATCTTCCGTGCCTTACCCACCACAGCCAGGAAAAGGCCATAGACACGATCGATCTGGGCTTTGACCAGCTCCCGTTCCTCATCGGTGTAGCACTTCTCGTCGCTGTCCATGGTCGCGTGCTGTCCGAACGCGATCGTCTCTCGGTCGAACATGAGCTTCGACCACATGCCCGCCGTCACGATCTTCCCGGTCAGGACTCCGATCGACCCGGTGAGCGTGCCCGGGCGGGCGACGATCCAGCGACCCGGCATCGCGACCCAGTAGCCACCCGACCCTGCGACCGGGCCCATGGCGACGACAAGCGGTTTGCGCTCCGCGATCACATTCAGGGCCTGCCGCATCGCCTCGGAAGCCGTCGCCGAGCCGCCTCGCGAGTTGACGTAGACGACCACAGCCGCCGCCCGCTTGTCGCCAGCGACCTGGCGAGCCGCCTGCACCACCGTCAGATCCCCGGCGCGATCATCGCCAATGAGCGGCACTTCGATCGGCGGCTTGATCGGTAGCCCGCCCGAGCGTCCGTCGACGATCGTGCCCTCAATCCGAAGCACCGCCACGTACTTGCCTTTACCGAGGGTCGGTGCCGGCGACCGCAGCTTGGTCCGCGCCCGCTCCCAGGTCCCGATTGTGATCGGCGCCTCTGCGCCCTGGCCAAGACGTTCAGCCAGCGCCTCCTCCGGGATCACAGCGTCGACGACACGCATCTCGAGTGCGGTGTCGTCGCTGTAAGGAGAGCCGTCGACCAGTTCCTGCGCACCCTTTTCGTCCCGCAGCCGGCCCTCAGCGATCGCGCTCAAGAGCTCCTTGTGCTGTGAGTCGAGCAGCCAGGTCACCTGTTCTCGCAGCTCATCCGACATCTTCGACCTGGTGAGCACGTCGGCGGCCGACTTGTAGGGCGAGATCTGCACGAAGTCCGCCCGGATGCCGAACCGCGCGAGGCCATCCCGGAGAAAAAGGCCGGTGCTGGCAAAACCGAGCGGTTGAATCGTTCCGACCGGCATCAGCAGGATCTCGTCGCATGCGCACGCCAGGTAATAGGTCCCGGTCGAATAGAAAGGGGCCCACGCCACGACCCGCTTGCCAGACTTGCGAAGCTTTTCGACCAGCTCCCTGAGGTCCTGCAGCGTCGCCATCGGCATGCCCACCGGGCGGAGATGAAGGATCACACCCTTGATCCGTGGATCGCGCCCGATGGCGTCGAAACGCGCGCTCAGCTCCGTGATGCTGAGTCGCGGCCGCGAGGTGAACCGCTGCCACAGAGGGCGGGGTGGGTCCGGCAGCGCCGGAAGGTCGTTCTCCAGCACGAAGATGACGTAGTCGGGCGGCTTGCCCAGCGACCGGCGAACGCTGGAGATCAGCCACCAGAGGTAGCGAAATGGGAAGGAGATCATTGAACCCGGACCCTACGTTACGGGGTTCGGTTCTTCAGACTACCTTCGACACTGCGAGGTGCTCATCGACCTCCTGGCCGAGCCGGGTCGCGCCGTAGTCATGGCCGACGTGCTGGTGATACGGCACACCGGTGAAAAGGTGATGGCTGCGCGTCGGTATGTCGGCGCCGTCCGCCCATTCTTTGCGCTGAAGCGCCATGTAGCCCTGCTCGCTGCTCTGCTTCAGGTCGTGCAGCAGCACCGACATGCCATGACCGGCAGCGTGCTGGAGCGCCAGGGTGATGAAGATGAACCCCACGCCGAGATCGCCGAGCTCGTCCCACGTGATCGGGTTCTTTTCGTTGTACCACTTGAACGATGAGGAGTAGTTGAAGGCGAACCTGGCTTTTGGAAACCGCTTTCGGATCTCGGCGCAAAACCTCTCGGTCGGCCCGCGCTCGGCGGTTGGAAACTCGCACCAGAGGAGGTCGGGAACCCCGCTGTCCAGGTAGCGCAGGCCGCGGTCGATGGCCAGCTCGATGCCTCGCTTCGACTCAGGTGCCTCTGTGGCCGACACGCCGTCCGTGCGCGCGATGATGACAAAGTCCTCGTGCCCCAGGTCGTCCGCGGCGCTGCGCATCATCTTGAGCTTGCCGACGAACTCGGCGGCCGAGATGAGCGCCTTCCCCGCAATGTGGCCGCAGCGCTTGGGCATCACCTGGTCCTCCAGGTGTGCGGCCGCCACCCCGGCTCGCACATAGAGTTCAACGGTGCGCTGCACGTTGAAGAGATTTCCGTAACCGGCGTCCATGTCGACGACGACGGGCGGGATCTCCAGGTGGACTGGTGGAGCTTCCTTCTCCGGGTCGCCAACCGCCATCGTGAGCTGGAACTTGCGCAGGGCGCTCACGGTGCGGCGGGCGCCGTCGGCAATCTCAACTGACGAATACAGGTCCATGTCTGTGGTGCCGAGGTGGCCGATCGCGAACGAGTAACCGCTGAAGTAGACCGCATCGAAGCCGTGGTACATGACGAGCTCGGCGCCCATGGGGTCGTACACCCCGGGGCCGAAGACATAGGGCTTGGCAGCGA
>DATBZP010000029.1:0-18983 GCA_036513135.1 Candidatus Dormiibacterota bacterium | reverse complement strand
AAGTCAGGCGCCCATGACGACCGGGATCGGGAGCACCGGCTGGCTGATGCCCTGGTCGAGCTCGCTTCCGGCGGTGAGCAGAAAGCCCAGATCCAGGTCACGAGCTCGATCGAGACCTTGCTCGGACTGGCAGGTGCACCGGCAGCCGAGATGGAGTTCTCGCTGCCTGTTTCCTCCAAGACGATCGAGCGTCTGGCTTGCGACTCCAGCATCGCCCGCGTCCTGCTCGACTCCGAGTCAGTGGTGATCGACGTCGGCCGCTCGAAGCGGGTCGTGTCAGAGCCCGGTCGGCGAGCGCTGAAGGCACGGGATGGTCACTGCCGCTGGCCGGGTTGCGAGCGGCCGGCGTCCTGGAGTGCGGCGCATCACGTCGTGCACTGGATCCATGGCGGGACGACAGATCTCGACAACCTGATCCTTCTGTGTCATCGGCATCACTGGATGGTGCACGAGGGCAACTGGCAATTGGTCCGAGGCGACGACGGCCGGATGCTGACCATCCCGCCGACGGTTACCTTCGGTCCTTCGCCGCGGGGACCCGACTAGCTACAGATAGTGGCGGCGGATCGCGCCCAGGTTGTTGAAGATCCGCACTCCGAAGGCGACGATCGCGGCGATCGAAAGATCGACTCCCAGCTTGTCCCCGAAGTACGTCAGGCCTGCGGCCAGCGTCATGTTGGTCAGCAGCCCGCTGAAGAACACGCGCGGTTCGAACGTCCCCGCGAGGTATGCCTTGAAAGCTCCGAAGATCGAGTCCAGGGCGGCGAGCAATGCGACGGCGGTGTAGCGCGCGTATGTGATCGGGATCGTGACCGGCGAAAGCACGCCGAGGAACACCCCTAGGATCGCGAAGATGATCGCGACGACGATTACTTGCATTTATCCCCACGAACTCTGAGGCTGCGCCGCGCTAGGGGTCCCCGCGAACTCAACGCGAAGCGTTCGAGTTCGTGGGGCTTTTTCGCGGGGGCCCCTATTTGCATACGGCCGCCGGAGTCGGCTGGGGCTTTGCGCCTGGGGTGGGTGATGGCGTCGCGGGCTCGCGAGACTTGTAGCCCACGGCCGCCTCTTGCGGGTTCATCACGTTGACGTACTCGAGGTCGGCGGAGTTGTAGTTCACGTTCCCATTCCCGCTGATGGCTTTGAGCGCGGTCAGCTTGTCGCGCAGCGTCGCGAACTCCTCGGGTGTGAGCACGCGGCCAAAGTAAACCTTCCAGCCGCGCTTTGCGACAAGTGTCAGCTCGCCGCAGGAGTCGAAGACGAAGCCCGCCACGTCCTGCCCGATCAGGGCGGGGAAGCCGCGCTGGATGTTGACCAGGGCGGTGAGGAGCTGCGCGTCCAGGGCACGGTCGCCGACCCGCGGGTCTGCTCCGGCCGGTCCCTGCACATCGACCAGCGTCCCTTCGGTCGAGGCCGAGCCCAGCACGATCGCCTGGTCGGACAGGAAGAAGAGCTTGCCGCTCTTGCCCGCGTGATAGCCGGCGATTGGCTGCCACTCGCTCACCCGAATCAGGACGGTTCCTGGCAGCTGCGGAACGACAGTCGCGGTGCGCACCCAGGTCTGGTTCAGCAGGCGCTGGCGGTCCGATTCGCCGTCCACACTCAACACCGAGGCGCCGTCGGCCAGTCCCGCCGCACGCGCCACCTGCGTTCGGGTCATGTGCTGGGCGCCGTCCACGATGACGGTCTGCACCGTCAGAGCCGGTCCGAACCAGAGCCACGCCAGCGCGGCAGATTCCGCGACCGCCACAGCGACCGCCAGAGCCCGCCACGCCCAGCGCACGTCAGGCTCACGCAGCGCCTGCTCAGAGCGGGTCCAGAGCTGTCCTTTCAGCGGCTCCGTCTGCTCAATGCCGCGCCGCCAGTCGAGACGCGGCACCAGCGAGCGGCGGCGGCGAAACCTCATCCTGCGGGCGGACCCACTTGACGTTCGTGGCGACCGACCGCATGGTCGACCAGCCGCTGGCAGAGCTCATCAAACGCGATGCCCGCGGCGCGAGCGGCGTCCGGGAGCAGTGAGAGCTCGGTCAGCCCCGGCACCGTGTTGACCTCCAGCACCCATGGAGTGTCGCGGGGGTCAACGATGATGTCGACGCGCGCCATGCCCGCGCAGCCGAGCTCGATGAAAGCGCGTCGTGCGGCGTCGGACGCGTCACTTTGCGCACGCTCGGCAATGCGCGCGGGGATGATGTGGTGCGACTTGCCGGCCGAGTACTTTGCGTCGTAGTCGTACACCGGGTTGTCGCTGACGATCTCCAGCGTGGGCAGCATCTGCACGTCAGGTGTTGCCAGGACGCCGACGGTGATCTCCGTTCCGACGGCGAACTTCTGGACCATGACACGCCGGTCGTAGCCCGCGGCGAGGGCCAGGCCGCTCGCCACCTGGTCTGCGTCCTGCGCAATCGTCAGACCTATGGTTGAGCCCTCGCGCACCGGCTTGACCACCAGGGGCAGCCCGTAGGTCGCCGCGAGTCGCTCGACGAGGTCGCCGGCGATCCCTTGCGTGATCTCGACCTCCTCGAACATCGGAATATGGAGCCCGGCCGCCGCCATCATCACGTTCGCTCGAGCCTTGTCCATGCAGAGCGCGGACGCCAGGACTCCGGAACCCGTGTATGGCAGCCCGAGGAGCTCGAGCATCCCTTGCACCGTGCCGTCTTCGCCGAGGCGTCCATGAAGCGCGTTGAAGACGCAGTTGAAATGGCCGTCTCGCAGCACGTCCCAGGAGTTGAGGTCGAGGTCGACGCCCGTGACCTCGTGGCCCCGAGAGAGCAATGCCTGCTCGACCTGCGCGCCGGACTGGAGCGAGACTTCGCGTTCCGCCGACCTGCCACCTCGCAGCACAGCCACCCTCATCGCTTGAACCTCCCGACCATCTCGACCTCGGTTTCCAGCACGACGTTGAACCGGCGTTTGACCTCGGTCTGGATTCGCTCGATGAGCCGCCTCACGTCGGCTGCCGTCGCGCCGCCCTCGTTGACGATGAAGTTGCCATGCATCGACGAGACCACAGCATTCCCTTCGCGAGCTCCCTTCAGGCCGGCGGCCTGCACCAGCCGGCCCGCCGAGTCGCCGGGCGGGTTCTTGAAGACGCTGCCGCAGTTCTTGGTCTTGATCGGCTGGGTCTCACCGCGTTCCCTCGTGAGCTTGGCCATGAGCGCTTTGGCCGCTTCCCCATCGCCGCGCTCGAGGTGGATCGTCGCTCCGACCACCAGCCCCCCCTTCAGGGCTCCCTCCCGCAGCGCGGAGGTGCGATAGCCGAAGTGGAGGTCGGACGGTTTCCAGGTCTTGCTTCCAGAACCGGGCATGAAACCTTCGACCTCGACCAGAACCTCGCGCAGCTCCTTACCCCAGCAGCCGGCGTTCTGGTACACCGCTCCGCCAATCGTGCCGGGTACGCCGATCGCAAACTCGAAGCCGCGCAGCCCGGCGTCGGCGACGATCCGCGCCAGCCGCATCATCTTCAAACCCGCTCCGGCCCGCACCTGTCTGCCTTCGATGTGGTGGTCGCGATTGACCACCCTGAGAATCAGTCCATCGACCCCTGCGTCGGCGATGAGAAGGTTGGTGCCCGCGCCGAGCAGGAGGTAAGGGATCTCTCGCTGAGCGCAGCCCTCGATCACCTCCTCGATCCCTTTCGGCCGGCTCATCTCGAGGAAGAAGTCGGCGGGGCCGCCGATGCCGAAGGACGTGCGCGACGCAAGCGGCTCATCCTGGCTGACCCCGGGCAGCGCGGACAGCCACTTGGCCCTAGACGCGGTGCGCCAGCTCATCGCCCAACTTGTTGATGTCGCCGGCGCCCATCAGGAGCAGGAGATCGCCCGGCCCGATCAGCCCCTCGAGCATCTCGCGCACCGTCTTGAAATCGCCGGCATATGTTGCGTTCGGCATCTGGTGCGCCAGGTCTGCAGCCTGGACCCCAAACGTGTTTTGCTCGCCCGCGCTGTAGACGTCCAGCACGAGCACCTTGTCTGCGCCCTCGAATGCGCGCGAGAAGTCGTGCATGAACGCCGCCAGGCGCGAATAACGATGCGGCTGGAAGACGACGATCAAGCGCCGGTGACGGAGCTCCCGCGCAGCCTCGATCGTCGCGCGAACCTTGGTCGGGTGATGGGCGTAGTCGTCGTAGACGGTCGCTCCCTGGAAGACGCCCAGGAACTCCATGCGCCGGTGCGCACCCGGGAAGGACTCCAACGCGGCCGCCACGTCGGCGAACTTGACCCCTATCTCCAGAGCCATGGCCGCGGCCGCCGTCGCGTTCTGGATGTTGTGCCGGCCGGGCTGCCTCAGGTTGACCCGGCCGAGCTCATGGCCACCGTGATGGATGGGAAAAGGGCGTACAGGTTCGCAGCGATAGGTCGCATCGTGCCGGAAGCCGTAGGTGACTCGACGCGCCTTTGGCGTGAGCTGGCGAACCAGCTCGTCGTCCGCGCACACCACCGCCAAGCCGTCCTCTGGCAGGTTTGCTATGAACCACTGGAACAGATCTCTGACGGCGCTGACATCCCTGAAGTGGTCCGGGTGGTCGAGCTCGATGTTGGTCACGATGGCGCGGCGGGGATGGTGAAGCGTGAGGGTCCCATCCGACTCGTCCGTCTCCGCCACGAGCCAGTTCGATCGGCCGGCGCGGGAGCTCGCGCCGTCGCCAACCAACACCGTCGGGTCGTAGCCGGCCGTGACGAGTATGTGGCCGACCATGTGTGTCACCGTCGTCTTTCCGGCGGTTCCGGCGATAGCGATCGAGTCGGACTCGTTGATGAGCTTGGCCAGCATCTCGGCCCGGCTCAGAACGCTCAATCCCATCGCGCGCGCGGCGTCGAGCTCGGGCGAGCCTTTGATCGCCCCGCTGTACACGAGCAGGTCCTGGAACAGGACATGCTCGGGGTCGTGCCCGATCATGATGCGCACGCCCGCATCCTCGAGCTCCTCGGTTGTGTCCGACCCTTTCGTGTCGCAGCCGCTGACCTCGTCGCCGCGGGCGAGGAAGACTCTGGCCAGGGCCGAAACTCCCGCGCCGCCCACGCCCATCAAATGAACTCTCACCTCTAATGCGCCCGGTGCGCGCCCGGCGGGCCAGCGACCTCGTGCAGCACCGCAAGCACTCGCTCGGCAGCGTCACGCAACCCGGCCGACGCCGATGCTTTCGCCATCGCGCGCAGCTGATCGCCATCGAGTGCGTCGATCGCGGCAACGAGGCTCGCGCCGCTGAGGTCGCGGTCGGCAAGGCGCACAGCCGCGCCGGCATCGACCATCGAGGCGGCGTTCTCCTCCTGGTGACCGCCGCCGAACGTTCCCGGGACGAGGATCATCGGCAGGCCAACCGCAGTGGCCTCGGCGATGGTCCCCACCCCCGCCCGGCTGACGACCAGGTCGGCGCTCGTCATGAGATCCGGCATGTCATCGGTGAAAGCCATCCCCCGGTAGCCCGCCCGCGCGTGCTGCGCGACGCCCGCGGCCCCCTGCAGCCCCGCCACGTGCACGACCTCGTGGAACCTGCTGCATAGTTCGTCGAGCGCAGACCACACCGCCTGGTTGAGCTTGCGCGCACCCTGGCTGCCGCCGGTGATCAGCAGGCGGCGCGGCGGCACGTCCGGCGTACGAGGCATGAAGCCTTTGCGCAGCGGGACCCCGGTGAGCTCGACCCGGCGGCCGCGGATGCGCTTTTCGGTCCCGGGCAGCGTCGTGCAGATCGCGGCCGCCCTGCTTGCGAAGAATCGCGTCGCCAGACCGGGGCGCACGTCCTTCTCGTGCAGCACGTAGGGGATGCCACGGATGCGCGCCGCGGCGACGGCTGGGGCCATCACGTAGCCGCCCATGCCGAGCACGACGTCCGGGCGGAAGCGGTCGACGATGCGAAGAGCGGCGCGTACAGCGCCAGGAATGAGCACGGGAAGGGCGATGTTCTTCCACACCGCATCGCGGTCGAGGCCGCGGATGTTGACCGTCGCCAGCTCGAAGCCGGCGGCAGGCACGAGCCGCTCCTCCGGACCGCCGCGCCGGCCGACCAGGAGCACTGCGCCATCCGGTTCCTCAGCTTGATGAGCTCGGGCGACGGCGAGCGCCGGATACAGGTGCCCTCCGGTCCCGCCGCCAGCGATCAATAGCCTCATCTGTCCTTCCTAAAGAAGATCCTGTGCCACTTCGGGCGATGCTGAGCAGAACACCTGTGGCCGCAAGCGTGGTTGCCAGAGCCGTTCCGCCGTAGCTGAAGAACGGCAGCGGCACGCCCGTGATGGGCAGAGTGTTGGTCACCGTCGCCATGTTCAGCAACGCTTCGAACGAGATCCACGTGGTGATGGCGGCCGCGAGCCCGACGCCGAAGCGGTCCGGCGCGCGGAGTGCCGCGCGGTAGCCGCGCAATGCGAAAAAGAGAAAGCCGAGCATGACGAGCGTGGTGCCGATCAGGCCCGTCTCCTCGCCTATGATCGCAAAGATGAAGTCCGTGTGCGCCTCGGGCAGCCAGCCGTACTTCTCGATGGAATGGCCGATGCCAACTCCGAACCATCCCCCGGAAGCGAGGCCATAGATCGACTGGGTCGCCTGGAAGCCGGCGCCCAGAGGATCCCCAAACGGGTTCAGGAATGCGGTCAGCCTCGCGACACGGTACGACTCGAACAGCGTGAGCGCGACGAAGCCAAGAGCGAGCGCGGCCACCAGCAAGACCATGTGCCGGATTCGACCGCCGCCGGCCCAGTAGGCACTGACGAAGATGCCCACCATGACGACCGACGTGCCCAGGTCGCGCTCAAACATCAGGAGGACGAGAACGCCGGCCACCATTGCGGCAAAGGGCACGAACGTCTTCCGGAAATCGCCGATCTGCGCCGCGCGACGGTCGATCCAGTGCGCTATGAAGACGGCGAACGCGAGCTTGCCGAGCTCTGACGGCTGGAACGTGCCGAGCGGACCGGCGTCAAACCACCGTCGAGCACCGTTGACGGTCACGCCCAGGTGTGGAACCAGTACGAGGACCATCAGCAGCGCGGCTGCCACGGCTCCCGCCGGTGCTAGCGGCCGGAGGCGGCGATAGTCGATCCGGCTGAGCACGAACAGGGCGACGAAACCGGTGATCATCCAGACCGCCTGGCGTTCGGCATAGTAGAAGGCCGACTGGTGCTGCGTGTAGGCGAACGCCACGCTGGCGCTGGTGACCATGACCAGCCCCGCCCCGCATAGAAGGACCGTGGTGAACAGCAGCAATCGGTCGGGCTGCCGTCGCTCGCTAAGTCGTGCGCCCTGCGCGCGCCCGGCGTTCGTGATCGCGCTCATGCCGCGAACCGCTTGCGGACGAGTGCTTTGAACTGGTTGCCCCGGTCCTCAAAGTCCTTGAACATGTCGAAGCTCTTGTAGGCAGGGCTGAGCAGCACGACGCCGCCCTGGCGCGAGAGGCCGGCCGCCGCGACCACCGCTTCCTCCAGGCTCGAAGCGCGGACGACTTTGGGATGAGCCCGCAATGCGTCTTGGAGCAGGTCGGCCGAGGCGCCGATCAATACCACGGCCTCGGTGTTGGCCAGCACGTCGGCCACCCACCCTTTCAGCTCGAAGCCGCTGCCATAGCCGCCGGCGATCAGCACCACCGGCGCGCCGGGAAACGCGCTCAGCGCAACCCTGCCGGCGTCGGGATTGGTGGCTTTCGAATCGTTGAACCAGCGGACTCCCGCCCACTCGCCCACGAGCTCGAGCCGGTGCTCGACTCCTTTGAACGAGCGGATGGCGGCATTGATCGCCTCGTCCGAGAGACCGGCGATTCGTCCGACCGCGGCCGCGGCGAGCGCGTTCTCCATGTTGTGCCGGCCGGGCAGGGGCATCGGCGGTAGGGGCTGGTGCTGCTCGAACCAGACGACCTCGGCACGCGTGCGGGTCGCGAGCCCGCGTGTCACCTCATCGCGGCCGTTCAGGACCGCGAAGTCGTCCGGGCCGGCGAACTCGATCGCGCGTGCCTTCAGGTCGACGTACCGCTCGAACGTGTGGTGGCGGTCGAGGTGGTCGGGTGTGATGTTGAGGATCACGCCGATGTGGAGGCGCGGCCGCTCGACGGACTCCAATTGAAAGCTGGAGAGCTCGAGCACGACCCAATGACGAGGTGTGATCTCGTCGAGCCGGTCGAGCACCGTGTCGCCGATGTTGCCGCCGACCACCACCGGCCGGTCGCCGGCCGCCAGTACGACGCCGGTGAGTGCGGTCGTGGTCGTTTTGCCATTGGTGCCGGTGATCCCGATCATCGTGCCCGGACAGAGCTTGAGAAACAGGTCGATCTCGCTCGAGACGGCGATGCCCCGCGCGCGAGCGTCGTTCAAGAGTTGGGAATCCCACGGCACACCCGGGCTTGCGTAAACGACATCCACCCCGTCGAGGGCGCCGGTCTCGTCTCCTAGCCTGAGGTCGACGCCGGCCGGCAGCTGAGCGAGCGCTTCGCGCAGCTCCGCGGCGGGCTTGCGGTCAACCAGGCGCACTGTCCCGCCCGCACGCGTCAGGTGGCGGGCCAGCGCAACCCCGCTGCGCGCCGCGCCCACGACCAGGGCGGTCAAGTGACCAGCCGCGCCACCCCAGCAGCAGCCAGCGCCGAGACGAGCCCCGCGCCCCAGAAGGAGAGCGCGATGCGGTTCTCTGACCAACCCGCGTGGTGGAACGTGTAGTGGATCGGGGTCATCTTGAAAACGCGGCGTCCGCCGCTGGCCTTGAAATAGGCCACCTGAATGATGACAGACAGCGTCTCGAGCACAAACACCAGTCCCAGCAGCGGCAGCAGGACGATGACGCCTTGCTGAATCGCCATGGCGGCGAGCACGAATCCGATTGCGAGCGCGCCGGTGTCGCCCATGAAGACGCGCGCGGGATACCGGTTGAAGATTAGAAACGCGACCAGCGCGGCGCACAGGCTGATCCCCACGACCTTCTCGCCCGCGGGCGCTCCCGGAAACAGGAGCACCAGCGCAGCGACGGCGATCGCCGAAAGCCCGCCGGCCAAACCATCCATCCCGTCGGTGAGGTTCACCGCATTGGCCGTACCGACGATCGCCACGACCGCCAGCGGAAAGACCAACCATGGGGAAGCCGGCAGGAAGAGCTGATGCGATGCGCCCTGAACAATGGCGAGCCAGGCGACCGGGACGGCGAGGAGCAGCTGGATTGGGAACTTGAGCCGCGCGGCGATGCCGCGCGTGCCGAGGAGCAGCTTGCTCCGGTCGTCGGCAAAGCCGATCACCCCGCCGATCACGAGCCCAGCGATTCCCGGCAGCGCGCCGCGGTGGCCGGCCAGTGTGGCCAGCAGTCCCTCGACGATCGCGATCGCGACGAAAAGCAGGCCGCCGGCGGTCGGCGTGCCGGCCTTCTTCTGATGGCTTTCCGGGAGCTCGGCCTGGATGACCTGCCCGGCCTTCAGGCGCCGCAGCGCGCGGATCGTCGGGGGATAGAGCACGAGCGCGATCACGAACGTGATCACGAACGTCACTGCGTCGAGGATCAACCCAGTGTCGAGGGTCAACTCTGGGTCAGGTCCTTGACGACTTCGTCGAGGCCGACGCCACGAGACGCCTTGATCAGGACCCGGTCGCCCTCGCGCGCGTTCCTCCGCACCCAATCCACCGCTGCCGGCCGGCCGGCCACGAGCTCGGCGCCGGCCGATTCGGCCAGGATCCGCGCGAGCTCGCCATCGACGACGCAAACGGCGTCGAACACCTCCGCGGCGCGGCGCCCGACCCGCCTGTGCGACTCCTCGGCCAGGGCCCCCAGCTCCCCCATCTGGCCCAGCACGGCAAGCAGACGCCCTCGGCGGGGGCTCTCCGCAAGTGTTTCGAACGCCGCGACCATGGATTCCGGGCTCGCGTTGTACGCGTCGTCCACGATCGAGTAGCCGCCCGCCAAAGGCACCTCCTGGAGGCGATGCTCGACCGCGACCTGCTCGAGCGCCTCCGCCCCCTGTTCGAGCGGCACGCTGGCCGAGGCGCCGACCGCGAGGGCGGCGACGGCATTCAGCGCCTGGTGCCGGCCCTCGAGCATCAGGCGGACATCGACTCCCCTGACGGAGAACTGTGAGCCGCCGCCGGTGAGGGCGCGAAAGCCCTCGGCGCGAAAGTCGCCTTTCGCGACGCCGAAGCTCATCACCCTGGCGGCGGTCATCGCCACCAGCAGCGGGTAGAACTGATCGTCGGCGTTGAGGACGGCGATGCCCTGCTCGGGGAGTCCCGCCACCATCTCCCCTTTGGCGCGCGCCAGCTCCTCGCGCGTTTGGAAGAACTCCATGTGAACGGTCCCGATGTTCGTGATCACTCCGACCGTTGGCCGCGCTAGCGCAACGAGGCGCGCGATGTCGCCGGGATGCTGCATGCCCATCTCGAGGACCAGGGCCGTGTGGTGCGGTTCCAGGGCCAGCATCGTGAGCGGCACGCCGGTCTCGGTGTTGAGGTTGCCGGCCGTGCTCTTGACGTTGAAACGACGGCCGAGGATCGCGGCGATCATCTCCTTCGTCGAGGTCTTCCCGTTGCTCCCGGTGACAGCCACGACCAGGGGACTGACGCGCTCGAGCGTGTACGCGGCGAGCGCGTTGAGGGCCGCCCACGTATCAGGCACGCGGATCTCGGCGATCCCGGTCGGGACTTCCATGCGACGCTGCACGACGACAGCGGTCGCCCCGCGCTTGATCGCGTCGTCGACGAACCGGTGCCCGTCCATCTCCGCACCGCGAAGGGCGAAGAACACGCCACCGTGCCCGAGCTCCCGCGAGTCCGTGTGAAAGCTCGAGAAGGTGTTACCGACCTGGGTGCCGCCGACCTCGCCGCCCCCGGTCGCCTCGAGGATCTCGAGAAGAGATAACCGCATACGTTAAGTAGAAACGCTAGTGAGGGTCCGGTGTTATGTGCCAGTCGACGACCAGGGCCTGCGCGATCTTCTGCCAGATCGGTCCGGCGGTGATATAGCCGTCGTTCAACGTCCAGTCTTGCTGGCTTCCGGCTGCATGCGGCTTGCGGACGACGACCAGCATGGTGAACCGCGGATGCTGCGCCGGCAGGAAGCCGACAAAAGAAGCCCAGACGTCCTGCGTGTACTGGCCGTTGACAGGGATCTGGGACGTGCCGGTCTTGCCAGCCTGATCGAGCTCAAAGCCCTTCACTCGCGAGGTAAATCCAGAGCCGTGCTGCACCACGTTTTCCATCATCGCGGTCATCTGCGCGGCTGCGCTGGGGCTGATCACCTGGCGCTGCGGCTGGAGCAGCAGCGGGTTGATCGCCGTGCCGACCCTGTCCACCACGTGTGGCGGCGCGTAGCGGCCGCCGTTGGCGATCACGTTGACCGCGGCGAGCATCTGAACCATGTTGACGTCTATACCCTGGCCGAATGACGCTGTGGCGTACTGCGCATCGGCCATCTGTGCGGCCGGCGGCGGCGGCACGGTTGTCTCGCCGGCCACGTCGATCCCACTTGCCTTCGTCAGACCGAAGCCCTGCAGGTAGCTGTAGAAGGCGTCGTGGCCCTCGGCCTGCATCGCCTTCATCGCGCCCACGTTGAGCGAGTCCTGAAGGACGTAGTTGTAGGTGATGTTGCCGTGGTTCTTGCGATCCCAGTCGTAGATCCGGTAGCCGCCCACGTTCAGGTATCCGGGGTCGTTGATCACCGTGCTGGGTGTGATCGCCCCTGAGTTAATGGCCCCAGCCAGCGTGGCGACTTTCATCACAGACCCTGGCTCGTAGACGTAGCTCGAGACGTTGTCCTTGAAGAGCGCGGTGTCGGTGTGGACGAAGTCGTTCGCGTTGTAGCTCGGGTAGTCGGCCGAGGCGATGATGCCGCCGGTTGCCGGGTCCATGATCAGCACGCTGCCGCTCTCAGCGTTGTACTTCTTCACGCCGTCGGCTAGCGCCTGCTCGGCCGCGTACTGGATGTTGGCGTCGAGTGAAAGGACGAGGTCCGATCCATTGACCGGGTCCTGGTGCGTGTGCGACCCGAGCACGATCTCGCGATTGGCCAGGTCGCGGTAGCTCGAGATGTATCCAGGCGTCCCCGCCAGCAGCTTCTGGTAATAAGCCTCGAGGCCGTACTGGCCGTCACCGTTGTAGTTGACGAACCCCAGCAGGTTCGACGCCAGGGTCGTGCCGGAGCCGATGCCGGGCAGGTACGAGCGCTGAGTCTCCGCCTCGAGCCCGACCCCGGGCAGCTTGAGCGCCCGCAGCCGGTCGGCCTTGTCCTGGGGGAAGCGACGGGGTGTGATGTAGGCGAACTTGGAACCGGACCCGAGGGTCGTCATGACGGTGGCCTGGTCGGCACCGAGGATCGAGACAAGAGCGTTCGCCACCGGTTGGCGCCACGCAGACGGCACCTGGTCGGGCGAGACGAAGGCTGTGTAGACGGTGGTGTTGACGACCAGCTGGGTCAGGTTGCGGTCGAAGATGGCGCCGCGGATGGCGGGCAACTGGACGACCTCGCGGTACTGTGCCTGCGCCTGCAGCGCGAGCTGGCCGTGACGTGCCACCTGCCAGTACGCGAGGCGCGACCACACCATCCCGGCAAGCACCAGGGCCACCACCACCATCGACAAGATGCGCAGGCGGGTGGAGCCAACACGCTCCAGACGTGGGGCCCGGTTGCGGACCCCGACCGACACTAGCGAGACGCCGCCAGCACGTCGCGCGTGCCGCCGACCGTATTGATCACAGCCGCCACCGCTCGCGCCCACAGCGGCGTGCTGTCGTTGCCGGAGGCGCCGACCGGCGCGGTCAGGTCGATGGCCACGGGCTGGCCTGTCAGGTAGCCCGCGGGCAGCATTCGCTGCATCCCGCTCTGCGCGGCCTGCTGCTGAACCTGGGCCGGAGCGTGAAGCGTCACCTCCTGGTACCTCAGCTGATCCTGTGCGGCGAGGAGCTGGCGCTGCTGGTCCTGGAGACGGGTGATGTCATAGGAGGACTGCGTGATCTGCGCGGCGAGCCCTAGGTAGAAGAGGACGGCGATCAGAATCGCGCCGAGGCCGAGATAGGCGTGACCGAACGAGCTCAGGTGCAGCCGTTCGGCCGCGGTCGAGCTCGCCACCTGCACGAAGCCGCGCGTACGCCGCCTCCGCCGCGGGGCGGTGGGAACATGTTGCGCACCTGCAGTGCTCAGGCGACGTCGCGCCAATATTCGGGTCGATATCAAAACGTATGCCTCATGTGTTGCTGGGACGTTGGCGGTGGTGCCTGGTGGCCGGAGGGGTTAGCCCGGCCACCAGGACTTGTGGAATCAGATTCTTTCCGCCACCCTCAGGCGCGACGAACGCGCTCTCGGGTTGGCGGCGACCTCCTCGTCGGACGGCCGCACGGGACGGCGGGTGATGATGCGGAGGGTGGCCCGGTGGCCGCAGGTGCAGACTGGCTGCTGGGGTGGGCAGATACAGTCTTTCGACTCGACGTTGAAGAATGACTTGACCAAACGGTCTTCCAGGGAATGGAAGCTGATCGTCGCCATACGACCACCGGGATTGAGAATCAAAAGAGCTGCTCGCAATCCTTCTTCGATCTCGCCTAGCTCGTCGTTGACGGCTATACGAAGACCCTGAAACGTCCGGGTCGAAACGTTGATGTCGCGGGGCCAAGCCTTCCTTGGAATGGCGGCCTCGACGGCCTGGGCCAGATCGCGAGTGGTGCGGAGCGGGCGCCGCGCCACGATGAACTGTGCGATCCGGCGAGCCCATCGCTCTTCGCCGTACTCCCGGATGATGCGCTCGATCTCGCGAGCCTCGTAGTGGTTGACGATCTCCGCAGCGCCTGCGGTTGCACCGGGATCCATCCGCATATCGAGCGGCCCTTCTGAGCGGAAGCTGAACCCGCGCTCTGGGTCGTCGATCTGGTTGCTGGAAAGACCGAAGTCGAAAAGGATCAGGTCGGCTTTTGCAAAACCGTTTTGGGCGCTGATCGAGCCGAGCTCGGAAAAACGTCCCTGGACGATGACCGCCGCAGACCCGTACTGGGCCAGGGCCACCCGTGCAGCCTGGACGGCGACGGGATCGCGGTCGATCCCGAGCAGCCGGCCGCCGGGTGTGATCCTCTCCAGGATCTGGCGGGCATGGCCCGCCTGCCCCACGGTGCAGTCGATCGCGACCGCCCTGATGTGGGGCTGGAGCAGCTCTATTACCTCTTGTAAAAGTGCGGGTTGGTGCGGACTCAGTGCCCTGAGATCACCCTGTCAGCGAATTCGGTAAAGCGCCCTTGCGCGTCGGCGCTGTAGCTGTCCCATCGGCCCTCGGGCCAGATTTCCACCCGCGACCCGGTGCCGATCACCACCACTGTCGAGGGGGATTCGATCCCCGCCAGCCGGCGCTGTTCCGGCTGCAGGCTGATCCGTCCCTGCCCATCCGGCTCGAAGCTGTCCGACATCGGGTAAAGCGTCCGGGCCAATGCGCGCTGGTCCGGTCCAGGCAGAGGGCTGCGCAGCTCCTGTGCCAGGGCGGCCCAGAGGTCCGGAGGGTAAATCGCCAGGACGTTGTCCTGGCTGACCGAGACGAAGCTCCCCTCGGGAAGCTGCTTGCGAAAGGCGGCCGGGATAGCCAGCCTGCCCTTGTCGTCCACCCTCACCCTGTGCGCCCCGGTGAACACTCATCGGACCTCGCCGACCCAGAAATGGCGACGGGCGCGCTGCCGGCGCGCGCAAAGGCTGCATCCGCAGCCGTGGAGCTCGAGCGGCAGGCGATTGCCGTCTTTGTCGAAGCGGTGGTTGGCGGGTACCTGATGTCCATCGCGGCTGCGGGGAGAAGTGGCGTAGAGGAGGTGTATGGCGTGCTGTACCTGGACGTAAGGTGCGACGTATGCTGCAGCGTTGCTTTGGCTCACCACTTCTCCCCACTGATCACCGCGATTCGCCGCAAACCCTAACGACGCACTCTCAGCCTGTCAATACCCTTACCACAAGATGTAGAGGGACCCTGGATGCGTCAAGGGGGGTCGACCACGACATCTTGTGTTGGGTCGGATATGACGCCCCAGATGGTGCGCCGAAACTTGATAGTCTCGAACATTAGTTTGGATATCGATTAATGAGCCTGAGCGGGTCTTAGACGGCTTTCCCTACCCGCTTCGCTTCAGGAGACCGAGCCGTTTGGCACGGTTTTCGGCCCACGCGAAGACCAGGATGCTGAGCGGAATCATCACCGCGCCCATGCCCAGAAGGATGCCGATCGTCGGCAGCTGGTCCGGTAGGCGCGCCCCGTCGAGGAGGCTCCGACGGATGCCCGACAGCGCGTAGGTCAGCGGGCTTGCCGCCCCGGCGATCTGCATCGGCACAGGCAGCACAGATAGCGGGTAGTACACCCCTGACACGAGCAGGAGGAAGCCCTGCAGCGCGACCGACATCTGCTCCCCCTTTTGCGGCGAGAGGAGCGGCAGGACCGAGGTGAGGATGCTGAGTCCGATGAGCGGCACGGTCGAGGCCGCCAGGACGGCGAGGGCGGCTGGAATGTCGGCGTGAGAGAAGTCAAGGTTGAACATGAACGCCGCGATCAGCAGCACGACGAAGGTGCGCACGAGGCCGTAGCCGATGGCGAACAGGCAGATGCCGAACAGGTGCGTGACACGCCTCACCGGCGCCATGAACGTGTACTCGATGGTGCCTTCCCATCTCTCCCACGCGATCGCGTAGGCGGCCTCCATGAAGACAAGCGACAGGTAGCCCCACAGGAGCGCGCCGATGAGCAGGTATAGCTGCGCCTTGCGCAGGTCGAACGAGCCGCTCGCGGCGCCGAGAGAGCCAAGGCCGGAGGCCAGAAAGCCGATCGAGAGCACGCTGACCAGGCTGTAAAACAGCCAGACAATCTCCCACAGCCAGTAACGCTTGACCACGTGAAGCTGCCGCTCCGCAAAGCCATAGAGCGCGTTTAGCTCGACGTGCCTGATCCCGCCGAACTCGGAGGACCCGCCTTGCGGCGCGCCGTGAGTTCGTGGGGACCCCGCTTTGGGAACGCTCATTCCTTCTCCTCGGCGACTTCGAAGCTCTTTCCGGTCAGGTGCATGAAGACGTCCTCCAGGCTCGGGTCGGACTTCCCGTTTGCGTGCAGGCGGCACAGCTCCGCGGGACTGCCGTCGGCCAGGACGCGGCCGCCGTCCATCATCAGAACGCGATCGCATAGCTCCGCGGCCTCGGCCATATCGTGCGTGCACAGCAGCACCGTGACCTCGCGTTCGGCACGGAGCATGCGCAGCAGCGCCTGCACTTCCTTCTTAGAGCGCGGATCGAGTCCGGTGGTGGGCTCGTCCATCAAGAGAAGCGACGGCGCGGTGAGAAAGCTGCGCGCGATGGCGACCTTCTGCTGCTGCCCGCGGGACAGCTGCTTCATCGGCTGGTCGACCGTGTCGAGCGGAAGGCCCAGCTTCTCGAGGATCTCCAGGACACGCTGGCGCGTGCCGGCGGCTCCGCCGCCGTAAAGACGAGCGGCGTAGAGCATGTTCTCCCAAGGACTCAGCTCCTTGAAGAAGGCGGCCTCGACCGAAACCCGGTTGACATGGCGCCGCACCGACAGCGGTTGGGCGACGACGTCCCAGCCGAAGACCATCGCCGTGCCCGAGTCGGGGGTGAGCAGCGTCCCGAGGATCCGGATGAGCGTCGACTTGCCACTCCCGTTCGGCCCCAGGATCCCGGTCACGCCACCTGCCTCGACGACGAGGTCGAGCTCATAAAGGGCGACCTTGTCCTTCCACTCGCGTCGCCACCAGGGCGCGCCGGTTTCGCGCTCTCGGCGCCGAAACACTTTGCTGATCCCGTGGATCTCAATCGCGGTCATGACTCACTCATCTCCTGAAATTTCAAACCCCATCCCCCCACCCCCCGGCTTCGCCGGGGACCTCCCCGGCGAGCGGGGAGGAACAAAAAAGGACCGTGCGGTGCCCAACATCCGCACGGTCCTTAACCGGAGCTTGCTTGTTTCTAGGTTCTGGCTACCGGTGGAGACTCAATGTGCGGGCAGAAGGCAGACTCCGCCCTCGAAGGCGAAAGTCTCCTCATTAATGCCGCACATTTGCTCACTCCTCAAATATCTATCCGATAAACGACGTAGACACACCCGGATGGGTGTAAAGCACGACGTAGCCTAATCCGGATCAGTTCCCAAGTCAAGAGCGATGTTGTCCAGCACGAATGCCGTGATGAACGCCTCCTCGCGCCAGGACTCGTAGCGGCCGGACGGCCCGCTGTGGCCTGAGCCCATCTCCGTCTTCAACATCATCGTCGCATCGCTTTGATTGAAGGTCCGCAGCTTCGCCACCCATTTGGCCGGCTCCCAGTAAGGGACGCGCGGATCGTTCAGTCCGGCGGTCACGAGCAGGGCTGGGTATTGGGCTGCATGGACGTTGTCGTACGGCGAGTACGTCTTCATGTACCGGTAGAAGTCGGCCTCGGCCGGGTTGCCCCACTCGTCGAACTCGCTGACGGTCATCGGCAGCTTGTGGTCGAGCATGGTCGTGAGCGCGTCGACGAACGGGACCTGCGCCACCGCACACGAGAAGAGGTCGGGCCGCATGTTCACCACGGCGCCGATGAGCAGGCCGCCGGCGCTCCGCCCGCGAATCGCAAGCCGGCGCGGACTCGTATAACCCAGCTCGACCAGGCTCTCGGCGCAAGCGATGAAGTCGCTGAACGTGTTGGTCTTGCGAAGGAACTTGCCATCCTCATACCACCCCCTCCCCATTTCCCCACCTCCCCTGACGTGTGCGATGGCGAAGACGAAGCCGCGGTCCAGCATGCTGAGGCGGACGGGGTCGAACATCGGGTCGCTGGAAAGCTCGTACGCGCCATACCCGTTGAGCAGGGTGGGGTTCGAGCCGTCGCGCACGAGGCCGCGCCTGTAGACGATCGACATCGGAATGCGGACGCCATCCGGTGCGCCGGCCCACAGCCGCTCCGTGAGATAGTCGGCGCGGTCGTAGCCGCCACGCACGGGCTGCTCCTTGACCAGCGTTCGCTCTCGCGTGCGCATGTCGTAGTCCACCGCGGAAAAGGGCGCCGTCAACGAGGTGTAGAAGAAGCGCATCACGGGGCTGTCGTAATTCGGGTCAGAGCCGGGAAACGCGGTGTAGGCAGCGTCCGGCTGGTCGACGACGTGAAGTTCGCCCGTCGCGCCATCCAGCACCTCCACGCACTGCAGCCCATCGGATCGCTCGCCGAGCACGACGTGGTGGATGTGCACGTCGGTGTAGTTGATCCGGACACCCGGCCGCTCGGGCACGACTTCGGTCCACGACGCCCGGCCGGGGCTCGACAACGGCGCAGCCATCAACCTGAAGTTGCGCGCCCCGTCGTTGGTCAAGATGAGGAAACGATCTTCCTGGTGGTCGATCGAGTACTCGATGCCGTGCCGTCTCGGCTCCACAAGCCGCGGTCGAGCATCAGGTTCGTCGCTGCGCAGGACGCTGGTTTCGCTGGTCACCTGGCTCCCGCTTGTGAAGAGCACGTAGCGCTCGCTCTTGGTCAGCTCGACACCGAGCTCGAAATGCTCGTCATCCTCCTGCAGCACGAGCACGTCCTGGTCGGCCGGAGTGGCGAGCACGTGGCGCCAGACCTGGTAAGGGCGCATAGCCGCGTCCGGCCGGACGTAGAAGAACGTCTTGCTGTCGGCCGCCCACGCAGAGCCGTAATAGACACCTCGAATGCCGTCGTCCATGTCGAGGCCGGTCGAAAGGTCGCGGAAAAAGAGGTCGTGCCGTTCCGAGCCGTCGAGGTCCACCGCATAGGCGAGCAGGTTCTCGTCCGGGCTGTGTTCGACGTAGCCGAGATCGAAGTATTCATGGCCCTTGGCCAGCTCGTTGCCGTCGAGCAACACCTCCTCCGGGGCGTCCATCGAGCCGCGGCGCCGGCAGTGGATCTCGTAGTCAAGGCCCTCGACGGTCCGGGTGTAGGACCACCAGCCCTTGTAGAGGGTCGGAGCGGAGGTGTCGGTCTCCTGGACCCGGCCGACAATCTCGCGGTAGAGCTTGTCTTGAAGCGGGACTGTGGGCGCCATGACAGCGTCCGCGTACGAGTTCTCCGCCTCGAGG
>DATBZP010000028.1:0-100683 GCA_036513135.1 Candidatus Dormiibacterota bacterium | reverse complement strand
AGGCCAGCCGATTCCATCTACAGCTCCCTGAACGCGCCGAGCGCCCTGGCGGTGAAGAGATAGCACGCCATGATCGCTATCGGCACGATCGCCATCGCGGCGGCGAACGGCACGTTGTTGGCGATGCCGGCGTTGGAGTAGATGATCGTGCCCATGAAGGTCGAGTTGGTCCCCCCGATCAGCGTCGGCGTGATGTAGTCGCCGAGCGTCAGCGAGAACGTGAAGATCGAGCCCGCTATAACGCCCGGCAGGGCCAGCGGAAGCACTACATCCAATGTCGTACGCCAGCGCCGTGCGCCGAGGTCCGCCGCCGCTTCGAGCAGCGAGTCCGGGACCCGCTCGAGGGCGGCGTAGGTGGGGATGATCATGAACGGGAGCCAGATGTACGAGAAGACCAACCACATCGCGGTGTTCGTGTAGCCGATGTTCGCCGGGGGTAGGCCGATCGATTGCAGGCTCCAGTTCAAGACTCCGCTGTGGTTGAGGATGAGGATCCAGGCATAGACCCGCGCCAGGTAGCTGGCCCAGAGCGGGAGCAGGACTGCGGCGAAGAGCAGGCTCTGGACTCGCCGCGACGCGACCTTTGCCATGTAGTAGGCCAACGGGAATGCGAGGACGACGTCGGTGACCGTCACGAGCGCGGCCAGGCCGGCGGTGCGTCCGATGATCGTCCGGTAGGTCGGTTCGTTGAGGATGACCTGGAAGTTGTTCGTGTTCCAGGCCTGGACGATCTGCGTGGTGAAGGGATCGATCGACCAGAAAGCGCTGATGAGCAGCAGGACCAGCGACGCGAGGTAGACCAGGACGAACCACGCCATCGGCGGCGTGAGCAGCAGGAGCGGGCGCAGCCACGGAAAGCGCCACAGGATCGAGCGAAAAGGGACGGCCCCGCCCCCTTTGGGACGAGGCCGTCTTACCGTTTCAGCTGACATTTAGCCCTTGATCGTGGTCCAGGCCGAGACCCACTTGTCGTACGGGATGCAGACCGTGGTGCCGTCCGCGCACTGCGCGATCGGAGTCTTCCAGAACTTGATCGAGTCGAAATACGCAGCCCCCTTGTCGGCGTGGTACTGCGCGCACGACCCGGCCTGGAGCGCCTCCATCTCGGCGCACGCCTTGATGTTGACGGGCGTTTCACCGAAGGAAAGAGCCTGCATCGCCTGGACCTTCGGTGTGCTCACCCACTTGGTCCAGAGGTATGCGCAGTTGGGGTGCGTGGCCTTGGTCGCCAGCATCCAGGTGTCCGCCCATCCGGTGGCGCCTTCGCTCGGGATGGTTTCTTCGACGGGTGCGCCCGCAAGCTTGAGCTGGATGGTCTGGTAGGGCCACGCGGCGCCAACCATCACGTCGCCGTTCTGGAACAGCGATATCTCGTCTGTCGCAAGAGCCCAGTACTTTTTGATCAACGGCTGCTGGCCCTTGAGCAGCGCGACCGCTGCGTCGAACTGAGTCTGGGTCAACTCGTATGGGTCCTTGATGCCGAGGCTCGGCTTGGTCTTGCTCAGGTAGAGCGCCGCATCCGCGATCTGGATCGGGTTGTCCGGGACCGTGATCAATCCCTTGTTGGCCGGGTCGTAGATAACGCTCCAGGAGGTCGGCGGGTTGACGAACTTCTTGGTGTTGTAGAGCAGGGTGTTGGGGCCCCACTGCAGCGAGATGCCGTAATGGACACCGTTGATGGTGTTGTAGGGGGGAGCCTGGAAGTAAGTCTGGAAGTTTGACCAGTCTGGGATCAGGGCGGTGTTCATCGGCTTCACGTCGCCGCTGTAGATGAGGCGGAGGTCGGCGTCTCCGGATGCGGAGACCATGTCCCAGTTGCCACCGCCCCCGTCTTTCATCAGGCTCACCATCTCGTCCGATGAGCCGGCAGGATGCTGGTTGACCTTGCAGCCCGTCGCCGCTGTGAACGGGTCGACCCATGACTTGTCGGCGTAGCCGTCCCACAGGACGAGGTTCAGCTGGCCTTCCCCCGCCCCGATCGAGGTCTGAGGCGCCGTCTTCGCGGTCGGCGGCTGCAGTAGCGCCGAGCCGCTTGGCGTGGAGCTGGATCCGCACGCCGTCGCCAAGAGCACAGCGACCGCCGTCAAACATGCCGACCGGATCCAGCCGGCCGGGCCGCCATGTGTTGCACCCATTTTCTCTACCTCTCCTTCGTCTCGAGAACGTACGTGTGGTCTGCCGTCCAGGCCAGCTTCACCGGCCGGCCCTGGAATTCCTGGGCGTTGCCCGCGGCGTCCATATTCTGGCGCACTGCCACGAGGTGCTCGCCCCGGTCGAGCCGGACGACGTAGCGAGTGGACATGCCCACGTACACAACCTCCTCTACCGTGCCGGGTTCCACCCGCATGCCGGGCTCCGGCTGCTCGCCCTCGGTGAGCATGCGAATCTTCTCCGGGCGCACGACGAATCGGACCCCGTCCCGGAGCAGAACGTTGGAGATGCCGATGAAACCGGCGACGAACTCTGTGGCGGGCCGTTCGTAGACGTCGACCGGGGTCCCGATCTGCTCGATCTGCCCGTTCGACATGACGGCGACCCGGTCGCTCATCGTCAATGCCTCCTCCTGGTCGTGAGTCACGTAGACGAACGTGATGCCGACTTCCTTCTGAATCTGCTTCAGCTCGATCTGCATCTCCTGGCGCAGCTTGAGGTCGAGGGCGCCGAGGGGCTCGTCGAGGAGGAGGACCTCGGGCTCGTTGATGACTGCGCGCGCCAGCGCGACGCGCTGCCGCTGGCCGCCCGACAGCTGGTTGGGGTGTCGCTGGTCCAGGCCCGCAAGGCGCACCATCTGGAGCGCCCGATCAACCCGCCGCCGGCGTTCCGCGCTCGGGATGTGCTTGATGCGCAGGCCATAGCCGATGTTCTGGGCAACGGTCATGTGCGGAAACAGCGCGTAGTCCTGGAAGACGGTGTTGGTGTCGCGCAGGTGAGGCGGCGTCGACGTGACGTCACGACCGCCCAGCTCGATTCGGCCGGCGTCAGGACGCTCGAAGCCGGCGATCATCCGCAGGAGCGTTGTTTTGCCGGAGCCCGAAGGGCCCAGCAGCGTGAAGAACTCGCCTTCGTCGATGACGAGATCCACGCCCGCGACCGCGACTACATTGCCGTAGTTCTTACGGATCCCTTGAAGGCGGAGCGCGGGAGCTTTCTGTGCGTTGCTCAGTCGAGGGACGCCATCACGTGTTTGATCTGCGTGTACTCCTCGAGGGAGTAGATCGACATGTCCTTGCCGTAGCCGCTCTGCTTGTAGCCTCCGTGCGGCATCTCGTTGACGAGCGGGATGTGGGTGTTGATCCAAACCGTCCCGAACTGCAGCCGGCGCGCCATGCGAAGTGCGCGCCCGACGTCGCGCGTCCACACGGACGCGGCGAGGCCGTAGTCGACGCTGTTGGCCCAATTGAGGGCCTGCTCCTCGTCGCTGAAGCGCTGCACGGTGACGACTGGACCGAACACTTCCTTCATCACGATCTCGTCGTCGGGTCCGTGCGGCACGACGACGGTGGGCGAGTACCACGATCCGGCCTTCTTGATCCGCGAGCCGCCTGTCAGCACTTCCGCGCCCGCCTTCCGAGCGCGGTCGACGAAGCCAGTTACGCGAACCGCCTGCTCCTCCGAGACGAGCGGGCCCATCTCGGTATCGTCGAGCAGCGGGTCACCGACCTTCAGGCCGCTGACGGCCGGCACGAGGTCGCCGAGCAGCTTCTCGTAGATCTTGGGACCGGCGATTACGCGCGTGGCGGCCGTGCAGTCTTGGCCCGCGTTGAAGAAGCCGCCGATCTTGATCCACTCCACGACCTTTTCGAGATCCGCGTCGTCGAAGACGATCACAGGGGCTTTGCCGCCGAGCTCGAGGTGCACCCGCTTCAGCGTGGATGCCGCCGCGCGCGCGATCTCCTTCCCGGTTGAGACATCGCCTGTCAGTGAAACCATCGCCACCCCCGGGTGGCGGACCAGGCCTGCGCCCACCGGTTCGCCGTCGCCGGTGATCACGTTCAAAACGCCTGGAGGCAGGATGTCGGCCGCGAGCTCGGCGAGCCGCAGCGCGGTGAGCGGGGTCCACTCGGAGGGCTTGAGCACCACTGTGTTGCCGGCCGCGAGCGCCGGGCCGAGCTTCCACGCGGCCATCATCAGCGGGTAGTTCCACGGGGCGATCGAACCGACGACGCCCAGGGATTCGCGGCGGAGGAAGCTCGTGAAGCCCGTCATGTACTCGCCCGCGGCTCTTCCCTCCAGCAAGCGGGCCGCTCCGGCAAAGAAGCGAAAGCAGTCGGCGATGGGAGGGATCTCCTCGGACTTCGTGGGCGCGAGGGGTTTGCCGACGTTTTCGGACTCGATGCGCGCGAGCTCGTCGCCGTTCTCCTCGATCGCTGTCGCGAGCTTGAGCAGTCGCTCGCTGCGATCGCGAGGGGTGCTGTCGAACCACGTCTCGTCGTAGGCCTTGCGCGCTGCGGCGACGGCGCGATCGACGTCGGACGCAGTTCCCTTGGCTACGTGAGCGATCACTTTTCCGGTAGCCGGGTTGATGATCTCCTGCGTCTCACTGCCCGTGCCGGGCGTCCACTCGCCGCCGATGAACATCTCGTGGCGTCGAAGCGTCGTGCTCATATGCCCCTCCCTATTTCCGCGAAGCTTTGTGCTCAGCAGCGATTTCGCCCAGCGCCGAGCCCAGGATGTCGAGTCCTTCGTCGAGATGTGCGTCCGGGATGGTCAACGGCATCAGCGTGCGGATGACGTTGTGGTGGGTGCCCGCGCGCAGCAGGATCAATCCCTTCTCGCGTGCGGCCGCGAGGACGCGGGCCGTCTCCTTGTCCGCCGGCTCCTTCGTGTCGCGGTCGCGCACCAGCTCCATGCCCGCCATCGCGCCTACGACACGGACATCGCCCACGATGTCGTGCTCGGCGGCCCAGCTCTGCATGCGTTCTTCGAGGACGGAACCGATTCGCGCGGCGCGTTCCGGCAGCTTCTCGTCGCGCATCACGTCCATTACCGCCACGCCCGCCGCGCAGGCGATGGGATTGCCGCCGTAAGTGCCGCCCAGGCCGCCCGGGTCCGGAGCGTCCATCACGTCGGCGCGACCGACGACACCGGACAGAGGGAACCCGGCGGCCAGGCTCTTGGCGACCGTGACGAGGTCGGGCTGGACGCCAGAGTGCTCGATGGCGAAGAACTTGCCGGTGCGTCCGAAACCACTCTGAATCTCGTCGGCGATCAAAAGGATGCCGTGGTGCTCGGTCAGCTCTCGGAGCCGGACCAGGAAGTCGGTCGGGGCCGGCACGAAGCCGCCTTCGCCCAGGACCGGCTCGATGATCACGGCGGCGACGCGCTTCGGCGAAACCTCGGACTCGAAGAGGTTCTCCAGCGAGGCGAGCGCCCGCTGGGTGTTCCAGCCCCGGTACTCATACGGGAACGGGGACTGGTAGATCTCGGAAGCGTACGGGCCGAAGTTCTGCTTGTAGGGGCTGACCGACCCGGTGAGGCTCAGCGTGAGGAGCGTGCGCCCGTGGAAGCTGCCGCGGAAGCTGATCACCGCGGGCCGGCCGGTAAAGGCGCGGGCGATCTTGACCGCGTTCTCGACCGCCTCGGCCCCGGTGCTCAAGAAGATCGCCTTCTTTGGCCCTGCCAGGGGTGCGACCTCGCAGAGCCGCTCGGCCAGGCGCAGGTAGGACTCGTACATCACCACCTGGAATGAGGTGTGCGTGGCGCGCTCCAGCTGGGCCCGCACCGCCTCCATGACGTGCGGGTGGCCGTGCCCGACGTTCATGACGCCTATGCCGCCGGCGAAGTCCACGTAGCGGCGCCCGTTGACGTCCCACAGCTCAGCGCCTTGGGCCCGGTCGGCGACCATGGGGTGGGCCGAGGTGATTCCCCGCGGGATGTACCGCGCGCGAAGCTCGGTCAGCTCCGCGTCAATCGACTTCTCGACCTTCACCCGGCCATTCAAGCAGATACGATCCGGCACTGTGGACGCCGCTGCCGGTGCAGTCGAGAGGCTCTGGCCGGGAAGGCCTGCCAAGGTGACAGCCCTTAGCGGCGGCATCACCAATCACAACTTCAAGGTCGAGGTCGAAGGAGCGGTCTACGTGCTGCGCATGGGCGGCGCCAAGACAGGTCTTCTAGGCATCGACCGGGCCGTCGAGCACGCCGCAAGCCTGCGCGCGGAGGAGATTGGGTTGGGACCACTGGTGGCGGATTTCGTGGCCTCGGAGGGTTGGCTGGTGACCCGGTTCATCGACGGCCGGCCGATCCCCGTCGAGGCGATGAGAAGCCCATCCGTTTTGGGCCGGCTGGCGGACGCCTTACTTCGGCTGCACTCCGCGGCTGCGATCCCAGGCCGCTTCGACGCGTACGCGGTCGTCGACGTTTACCGAGCCGAGGCGGAAGCGAACGGGGTCAAGATACCTACGGAGTTCGCAACCGCTCGCGAAGTGGCCGAGCGGATCCGTGTCACCCGCGGCCATCAACCGCTCGTGCCCTGCCACAACGACCTGCTCAACGCCAACTTCCTGGACGACGGCGCGATCCGGATCGTCGACTGGGAGTACGCGGGCATGGGCGATCGCTTTTTCGACCTGGCCAACTTTTCCGTCAATCACGAGTTCGGCGTCGACGACGACCGGCGCTTGCTGGCTGCCTACTTCGGGGTCGACCGTGACGCAGACTTCGCCGCGCTGCGGCTCATGCGCTTCATGTCCGACTTCCGCGAGGCGATGTGGGGGGTCCTGCAGAGCGGGATCTCGGAGCTTGATTTCGACTTCAAGAGCTACGCGGCGAAGCACTTCGACCGGCTCGAGCGGACCGCCGCGGACCCAGTTTTTGGCCGCTACCTGGAGTCATAGCCCGCATCCGACCGCGGATCCAAGAATCGGTCCGTCGAAATTGGCCTCCCCGTCAAACCGGTGGCGTTCGCAGCACTTCGAGCACCTCTTCGCCGTATTTGCGCAGCTTCGAATCTCCCACACCGGGGACCCGCAGGAGATCGGCCATGCTCGTGGGTCGTGCCGCCGCGATCGCGGCGAGGGTGGAGTCGTGGAACACCACGTACGCGGGAACGCCGGCTGCGCGCGCGGTCTCCAGGCGCCAGCGCCGCAGACGGTCCAGCGTCTCCACCGGGACGCCGGCGCCAGTCATGGCACGGCTGCCGAGGCTTGGTGCCTCGGCCGGAAGCGTGACCGGCGGCGGCGTCCCCCGCGTCACCGCCTCGCGGCCCGCCGGCGTGAGCTCGACAACCGGATACTCTCCCGAACTCTGGCGCGCTAGGCCGGCTCCCACCAGTTCGGCCAGGAGCTGCCGGACTCGCTCGTCGCTCCATTTCTTCAGCGTGCCGTAGAACGCCAGCTCTTGGACCCATGGTTGGGCGGCCGACCATCGAGTCCGCCGGCCGCCCAGCACCGCGGCCACATTGGCAAGTCCGACTCGTCCGCTGAATCGTGCGATTGCTGCGAGCCCGGCGATCACCGCGTCAACCGGCACCGGCTCCTCCGGAGGCCTCGCCGCGAGGCAGTTGTCGCAGGCGCTGCAGTGTCGCGCCACGCCCTTCTCGCCGAAGTAGTCCGCGATTCGTGCATGTCTGCACTCGCGCATCTCGGCGTAGGCCATCATCTGTGCCAGCCGCGCATAGGCATGGTCCTTCAGCGGCGAGCCGTCTTCGAGGCCTGACTGCTCGATGAAGAAGGCCTGAAGGTCGCGGTCCGCCGGGCTGTAGAGGAGCGTGCATTCTGCCCCTTGCCCGTCCCGCCCTGCCCGGCCGGCCTCCTGGTAGTACGCCTCCAGGCTGCCGGGTAGGTCGTAGTGGATCACGCGCCGGATGCCGGCTATGTCCACGCCCATGCCGAATGCCGAGGTGGCAACCACGACCCTGCTGCGCCCTTCCGTGAAGTCCTCCTGAATGCGGCGGCGTAGCGAGGCCTCTTGACGCCCGTGGTAGCAAGCGACGCCCAGGTCGGCGGCCACCTCCTCGGCCGCCCTGACCGTGCCCACATAGACGAGTGCGCGCTGTGCTGCGCCTGGCAGCAGACGACGCAGCTGCTCGCGCTTGGCGCGCTCGCCCCGGCATCGAAGTACCGAGAGTGTCAGCGTCGGCCTATGGAATCCAGTGACCGAGATAAAGGGATCCCTCAGGTCAAGCGAGCTTGCGATGTCGGCTCGAACCTGCGGTGTCGCGGTCGCCGTGAACCCCGCCACAGGTGGTCGCCCGCAGGCCACGATCGCGGCAGCCAGAAGACGGTAATCAGGCCGGAAGTCATGTCCCCAGGTGGAGATGCAATGCGCCTCGTCGACCACCACCCGGCGAACGCGCAGCTCGGCGAGCCGTTCCATGAACCCTGGACGCCCAAGTCGCTCGGGCGCCAGGAACACCATTCGGTAATTGCCTGCGATTGCCCCGCGGAGCCGATCGACCTGCTCGGACCGCTCAACCGACGAGTTGATGAACGTCGCGGCGACGCCTCGCCCGGTAAGGCGGTCGACCTGGTCCTTCATGAGCGCGATCAGCGGCGAGACGACTATCGTCAGCCCGTCGTCGACGACAGCCGGCACCCAGTAGCTGATGCTCTTCCCGGACCCGGTGGGCGCGACCGAAAGAACGTCGCGTCCCGCAAGCATCGCCGCCACGACCTCTGCCTGGCCGGGGCGGAATTCGTCAAGGCCGAAAACCTCGCGCAGCACGCGCTCTGCCCTGTCGATCACCCCGGGGATTCTGACCGGAATGCCGAAGCCGGACCAGCGCTCTTTACAACCAGGCCGTACCCTGCGTCGCCCGCATCCGACCGCGGATGCGGCACTCGCGTGCGCTGCGAGAGGCGCATCGCGCGAATGCGGGAATGGCATCTCGCCCTCGGGTCCTAGCTCCTGATCTTTTCCCCGGAGGGGTCGTAAAGGGGGTCTTTGGCGATTTGGCCGGCGACCCAGGTGCCAAAGATCTCGACCTCGACGGCCGTGCCGACCGCTGCGCTCGCCGGGACGTACGCGTATGCGATGGACCGCCCGACCGTGTACCCGTACCCGCCGCTCGTCACGCGCCCGGCCACCTCGCCGCCGATGCGCACCGGCTCCGAGCCGAGCGCGACCGCACGCGGGTCGTCGAGCACGAGACAGGAAAGCCTCGTCTTCGCCGGCGCCTCGCGTTTCTTCAACAAAGCCGAGCGCCCGATGAACTCGCCCTTGTCGAGCTTGACGCAGAAGCCGAGCCCGCTTTCGTAGGGGTCGGCCTCAGGGCCGATGTCGGCGCCCCACACCCGGTAGCCCTTCTCCAGTCGCAAGGAGTCGACGGCCTTGTAGCCGCCGGCGGTGAGTCCCATCTCGTGCCCAGCCTCCCAGAGGGTGTCCCACAGCCGCAGGCCGAACTCGGCCGGGCAGTACAGCTCCCACCCGAGCTCGCCCACGTACGTGACGCGGAGGGCGAGGCAAGGAACGGAGCCGACGGCGAGGCGCTGCGCCGTCATGAATGGGAACGCTTCGTGGCCGATCGGGCTCGGTGTGAGCGGCTGGAGAATATTCCGGGCGGCGGGGCCCCAGAGTCCGATGCACGCGTAAGCCGACGTGACGTCTTCGACCTGCACGGATCCGTCATCCGGTGCGTGGTCGCGAATCCAGAAGAGGTCGTGCTGGCCGAAGGCGGTGCCGGTGATGACGCGAAAGCGGTCTTCTCCAAGCCGGGTCACGGTGAAGTCGCATTCGATGCCGCCGCCGACGTTGAGCATCTGGGTGTACGTGAGGGCGCCGACCGCGCGGGCGACTCGATTGTCGGTGAGGCTCTCCAGGAAAGAGGCGGCACCTCGACCGCGGACCTCGATCTTCGCGAATGACGTGAAGTCGAAGACCGCGGCCGACTGTCGGCACGCCATGTGCTCGGCCCCGATCGCGGGCGACCAGAGGCGACCCGCCCATCCACGGGGTCGCAGCGTCTCATCTCCCCGCACGCCGTTCGGCTCGAACCAGTTGGCCCGCTCCCAACCTGATTTCTCGCCGAACGCCGCGCCGAGCTCAGAGAGCCGAGGGTAGATCGGCGAGACGCGCAGCGGCCGGCCGGCGCTGCGCTCGTGCCCTGGGTACTTGACGTCGTAATAGGTCGAATACACCTCGCGTGTGCGTGCCAGCGTGTACTCGCGGCTTGTGTAGTGGCGGCCGAACCGCCGCGAATCCATCTCCCATGTGTCGAGTCCAGGTCGTCCGTCGATGATCCACTCCGCGACCAGCCGGCCCATCCCGCCCGCGCCCGCCAGTCCGTGAGCGCAGAAGCCTGCGGCGACCCAGAAGCCGCGTACCTCTGATGGTCCGAGGATGAACTCGTTGTCTGGGGTGAATGCCTCCGGTCCGTTGACGAGACGAACGACCTGCGCATCCTTGATCGAAGGCGTTCGCACGATCGCGTTCGTCATGAGAGGTTCGAAACGATCCCAGTCCGGCTCCAGAAGCCTGCCGTTAAAGTCCGCTGGGATGCCGTCGAGGCTCCACGGCGCCGGGTCGCGTTCGTAGCCGCCCATGATCAGCCCGCCCGACTCTGGCCGGTAGTAGACGAGCAGCGAGGGATCGCGCATCGTCGGCATGTCGAGCGGCAGGCCGGATGGCTTGGTGATCAGGTATTCGTGGGCCATCGGGATCAGCGGCACGTTGACGCCGACCATTTGTCCGATCTCGGGAGCAAACATTCCGCCCGCGTTGACCACCAGCTCCGTCTCGATGTCTCCCTTGTCGGTGATCACGCGCCGCACGCGACCGTCGCGGACGTCGATGCCGGTGACGCGCGTGTCCTCGTAGATCTCGGCGCCGCCGCGCCGAGCGCCTTCGACCAGCGCGAATGTGAGCTGGCTTGGATCGATGTACCCGTCGGTGGGCAGGAACGCCGCGCCCATAACGCCGTCGGTCGACATCGGCGGGAACATGCGCTGCGCCTCCTGCGCCGACACGAGCTCCAGCGGCAGGCCGAACGTCTTCGCCCATCCCGCCTGGCGCGCCAATTCCTCCATGCGCTCCTGGCTCGAGGCCAGGCGCAGCGAGCCGACCTCGCGCCACCCGGTTTCGAGCCCGACCTCCTTGCCGAGCGACCGATACAGATCGACCGAGTTCATCATCATCTGGGTCAAGCTCAGCGAACCGCGCAGCTGGCCGACGAGTCCCGCCGAGTGGAACGTGGACCCGCTGGTGACTCGCGATCGCTCAACCAGGACGGTGTCGGTCCAGCCCAGGCGGGCAAGCCAGTAGAGGATGGCGGCGCCGCCGACGCCGCCGCCGATCACGACCGCGCGCGCGTGCGTCTTCATCTTTCTGTCACGCCCCCCACCCTAGCCCTCCCCCGTTTTCGCGGGGGAGGGCATACCCCAGACTCCCCCGCTTTCGCGGAGGAGAGATGTGTCGATCAGGCGGGAGATTTGGCCGGCTGGATCGCCGGTGTCTTGGGCGCCTTGCGTTGCGCGACCAGGTAGTAGATCAAGCCGACAAGCAGAATCACGCCGAGTGTGAACTCGAAGACCGGAATGTCGCCGATCGGACCGCCGATCGTGACGTTCGGCAGAGCGCTCAGCGGAGGGTTCTGCCCGCCGACCGAGGCATTACGCGGCCACAGGAAGTTGATCTCCATGGCGATGCCCCACAAGAGGGCGAGGATGTTGACGATCGTGCCCCAGCCGCCGAGCTTGAACGGCGTCGATTCCTGCGGCCAGCCGCGGAAGCGGGCGATGAGGATGGCAATGTTGCCCAGGATGTACGAGAGGTAGATCATCCCGGTAGCGCCGATCGCGATGGTGCCCGCACCCGCGTAGTAGATGAGCGGAATACCGGCAAGCACACCGATGACGATGCAGGTGCCGATCGGCGTGTGTAGCGACGGGTGGACGTTGTTGTAGACACGGGCCAGCGGGAGCTTGCCGTCACGCGCCATACCGAACGCGAGGCGGATGGTCGCGGTCTGGATCGCGAGGCAGCACACGTAGATCGCCGCGAACACGACGAACAGATAGAGGTTGGCTGCCCAGCCCGGGAAGTTCGATTCGATGATGGTCACGAGCGGGAATGGGTACTTGCCGGCTGCGGTATCGGAGACGAACTTGCTCATGTCCCCAGGGATGGCGATCACGACGGCGATCAGGAAGATCGCGCCGATGATGGCCGCACCTATGATCGACGCGAGGACTGCGCGCGGCGCCTCCCGTCGCGGGTTCTTGGTCTCTTCGGCGAGAGTGCTCGCGGTGTCGAACCCGTAGATCACGAAGAGCGACATGAACATGGCGGCCAGGAACGTGCCGGACTGATTACCGAAGCCGGAACCGAGATAGCTGCCGTCGAAGAAAACCGACGGCGACTGGTGATGGTAGAAGAGGAGTAGAACGAGGGCGAACACCACCATGCCGAGAATCTCGAACACGACTCCCGTGTTGTTGACGAACGCGACCAGCCTGACTCCGAAGATGCTCAGCAAGGTCGTGCTCAGGAGCACGATGGCCGCCGTGTTGCGCTGGGACTCCGGGGTGACGGGTATGTTCATGCCCATGTTGTTGAGCAGAGGGATGAGCACGAGCGGAACGGTCGCCACGACCGCCGCGATGGTGAGCACTCCCGCAAACAGGTAGATCCAGCCGGTGAACCAGGCGTAGGTCCGGTTCGAAAGGTACTTGGTCCACTGGTAGACAGAGCCCGCGACCGGGAAATGCGAGCTCACCTCGGCGAAGTTGAGGCCTACCAACAGCTGCCCGACGACGACGATGGGCCAGCTCCAGAAGAAGGCCGGTCCGGCCAGGCCAAGGCCCAGGATGAACAGAGTGAAGATGCCGGTTGACGGCGAGATGTAGGAGAACGCGACGGCGAAGCTGGAGTAGACCCCCAGTGCCCGTCTCAGCTCTGGTTTGTAGCCGAACCTCGCAAGATCCTGAACGTCCGCATGGTGTGCTTCCTCGGACACGCTCAACTCCCAACCCCTCCCTCGGCTTGCGCCGCCCGAAACGTTTGTTACAGAAGTAGCGCCGAAGCTATCACCTGGTGCTCTCTGCGTCAACGCTCGCGTTTGGCGCAACAGGGAGGGCTGGGGCCGGCGCGGCCGGCCCCAGTCAGCTACATCTGGAAGATCGGGCGGACCTCCACGGCCCCGACGCTGGCCGCGGGGCACTTGGCCGCGTACTTGACCGCCTCGTCGATGTCCCCGGCCTCGATCACGTAGAAGCCGACCAGTTGGTCACCGCCCTTGACGAATGGTCCTGAGCTGGCCTCGGTAGAGCCGTTACGAGCGCGCACCGTCTTCGAGGTCGTCGACGGTTGCACCGGATCGCCCGCCTTGAACATGCCCTTGCCGTCGATCTCGGCGAAGTAGGTGTTGAAGGCATCGTTCTGCGCGTTGAAAGCCGGGGTGCCCGGAGCGGGCATCTTCGATTCGTCGACATAGAGGAGATAGAGGTATTTCACGTTTGACTCCTTTTGAGCATCGCCGCCGTAGGCGGCGTTTTAGACGGGTTTGGCTTGGGCCAGGACCTGCTCGCGGGTGACGCCCTGCATGTGGTGAACCTCGCTGGCGTGTTCCTGGACGCCTTTCACGAGCTTCTCCTCGTCGTCAGTCTCGAGCTTCCAACCGCATTCGCATTCGACTCGCTTCTTCATATGTCTCCTTATAGGCTGCCGGGCCGGCGGTAGCATCTTCGCCGGCAGGGTTTGGGGAATGTTTGGAAGCTATTAGCTTGAGGATTTACCTTACGGGAGAGGTCCAGGTCGAGCTTGGAGAGCGCCTGCTGCGCGAATCAAAGCTCGGCGGGCCGCAAGGCCGGTTCGTGCTCGCCTACCTGGTGACCGAGAGGAAGCGGGCAGTCACGCAGGCGGAGCTCGCCGAGGCTTTGTGGCCCGAGTTCCTTCCTGCCTCCTGGGCGCTGGGGCTCAGCGCCATCGTCAGCAGGCTGCGATCGCGCCTCGCCGGCGTGGGCTTGCCGCGCTCCCGCATCATCGGCAACGCATTCGGCTGCTACCAGTTCACTCCGCCTGGCGAGACCTGGGTCGACGTGGAGGCGGCGCTCGAAGGAGTTGACGCCGCCGAGGGCGCGCTCGTCGCCGGGAAACCTCAGGCCGCATACGGACCGTCGCTGCTCGCGACCACCATCCTCCGGCGTCCGTTCCTGCTTGGGGATGACGGAGCGTGGGCGGAGGGCCGGCGCTCCGCGCTGGCCGCCGCGCTCCTCCGAGCTCTCGACTGCAGGGTCGAAGCCCTGGCGGCCAACAACGAGCTCGAGCTGGCCCTGAGCCACGCGCGCGAGGTTGTTCGCCTCGAGCCGTACCGGGAGTCGGGATATCGCCGGCTGATGCGCACGCTGGATCGCATGGGCGACAGGGCGGAGGCGATCCGCGTCTATCTAGAGTGCGGGCGGCTGTTGAAGCTGGAGCTGGGAGTCTCTCCGTCGGACGAGACGGACGCGCTCTACCGAGAGATCGCCGGCTGAAGGAAAGACCGGCCGGCGGAGCCCAGCCATGCGCCCGTAAGCCCAAGGAGCAGGCCGACGACGCAGGTGAGGACGATGGGAATCGCCGCCTCGTGGCCGAAGCCCATGATCGCCGCGAGGCTTTGGGCCGTGGGTGCCAGCCCGACCCTGATCTGAGCCGCAGCGAGCGGGAGCGCCCACCCCAGGAGGCCGACGAAGGCTCCGGCCGGGATCGCCACGCGGGCGCGCGGCTCGACGATCCCGAAGACCAGACCCACGACGAACGGCGCCCACCAAGCGCCCACCAGCACGCCGGCCACCGAGATGAGCACGCCCAGGATCACGGCCGCGACCACCTTCACGGCTGCAGGCTCCAGGTTTTCGACCCACTCGCCGAGGTGGCCGCATCAGCCGTCAGCATCGCGGCGTACTGGCCGTTGAACCAGGTGTCGACGCGGTTCGCATACCACGGCGAAGCCGGGTTCTCGCTCTGGCCTCCCGGGTAGATGGCCTGGAAGGTGCCGGCGCCCCAGTCGACCACCATCCGCCAGCTCGGTCCCTCGCTGGAGGGGAAACCGGGCGCGGCCAGCGGCGTGTTGGCGTCGCCGCGGTCGGGCCGGGGGCCGTAGTTGAGACCGCTGACCTGCGCCAGGTTCTCGATCACGCGCTGGTGGACCTTGCCCCACGTCCACGTATTGGGGTCGGCGCCGAATTGCTTCGTCAGAGTTGAGACGGTGGACGTGAATGCGATTTGCATCACATCCGAGGCTGTGTGGGACGAGCCCCCATACGTGAATACGGAGTTGGTCGGGTCACCGAGCGTCCAGGCTTCGAGGTCCTGGCCGAGAGCACCGTTCACCTCCGAGCGGGCAACCGTGACATCGCGCGAATGCCAGTAGCGATCGAAGGTCGCCGCAAGATATGACTGCCAGAACGTCCACCAGATCGTGGCGGCCGGCGAGTTGATCTCCATCCGGTAATCCCAGTTCGTCAGGAGGTCTTTCGACGGCGAATTCGGGATCGCCTGCAGCAGGATGGGCACGATCTCGGAGGCGAGGTAGTCGCGCGTGTCGGTCTGCAGCGCCATCATGTCCGCCGCGCTGAGCTTTCCAGCCTGGCTCAGCACGCGGTGGATCTCGTTGGCGCGGTACCCGGGGTTGAAGAAGTTCGACGCCGTTCCGATGTAGTACGGGTAGTCAGCGGTGACCTGGCGCTGGTTGGCGGACCAGACGACACCGCCCGGCGGGTCGTAGGCCTGCGGGATGTTGTCGTACGGGATGGTGCCTGTCACGTCATACTCGCCGGTCCCCGGCATCGGCAGCCACGGCTGGCCGCCGGCGATCTGCGGGTAGTAGCCCGCAGAGATCAGGCCGATGTTGCCCTTGTCGTCGGCGTAGACGAAGTTCTGCGACGGCGCGTGCCAGTCCCGCAGCGCGGTTCGGAAGCCCTGAAAATCGCTCGCCTGGTCAACGCCGAGCAGCACGTCCAGATCCTGCGACGGAATGTTGCCCGCCCACCACACTGACGTGGTCTGGCCGCGTTCCGTGATGACCGGGCCATGTACGCTGAGCTTCACCGTCAGGTGTTCCGTGGACCCGCCCAGCACGGGGATGTCGTAGCTCACGCTCTTGTATGTCTGCCAGGAGCCGTTCCAGAAGTACTGGTTCGGATGTGCCGAGTCCTCCTTCTCCTCGTAGAAGAACGTGGCCTGGTTCTGGCCGTTGGTCTCGCTCCAGGCGATGTGCTGGTTGTGCCCGATCGCGACCACTGGCGTGCCCGGGAAGCTCACGCCGCTCACGTGGTAGCCGGGTGAATCCATGGTCAGCTGGAACCAGATCGACGGCAGCGTCAAATGCAGGTGAGGGTCGCCCGCCAGGAGTGCACCACCGCTCGCGCTTTTGCCTCCAGCGACGGCCCAGTTGTTGCTGGCGCCGCCGGTGGTTCCCATGCCCGGCGGCAGGGCGGCCAGTCTTTGATACACATCAGCTGCGGCGGTCGCCTCAGCGTCCGTGACCTGGGCCATCGCCGCGATGGGCGCCACCGTCGGCTGGCCTGGATAAGGTCCGGGATCATATGGAGATTGCGGATTTGGCGGCAGGATGGGAAACCACTGGGCCGTGAGCTCGGGACCGAGCGACTTGTCGAGGAGCGCCATCACCAGCGGCGTATCGCTGAAGTCGAGCGTGTACGTCATGTCGCCCTTGACGATCAGTGAGTCGATGGGCGTCCAGGGTTTTGGCTGGTATCCGAGCAGCGTAAACATCGCCGGCAGCTGATGGTCGGCCTCGACCTGCGCGATGCGATCGTTGACCCCCTGCGCGTAGGCGACGAGAGCAAGGCGCGAACGGTTGTCCGGCGCCAGCGCGCTCCACTCGAACTGCGCCGTGCGCACCAGCCCGAGCTGCAGCTGAAACCGGTCGCTGTCGAGCGCCGCTTTGCCGACGACCTCGGACAGTCGTCCTTCGCCCTGCCTGCGCAGAAGATCCATCTGGAACAGCCGGAAGCGGGCATGCACATAGCCCGTGGCGAGGAAGAGGTCGTGGTCGGTCTGCGCCACGATGTGGCTGGTGCCGTCCTGCTCCAGGGTCACCCTGACCGGCTGCTGGAGCCCCGCCAGGTGAAGCGTCTCGCTGCTGATCACTGCGTCGGCGGCCATGGTCCAGGCGCCGGTGGCCGGGTTGAAGGCGGTGCCCAGCGCGGGAAGGGGTCCCGCGCCGAAGAAAGCGGCGTAAAGCACCGCAGCCGATGAGATCGCGGCCGCGAGTGCGTTGAGAGCGCTCGGCACCCGCCGGGGACGCTTCGACGCACGGCCCGCTGCGACCGGATGCCCGGGAGCATGCGTTCCTTTCTTCGGAGGGGATACAACCGCGGGATCAAGCGCCACTGCGGGAATTTTGAGGCACCCGGGACGGCGACTCGTCCAGTGAGTCGTACTTTGCGCCACGAAAAGGGTCCCGCCGGGGCACCCGGCGGCTACTCTTTGGAGCCGGGTACCGGGGGGCTTATTGACTCGGCCACGCCGAAAAGGAATTGAGCGGTGCAGCCAGGCATCGTCGGCATAAGGGGAGCGATCACCGCCGCCTGGGAGGAGGACCTGCGCGCCGTGCGGCAGGATCGCTACGACACTGACACGGGTAAGGAAGCACTCGCATTCATCCAGCGCTGCTACGCGCTGGTGTCCGATCTGCGCGGACCGATCCAGAAGGCCTGGGGCCAGGGCGGTCACGTCCACGTGGCGGACAGCCCCAACGTCGTGGGACCTGGGCCTCGCGTGTCGCAGACACGGATCAAGCTGCGCAACCACGGCGAGCTCGTCGCGGTCGAAGCCTTCACTTACACCGACGGAACCTCCAAACACAACCCCTCGCTCGGGCTGGACAGAGAGATCAGGGTCGTGGGCACCGGCGCTCTCACGTTCGTGCAGGAGCTCTACCGAACGACCGTCGACTTCTTGCAGGTGGCGCTGAGCCTGGATCTGGCGCTTGGCGGATCTGCGTGGCTGTTCGAGCAGGTGGTGGCCAATCACTTCGTCGCCACCGGTAAGTGGCCGGCTCTCGGCGATGTCTATCAACGAGCGACGCGAGAGTTCGCCATCGAGGACAGCTTTGAGCGCGTGGGCGCCATGTTCGGACCGGCCACGCAGGCCAATGGCAGCAACGGCTCTCACGGCGGCGCCGGTGCAGATGAGAAAGTGACGCTGACGGTCGAGCAGCTGCATCGATGCCGCGACGCCCATGGCGACCCCGAGAATTTCGTCTTGGCGGTGCGGCTGGCCGTCGCGGCAGACCAGGAGAACCGCCGGCTGACCAGCGCTGAGGTGGCGCGCGAGCTGAGCCTGGACGAGCTATCGACCATCAAGCTAGGCCGGTTGCTCGAAGAGTCGCCGGAGGTGTGTCGCGACGCCGAGACTGAACCGGACTTTGCGACCTGGAGCTTTCTTCCGTCCTACAACGTGCACTTCTTCCGGCGCACCAACACGATCGACGAATACGTCGCGGTGCTGGCGACGATCGGGCCGAAGACCGGTTTGGAAGCGGCTCGCGGCGCGCGTTCTCCAGCCTCGATCGCTGTCGAGACGGCGAACTCGCTGCCGGATGGGATCGTCACCTTTCTCATGACCGATGTCGTCGAATCCACCGTGCTGTGGATCCACAGCAGGGCGCAGATGTACGCGGCGATGCGGCGGCATGATCAGCTGCTCAGCGCAGCAATCGAGTCGAACGGCGGAATCGTGATCAAGGAGCGGGGCGAAGGCGACAGCTTCTTCGCTGTGTTCCTGCGGGCGACCGACGCGGTGGCGGCCGCCCTGGATGCGCAGCAGGCGGTCGTGTCCGAGGCCTGGAGGGACGGGATCCAGATCAGCGTCCGCATGGCCGTGCTTACCGGTGAGGCTGACGCTCAGGACCGCGACTATCGATCGCCCGCAGTCAATCGCTGCGCCAAGCTGCGCCGGCGCGCCGTGGGCAACCAGGTGCTCGTCTCGGAGACCACCTATTCAATCGTGGCGGATATCCTCCGGGACGACATCCAGCTCGTCAGCGTCGGCAAGCGGCGGCTCGAGGGCCACGAGCGTCAAGAGGAGATCTACGTGCTGCAGCACTCGGAGGTCGCCCTCGAAGCGATGGTGGCCGAAGACGAAGTTCTCGCGTAGCGGAAGACATCGATGAAAAGCGCCGTTGAAGTGGATTCAGTGGGACGAGTGAACACCACACCGAGCCGCGCGGGCGTCGACCGATACTCCGTCATCCTGGTGGCGGTGGCGGCCACTTTGTGGGCGACCGACGCGTACTTCCGCAACCAGCTGGTTCAGCACCTGAGCCCAACCCAGATCGTCGTCGCCGAAGACGCGCTGGTCATGCTCTTCCTGCTTCCCGTGCTGTTCCGCAATCGCCACGAGCTGCGAGCCCTGGGGGCGCGCGGATGGACCGCGGTCGTGATCATCGCCGCCGGCGCGCAGGCGCTGGCGACCATCCTGTTCACAGCGTCGTTCTCGATCGCTGCCCAGCATCAATTGTTCGCGGAGACGTTCGTGCTCCAGCAGACACAGCCGCTCATCGCGATCGTGCTGGCCTGGATCGTGCTCGGCGAGCGCCGGCGGCCGTGGTTCTGGCCGGCGGCCACCGTGGCGATCGCAGCGGTCTATATGGTCCTGTTCGCGAGCGACCCGCTGTCGCCTTTCACGGCGCTGCAGAACGGCCGCCTCGAGGTGGGGCTCTTCGCGCTGGGCGCGGCAGCGCTCTGGGGCAGCGGCACGGTGCTCGGGCGCTTTGCGCTCGGGTCGATCTCATTCTGGAGCATGACGGCGCTGCGCTTCACGCTGGCGTTCCCTGTGCTCGTGGTCGTGGTGCTGGCGCAGAACGGCTTCGGCGGCTTCACTCACTACCGCCTGAGCGACTTCGTGCCCAACCTGCTGGCCATCGCCATCGTTCCTGGACTGCTGGCCCTGCTCCTGTACTACCGCGCCCTGTCGAAGACGCCGGCCTCGCTTGCAACCATTGCCGAGATGGCGTATCCGGTGGCCGCGACTCTCATCGCGTCGGCGCCGCCGCCGTGGGGCTTCAACCAGCCTCTATACGCGTTGCAGATCGTCGGCACCGCGCTGTTGATGGGGGTGATCGTGCTGTTCAACTGGTCGAAGGACAACGCGCAGCCGGTGGTGGCACGACCGCTATCGCTGGCTGAGAGCTAGCATCTACACCGCGTGATCTGTAAGGGGATGAATGGTGGCTGAGTACGGGACGTCGGTCGCAACGACTGCTTCGCCGGATCGCGTCTGGACGATCTGGTCCGACATGTCCACGTGGGGCGACTGGAACCCCAACGTGTCGACGATGGATTGGCAGGGTGGCTTTGAGTCCGGCACCGCCGGGGTCATGAACACGCGGGCCGGCCAGCACCACAAGATGCGCCTCGTCGACGTTGTGCGCGGCCACAGCTTTGCATTGGAGACGAGCGTGGTTCCGGGCACGACCTTCCGCTTCAACTGCCGAATTGACTCGTTAGGGGGCGAAGCGAAGATCGCCCAGTACGTCGAGGTCAAGGGTCCGCTCGGGCCGATTCTGCGAGGCATGCTGGGGCCGCAGGTTTCGAAGGAGTTCGGGATCCTTCTGGCCAACCTCGCCAAGAGGGCTGAAGCGGCCTAGCTCAGGCGCGACAGCGCGGCGTGGACGAGATCGGCCTCGCCGGGTTGCAGGTGGCTGCCCAGGTTGCGTTCGAGGCTGCGAAGGAACACGGTGTGTGCCTTTTCGTATGTCGCTCTTCCCTTGTCGGTCAGGTGGGCGTATACGCCACGGCGGTCGGTCGGACACGAATGGCGATCAATCAGGCCGGCGTTGATCATCTGGTTCAGACGGCGGGAAGCGCCGCTGTCGGTCAGGCCCTCAATTCGGGCGAGATCCTGGAAACGGAGCATCGCGCCTGGTGCGCGGCTCAGGTGCGCCAGGACCTCGTACCAGCCAAGCGCAATGCCGGTCTGGGGCAGCATGTCCTTCTCGATCGCGGCCGACATCGAGCCGTGTGCACGATTGATTCCTTCCCACAGCTGGATCGCTTTGGAGCTGGTGAGCTTGGCCATCGGGGTAATCCTATTCACTTGAGTCGCACATATAGAAGGACGAGGGGGGACAGCAGCCCGTCCCCCCTCGGAGCAACCTTCAGGATGCCTGCGCGAGCTCTCCTACTTTGACCACGATCTCGGCGTCGACCTCGAGCTTGATCGTGTGGCTCGCAAACGGCACTGCGCCGGCGAGTCCGTCCCAGTTGAGGCCCCAGTCCATGCGGTTGAGCTGGCCGCGGGCGCTGATGCCAACGCGCTCCTTGCCGCCGAACGGGTCGGGCAGGCGGCCTTCAATGGCTGCGTCGAGCACGATTGGCTTGGTGACGTCCTTGACGGTGAGGTTCCCCGTCACCCGGAAGTTCTCGGCATCGACCGCCTCGACGCCGGTGAGCTTGAACGTGATGTACGGGTACTTCTCGACGTCGAAGAAATCGCCAGAGCGAAGGTGGGTGTCCCGCTGGTCGCTCCTCGACTCGAGGCTTGCGACCTCGACCTTGACCTCGCCGCGGGCCTTGGTGTAGTCGTCGTCGGGTCCCTCAAACTGGCCCTCGAACTTGTTGAACCGTCCTCGCACCGTGGACACTCCCAGGTGCTTGGCGGTAAACCCGATATGCGTGTGTCCCTGATCGATCTCGTACTTGACCATGTTTTCCTCCTGGAAAGAGTGATTCGTTACCCCTTACTACTTGCTTGCGCAAGCAACTATTCCAGGAGAACGCGGGCCCTGGGCCAGGCATTACGAGGTGGCACGCAGATCAGCCGCCTGGTGGTGCTTAGGGAGCCGAGCCTTTCCGCACAAAAAAGGCCCCTTGCGACCTGCGCCAGCTGACCACGATGCCTGCGAGCATCGCGATGAGGAAGGCGGCCAGCCCCGCGGCGAACAGGATCGGTCCGACTTCGCCCGAGCCGATCGCTGCCCCGAGCGGCGTCCAATCGACCGTCGCCGCTGCATTGAGCCACGCGATCAGGCCCGCGCCGAATGCGATCAGCCCCAGCGTCCAGCGCTTCTCGGATCGAGACATCTGCGTCAGGTCGAGGCGGCGCTGCCCAGGTGGGACCGGGATCCGGCCGAGGCGGGTGAGCAGGACCAGCCAGACGATCAGCATCACGAGGCCGATCGCCAGCGCCACCCACGGGTAGGCCGTCTGGTCGATTGGCGAGAGGTCGGCGGAGCCGGCCCACGCAGCCATCGGCAACGCCCAGATGAGGCTCGTCACCGCGGCAGCGCCGGTCCTGCCGAAGCGCCCGACCAGGCGGTTCATGAGGGGTACTTCTCCTCGAGGTATTGCTCGAACGTGATCTTGCCGTCCGCGTGCTCAGGGCAGAGCAGGCGGCCTTCGGCGAACTGGCGGCTGAACTTGAAGGGGAGCGGCAGGTTGATCAAGCGCTTGTTCAGCTTGCGCGCCTTCAGCCATGACTCGGCGATGGTCTTGAAGGTTCTCGCCTCGGGGCCGCCGAAATCGGGCAGCATCCCGGCCGGCTCACGAACGACCATCTCGACGAGCCGGGCCGCCACCTCGCGCGGGTCGACCGGCTGGAACTGCCACTTGAACGGAACGGTGGCGACCAAAGGCAGAGCCGAGAACCCGCCGAGGAAGGTTTCCATCAGCGTGTGAAACTGTGTGGCTCGCAGGATCGACCAGGGCACGATGTTCTCCTGCACCACAGCCTCCGTGGCGAGCTTGGCCTTGTAGTAGGGATACGCGATGCCCTCCATGCCCACGATCGAGATGTAAACCACGTGCCGGATGCCCTCTTCGCGCGCCATCGCGAGCAGCCGGCGCGTTCCGAGCACGTCTGTGGTTCGCAGCTTCGTAGGCTGGGTGGCGGCGGACGCGGCGTGGATGATGGCGTCCATTCCGATCACAGCTTTGAGGAGCCCGGAGCCCGTGGCGAGGTCGCCCTGGACCGCATCCACGCGGCCCTGGGGATTGCGGCTCAAGATGCGAGCCCGGTGCCCAGAGCTCAGCAACAGCGTGACCACGTGGCGCCCGAGCGCGCCCGTTCCACCGGTGACCAGGACGTTCATCTGAGCGGGTTCATCGTGAGCGAAACGACGCCGAACGTGCCGAACCCGTAGACTGATGGCCTCGGCCGGCTCTGCCGGCCCGCTCCGCTCGGGTCCTCTCTCGCCGTCACGGTAACGGTGTCCTGATCGTCGCGAACCCAATACGAACTTGGAGAGGATCAGGAGAATACGTTGCACGCTATCGCTGAAGCGGGCGTAAGCCCGCGCATACTCGGCTCGTTTGCCGAAGCGGGTGTAAGCCCGCGCCTACTCGCCGTCCTGTCGAAACAGGGCATCACGGAACCGGTCGAGGTCCAGGTCGAAGCCATCCCGGCGCTGCTCGCGGGCCACGACCTCGTCATGGAAGCGCAGACCGGATCCGGAAAGACTCTTGCCTATCTCATCCCGTTGGTCGAGCGGTTGCCGCGCGGCGGGGCCGGGCCTCGAGCGCTGATCGTCACGCCGACCCGGGAACTGGCGCTCCAGGTCGAGAAAGTGCTGCGCGGCCTTGCGACTGACCTCCGCACCACCGTCCTGTACGGCGGTGTCGGCTATGCAACACAGCGGCTCGCTTTGAAGCATGGCGTTGACGTGGTCGTTGGCACTCCGGGCCGCATCATCGACATGCTGGGCCAGGGAAAGCTCTCACTGTCCCGCATCGAGTACCTGGTGCTCGACGAGGCAGACGAGATGCTCGACGCAGGCTTTGCGCCGTCGGTCGAGAAGATCCTGGGGCTCACGTACGAGCCGCAGACGGTGCTTGCCTCGGCAACGATGCCGAGCTGGGTGACCAGAATGGTGGAGAAGCACACGAATAACCCGGTGCAGGTCCGCCTCGAGTCCGACCATGCAGATCGGCTCGAGCATGGAATGCTCCGGGTGGATCGGGACAACAAGCTGCAGACGCTGAGCCGCCTGCTCCGCCGGCACTCGGGGAGCGCGATTGTCTTCGGGCGTACCAAGCACGGTGTGAAGAAGCTCAACCACAACCTTCGCCAGCTGGGTCACAACACGGTCGAGCTGCAGGGGGACCTGTCCCAGTTGGTGCGCGATCGCGCGATGAACTCGTTTCGCGAGGGCCGAAGCCAGATCCTTGTCGCGACCAACGTGGCGGCGCGAGGCATCGACGTCGTCAATGTCGGATTGGTCGTGAATTTCGAGCTGCCTGATTCGGCGCACTGGCTGACCCATCGGGTCGGCCGAACGGCGAGGATGGGGGAGCTTGGGCGCGCGCTGACGTTCGTCACACCCGAGGATGAGCCCGCATGGGTGAAGCTCAGCCGCCAGGGTGCACCTGACATTCGCGAGCTCGACACCAACAAGCTGCTCGACGACGGCAGCTGGCACTACCGAGAAGGCCGGCCGATGCAGTCACATCCGGCGAGCGTTGCTCCGCGCGTCAACCGCAGTCGCGGCGGCAACAACAGGTGGGCGGGTAGGCGGTCGCGCTAAAGCGGTTTAGACGGCGGCCTTCGTGCCGCCGATCTGCTCGCTGAAGAACTTGATGACTCGAGCCCAGGAGTCCTCGGCGGCGGACTTGTCATACGCCTTGCCGCGATCGTTGAAGAAGGAGTGCCGGGCGCCGGGATAGATCTTGATGTCGTGCGCGATGTGGTGCTTGTCGAGCGCCTGGTCGAGGGATCGTCCAGCGTTCGTAGTGGTGTCCTTCTCGGGATAGGAGCCGACCACGGGGCATAGGCGGCTGACCACCTCCAGCGGTCTCGGATTGGCGCCGTAGAAGGGAGCGATTGCCTTGAGCCGTGAGTCGGTGCAGGCCCAGGCGATGGCGAATCCGCCGCCGAGGCAGAATCCGATGGCCCCCATGCGCGCGGGGTCGACGGCGCGATTGTTTGCGAGGTAGGTCAGAGCCGTCTTGAGGTCGTTGACGCCGTAGCGGTTGACGGAGCCGAGAAGCATTCCGGTCATATAGCGAGCCATGCAGACGGCGCGGTTGCGGTCGGTGAAGAGATCGACCGCCAGCGCGACGTAACCGGCCTCGGCGAACCGGTGTGTGATGTCCTTGATGTTGGCGTTCAGCCCGTAGGCCTCGTGGATCACGACCACGCCGGGATGCGGACCCGAGCCGTCGGGCGTCGCAAGATAGCCCCCGCCCTTCAGCTCGCTGCGATCGACATCCAGTGTCTGCATCGGCAAAGGAGATCGTAGAGGAGGGCGCAAGGCGGGCGGTATCATCAACATTCGTCCGGGCGTTTCGTGGGGCCGTGGCGCAGTTGGGAGCGCGTCTGACTGGCAGTCAGAAGGTCAGGGGTTCGAATCCCCTCGGCTCCACCAAATTGTTGTATTCCTGAACGATTTGGGTCGCCGCCTGCGGCTGTTTGAGGATTCTGCAAGGAGGTCGGCGATGACCGATGACCTGCACCTGCGCACCGAGCGCTTGATCCTTCGTCGCTGGCGACCAGGAGACAGGGAGCCATTCGCCTGTCTCAATGCCGACCCAGAGGTGATGGAACATCTCCCCGGCCCGCTCAGCCGCGAAGAATCCGACGGCTTTGCGGATCGCATCGAAGTGTCGTTCGACACTCTCGGTTACGGCCTGTGGGCGGTTGAATTGCCCGGAGTCGCCGAGTTCATCGGCTACGTCGGTCTCGTCTTGCAGCAATTTGAGGCGCCGTTCACGCCCGCAGTGGAAGTCGGTTGGCGACTCGCGCGCGATTACTGGGGCAGGGGGTTCGCGACCGAGGCTGCACGCGCGGCCGTCGCTGATGGTTTTACTCGGGTCGGCCTGAGCGAGATCGTCTCATTCACCGTCCAGGCCAACCTGAGGTCGACGCGAGTGATGGAGCGCTTGGGAATGACGCACGATCCAGCAGACGACTTCGACCACCCGCGCTTTCCTGTAGGGCATTGCCTCAGCCGGCACGTGCTGTATCGCCTCCAGCCCGCCATGGACGTGGCACTGGCCGTGCCGGCCACGGAGACATCGGCCGAACGCTGACTTCGCGGCGGAAACGGGCCCGTCATGGCGGGAAGTCCCTGTTTCGACGGGACCTGGAGCCTCACGGCAGGGCCGAATGGCACGAGTCGCGAGCCGCCATCCCCTGTTGACTAGAACAAGGAGCCGTCCAAAAGCTCAATCAACCCCTCGAAAGAGGGCAAATTTCAGGAGGCAAACAACGTGAACAGTGCAATTCGGTGGCGAATCATCTCAATCCAGGCGATGCTGGTGGTCATACTTGCGGCCGCCTCAGGCTTCCTCTTCTACGAGGGTAGCTTCGTGACCACAATGGTCAAGGACGAGCTGACCGCTCAGCAGGTCTTCTTCCCAGGGGTCGACCAGATCAAGGCCGGCGGCGCGCTGGACCCGGCGGAGTTCCCGCAGGAGATTCGGGACCAGGCCGGCAACCAGGTCACCGACGGCAACCAGGCCAAGATCTACGCCAACGACTTCCTCGGCAAGCACTTGCAGACCGTCGCAGGCGGCTCGACTTACGCCTCGATTGGCACCAAGATCACGGCCGCGAACGCCGCGCTAGCTGCCGCGTCGAAGACGGACCCGAACTACGCAACACTTCAGGCCAACGTCGCGACACTCAACGGCCAGAAGACCACGCTCTTCACTGGCGAGATGCTGCGCGCCACGCTTCTCAACTCGTGGGGCTGGTGGACGCTCGGCGCCTACACCACCTTCGCTGGGATCGGGCTCATGATCGGGGCCCTGGGCGCTCTCGGCGCTCTGGTCTTCGAGCTCTTCGTTGCAGTCCGCAGGCCCGAGTCAGACAAAGTCAAGGTCGCGCAGAAAGTCGTTGCGTGACAGCGCATCTGGACGGCAATACTCCGGCGGGCTCGGCCCGCCGGACCTTTTTTGCCCGGTCGTCCCCGCGCTGGTCATCAACTTCTAGTTAGATTAGAACCGGACATGGCGCTTTCCCGACCCGCGGCCCCAGGCCGCACAGTCGTCAAAAACCCTTACAGCGCCTTGCCCAATTGGCTCTATCCCGCGTTCGTGGTTGTCGCGCTCAGCCTTTTCGGGGCGTTCTCCATCTGGGTGGTGTTCTTTCAGCACGAGGGTTATTACGCGCCTTACCTCAGTCCCTTCTACTCGCCGCTGATCAGGGTCGGGCCGATCCCGCCCGGCGTCTGGGTTGCATGGGCGCCGCTCGCATTTCGCCTCACCTGCTATTACTACCGCAAGGCGTACTTCCGCTCGTTCTTCTGGCACCCACGGTCCTGCGCGGTGCCTGAACCCAATCGCCGCTACAAAGGCGAGACGGCCTTTCCATGGGTGTTCAACAACCTCCACCGATTTGCCTTTTACGCGACGGTGGTCCAGGTGGGATTTCTCTGGTTCGACGCGATCCTGGCCTTCAATTTCGGCGGACGTTTCGGCGTAGGTCTCGGCAGCGTGCTCATGCTCGCCAACGTCCTGCTCCTTTCCGGTTATACGTTCGGCTGCCACGCCTTCCGCCATCTGTCAGGTGGAGAGCTCGACTGCTTCTCCTGTTCGCTTGCGGCGCGCGCCCGGCACCAGCTCTGGAAGGGCGTCACCGTCCTCAACATCAAGCACGACAGGTGGGCATGGGCGAGCCTGCTTTCGGTGGCGGCGACCGACATCTACATCCGGCTCCTGCTGGCGGGCGTCCTGCACGACCCGCGGTGGGTCCTGTGAGCTCCGCCGCTTACGAGACCGTCGAGACCGATGTGCTGGTTCTCGGGGCGGGGGGCGCCGGCTTGCGCGGCGCCATAGCTGCGGCGGAAGCCGGCGCTCGCGTACTCGTCGTCTGCAAGTCGCTCCTTGGCAAGGCCCACACCGTCATGGCCGAGGGCGGCGTCGCCGCGGCCATGCACAACGTCGCCTACCAGGACTCATGGGAGGTGCACTTCGCGGACACCATGAAAGGCGGCAAGCTCATCAACGACTGGCGAATGGCCGAACTTCACGCAAAGGAATCCCCAGACCGAGTGCTGGAGCTCGAGCGCTGGGGCGCCGTTTTCGATCGCACGTGGCAGGGCCGCATCCACCAGCGGCCATTTGGAGCCCACACGTATCCGCGCCTCGCCCACATTGGTGACCGCACCGGGCTCGAGCTCATCCGGACCCTCCAGGACCGGGCTGTGCACACCAACCGCGTCGACGTGCACATGGAAACCACCGTGTTCAAGCTGCTGATGGCGGACGGCCGCGTCGTCGGCGCGCTCGCGTACCGGCGCGCGGACGGGTCGCTGCTCATGTATCGCTGCGGGGCCCTGCTGCTGGCCAGCGGCGGCGCCGGCAAGATGTACCGGGTCACCTCCAACTCGTGGGAGAGCACGGGTGATGGCACCGCCCTCGCCTATGACGCCGGCGCGCAGCTGCGAGACATGGAGATGGTCCAGTTCCATCCCACCGGCATGGTGTGGCCGGCCGGCGTGCGAGGGCTTCTGATCACGGAGGCTGTCCGCGGGGAGGGCGGAGTGCTGCGTAACAAGGACGGTGAGCGATTCATGGAGCGATACGACCACGAGCGCATGGAGCTGTCATCGCGCGACGTGGTGGCCCGCGCGATCAACTCCGAGGTCCTCGCGGGCCGCGGCTCACCACATGGCGGCGTGTTCCTCGACATCACGCACCGCAAACCCGAGTTCATCAAAAGCAAGCTGCCGTCGATGTACGAGCAGTTCCTGAAGCTCGCCAAGGTCGACATCACCAAGGAGCCGATGGAGGTGGCGCCGACCCTTCACTACATGATGGCCGGGGTGCGGGTTGAACCCGAGACCGGCGCGACCAACGTCGCCGGCCTCTATGCCGCGGGCGAGCTCGCGGCAGGCCTGCACGGGGCCAATCGTTTGGGTGGCAACTCGCTGAGCGACCTGCTCGTCTTCGGCAAGCGGGCGGGTGACGCGGCGGCCGCCGACGCCTTGCGCAACGTCAAGGTGGAGAAGGCGAAGGTCGACCCTGTTCAGGTGGATGAGGCGGTCGCCACGCTGATGGCGCCGCTCGGAAGGCCGGGAGGCGAAAACCCGTTCAAGCTGCAGGGTGAGCTCCAGGACCTCATGTCCAAGCACGCTCCGATCGTCCGCGACGAGCCCACGCTCGAGGCTGGTCTCGAGGCAATCAAGGACCTCCAGGACAGGGCCCAGACATGTGGCGCCGGGGGCTCGGCGACCACGGCGTTCAATCCCGGCTGGCACACCGCGTATGACCTTCGGTCGATGCTGGTCAACGCTGAGGCCCTACTGCGTTCGGCGGTGGCGAGGAAGGAAAGCCGTGGCGCGCACGCCCGATCCGACTTTCCGAAGACGGACGACCAGCTGGGTCGCGTCAACTTCGTCGTGGATAAGACGGCGGACGGAATGCAAGTTACCGCCAAGTCCATCCCTCCGATGCCGCAACACCTCGTGGATGCCTTGAGCAAGTCCTACGCGACTTACACACCCGAGGAGACGGAGTAGATGGAGCTGACCAGCCTCGAACTGAAGATCTGGCGGGGGGACGCGAAAGGCGGCGAGCTGGTGTCCTATCGCGTGCCGGTCCGCGAGGGGATGGTCGTCCTCGACGCGGTGCTTTGGGTGCAGGCGAACATGGCCTCGGACCTTGCCGTGCGCTGGAACTGCAAGGCGGCCAAGTGCGGCTCATGCTCGGCCGAGATCCAGGGCTTCCCGCGCCTCATGTGCAAGACGCCGATCGCCGATTACGGCGACCAGATCACAGTCCAGCCGATGAAAGCGTTCCCGCTGATCAAGGACCTTGTCACAGACGTGAGCTGGAACTACGAGGTCAACAAACAGATCCCACCCTTCACTCCGTCCGAGAGGGATCGTGCAACCAGCGAGCCCTGGCGTATGCAGCAGAAGGACGTTGAAAGAGTGATGGAATTTCGCAAATGCATTGAATGCTTCCTGTGCCAGGACGTCTGTCATGTGCTGCGCAACCACGATCTGAAGAGCGTTTACTACGGCCCGCGCTTCATGGTCCGGATCGCGAGCCTGGAGATGCATCCTAAAGATGTGCTCGACCGGCGGCCGCTGCTGAAGGGACAGGCTGGGGTCGGCTACTGCAACATCACGAAGTGCTGCCAGGAGGTGTGCCCAGAGCACATCCACATCACCGACAACGCGATCATCCCGCTCAAGGAGCGCATGGACGACGTGTACTTCGATCCGATCCGGTGGCTGATCGAACGCATGAAACCCCGCCAGAAAGATCCGGCATCAGGCTAACCTGGCGCCATGTTCGTCCGGCATTCCGTCCACATCGATCATCCGGTCGCCGCGTGCACGGACGTTCTGATGAGCGGGCCGAAGAAGTGGTTTCCGCGACTCAGCTCGAAGAATGTCGGCACCGTTGGGACGCACATCGCAGGGGTCCCCGTCCACAAACGAGTGACGGTGGAGCTGGGCGAACCGGTCAAGACCTCGACGTGGACCGTCATCCCTCTGAACTGGAAGGCCACGTTCCCAGAGAAGCTGTTCCCGACCATGACCGGCAAGATCGAGTTGGCGCCGGTGGACACGAACACGACCCGGCTCACCGTGAGCGGCATGTACAAACCGCCGCTCGGCCGCTTGGGTGAGCAGCTCGAAGAGACGCTAATGGGTGGCGTGGCCGAGTCGACGGTGAAGGAGCTCGCGGAGTCGATCGCAAAGCGCCTCGAAAGCGCCCTCCGCTGACGCGCTTCGGGGACCCTACTTCGGAGGGTCTTTTGGCCCTAAGCCGATCTAGTCGCCCGTATTAGCCTGGAGTCGAGGCGAGAAGCCCAGGGCCGCAAGGCGACACCTGTAAGGATAGAAATTGGCTTGAACCGACCCGGGCCTCTCGCTCTCTTCGTTCCGGCTACGAGCCCGGCGTAGTCGTATGCCGGGCCAGGTAGGCGGCAGCCTCGGCCCTGCGCGCCACCTCCAGCTTGGAGAGGATCGTGGAAACGTAGTTCTTGACCGTCTTTTCGGCCAGCTTCAGCTCCTTGCCGATCTGGCCGTTGGTCTGGCCCTTGGCGATCAGCGTCAGGATGCGCTCCTCCTGCGCCGACAGGCGTGCAAGCTTCTCGTCGCGCATGGTCTTGCCCTTGCGCAGCCGATCCAGGACGGACCGGGTCACCTCGGGGTCGAGGAGGCTCTTGCCGGCGCCCACCTCGCGGATAGCGCGGATGAGCTCGCCGCCCCGGATCTGCTTGAGCACGTAGCCGGCCGCGCCCGCCATGATCGACGCGAAGAGCGCCTCATCGTCGGCGAACGACGTCAGCATCAGCACCTGGGTCTTTGCCAACCGGGCTCGGATTTCGCGCGTGGCTTCGATTCCGCTCCCGTCGGCGAGGCGGACGTCCATCACGACCACGTCGGGCTTGGTCGCCAGCGCTTGCTCGATCGCCTCTCGCACCGTTCCAGCCTCTGCCACCACAGCGAGGTCGTCGTGGGCGTTGATCAGTGATTTCACGCCGTCGCGCACGACCTCGTGGTCATCGACCAAAAGCACACGGAGACGATCCTTGGCCATAAGCTCTATCGTCGCACTCCCACCAAAACCGTACCCACCGTCAGACGGGGAAGGTCAGGCGCAACTTGGTGCCTCTTCCGGGCTTACTCGTCAGGCGCAGGGTTCCGCCAAACGCGGCCGCTCGGTCCCGCATGTTCCGTAGCCCGTTGCCGGCGGAATCGCTTCGGACGTCGAAGCCGATACCGTCGTCCTCGATCGTGAGCTCTGCGTGGGATCCACTTCGCATCAAGCGGACCGTGGTATGCCGCGCCTGCGCGTGACGGGCGACGTTGGAAAGGGCTTCGCGTGTCAATTGCACGATCTCGTGCGACCGAGATGAAACTCTCGCTGCCAGCTCGGCGTCCACCTCGACGACGACGCGGGTGTGGGAGCGTTTTTGGATCCCGTCCCCCAACTCACGGAGCGCTTCGTCGAGCTGACGATCGGCGAGGATGCCCGGCCGCAGCCCGAAGATGTAGTTACGAAGGTCGCGAATGACGCGATCCAGCTCACCGACAGCGCTTTCGACGCGGCTTGCGGTCTCAGGCGTGCCGGCAAGCAGAGCCGTACTTTGCAGGCCCATCCCGACGGCAAAGAGGGACTGAATGATGCCGTCGTGCAGTTCTTTGGCGATCCGTTCCCGCTCATCCATCAGCCCGAGGCGCCGCAGCTCCGCCTGCGCGCGGCCGTACTCGATCGCAACGGACGCCTGGTCCGCGAACGTTTCGACCAGCAACAGCGTCTGTTTGTCGAAGCGGCGCCCACCTTTCAGGTTTGCGACCATGAGCGTTCCAGTGGCGCGGCCCCTGACCCGCAGGGGAACGAACAGGACAGGTCCTTGGCGTCCAAGTTGGACGATCGGCTGATGGGCACGGGGGTCGGAGCTCACATCGTCCACGACGAGCGGCTGCCCTGTGCGCATGACTTCCCCGGCAATCGAGCCCACCGCCGGCACCGCCTGGCCCCGCAACTCACTCGCACGGGCTCCGACGGCGGCCGTAACCATCAGCTGGTCGGGGGTCGATCCTGCGATCGCGATCGTGGCGGCGTCAGCCTTGGCAAGCACGCGCGCATGCTCGGCGATGTCCACCAGTATCGATTGCGCATCGGCGCCGCTGAGGATGTCGTTCGTGATGTCATGAAGCGCGTTGAGCCAGCGCTCTCGCAGCCGCGTCTCTTCGTATAGGGATGCGTTGGCGATGGCCACGCCGGCCTGGGTGGCCAGCACGACGAGCGATTCCTGATCTTCCAGGCTGAACTCCCGCACGCCGCGCTTGTCCGCGAGGTAGATGTTTCCGAACACCCTGCCCATCGCCTGTACCGGCGCCCCAAGAAAGGAATGCATCGGCGGGTGATTCGGTGGAAATCCGACCGATTGCGGATGGTCCGCAATGTTGCTGATCCGGATGGGTCGGGGCTCCGCGAGGAGCAGGCCCAGGACGCCAAGACCTTTCGGCGGAGTCCCAATCTCCCGGCGCTGCTTGGCGGAAATGCCGGTCGTGATGAACTCGACGACACCTTCGTCGCCGATCACTCCGAGCGCTCCGTAGCGTGCGTCGGTGACCTCCGCAGCCAGGTCGACGATACGCTGCAGCACGATCGGAAGGGAAAGCTCGGAGGCGAGGGCGAGACCTGCTTCAAGGAGCACGTCCTTACGGTCTCTGCGCTCGGTCATCGTCCGCGAATTTACGACAGCCGGCCCCGCCTGCGCAGGCCGCCGTCTGGCCCGGGCAATTCAGGACCTTCGGCCCTATAGAGGATGCCGGTCCGGTGGAAGGCTATGGGTATGAACACCTCGAGTGGCTTCAGGAAGATCGTCCTCGCCACCGATGGCAGCGAGCAGGCGGAGGCGGCGGTCGACGCTACCATCGCCGTCAGCCGTGGGTCGTCCACAGAGGTTCGGGTTGTACACGTGTGGAACCTCGAGATCCACCAGCGCCATGGGCAAGGGGACGTCGAGGTGCGAAGCGAAGCCAGGCAGTTGCTCGATTCAACTGTGGAGCGCTTTGCGAGGGCCGGGGTTCGCGCTGAGGGTGCGATTCGTCGGGCCGACAGTGATCACGTGGCCGCGGCAGTCGCCATCGCGGCCAAGAATTTCGGCGCCGACCTGGTGGTGGTCGGTTCGCGTGGCCTGTCCAGCTGGCAGTCGATGCTCAAGCACAGCGTCAGCCACCAACTCATTTCCGCCGTCGACTGCCCGTTGCTGATCGTCCGCGGCCGGACCGCGACCGCAGCGCCGCCGCAGCGAGTCCTCCTGGCGGTGGCCGGTGGGGACGACATCGTTCCCGCGGCGCGCGCCGCCATAGCCGCCTGCGCGCCCGAATCTCTGATCCTTGTGGTTCACGCCGCGCAGCTGATCGTGGGCGAGCAGGGCATGGCCTATGCCGAGACTGAGAATGAGATCCAGGCGACCATCGCGCAGGCGATCAAGCTCATCGAAGAGGCGGGGATCTCGGCCCGAGCCGTGGTGACGCACCCGGGCCGGGTTGCCGATGTGATCGCAAGAGTTGCGGAGACGTGGAACGTTGATCTGATCGTCACCGGATCGAGCCGCATGGGCGAACTGTTGAGCATTGTCCTCGGGTCCGTGTCACGCGACGTGCTCCATGCCTCCACGCGACCCGTCCTGATCGCGAGCGGCTCGTGAACAGGCTGCCCCGCCACCGCGCCGTGTCGGACGTGATGACGAGTCGGGTTCACGTTGCGACTCCGCTCACGCCATTCAAGCTGCTGGTTCGCCTGATCGAGGAGAACCGGATCAGCGCGGTTCCGATCGTCGATCAGCATGGCATCCCGATCGGAATCGTTTCCGAGACGGATCTGCTGCTCAAGCAGAGGCGTCCCGAGCTGGAATCTTCCCGGGACTTGCTCCACGTTCAGAAACGCCGTCACGAGAGGGCCAAAGCTGCGGGCACGGTTGCTTCAGAAGTCATGACCTCTCCCGCCATCACGGTCGGGTCCGACACCAGCCTGAGCCGGGCAGCGCGCCTGATGCAGGAGAGGAATGTCCGGCGCCTCGTGGTGGTCGATGAGCGCGGCCGGATCGCGGGGATCGTCAGCCGGAGCGATCTGCTCCAGGTCTTCCTTCGTACCGATGAGGAATTGCGTGAAGAGATCGCCGGCAAGCTGATTCCCGCGGTTCTGCCGTCCACAAGCGATGCTATTGGTGTCGACGTCAGGTGGAACATCGCCACGCTCTCGGGCGAGGTCGACCGCAAGTCCGACGCCGACATGCTGACCCGGTTGGCACGAGAGCTTGACGGCGTGGTCGGCGTCGTAGATCAGCTCACCTACCGCTGGGACGACATAGATACCGCGACGAGTCAGGGCGTGTCGTTTGAACACAACCTCAGCTCCGTATAGATCCAGCTGCTTCTGAAGCGGATCTGGTTCGGCTGTCCCGAGATCCTGGGGCCCTTCGGCACTCGAACGAAGCCGCGGTCAGGAACAGGCTGGAGATCGGCGATGTAACGCCAGCCCAGTCTTTTCTCAGGCAAGAGAGGAAATCGACATGAGAGCACTCGTTTATCACGGTCCCGGGAAGCGCTCCTGGGACACGGTCCCCAACCCGACCATCCAGCTGCCGACCGACGCAATCGTCAAGATCGACACGGCCACGATTTGCGGTACCGACCTGCATATCCTCAAGGGCGACGTGCCTGAGGTGAAGATAGGCACCATCCTCGGCCACGAGGCGGTCGGCACGGTTGTCGAGACCGGCGCGGCCGTTACCAACTTTCAGATCGGCGACCACGTCCTCGTTTCGTGTATCACGTCTTGTGGCAGCTGCCGATTCTGCAAGGAGGCCCGCTACGGTCAGTGCACCGGCGGTGGTGGCTGGATCTTCGGCCATCTGATCAATGGGCTCCAGGCGGAGTACGCCCGGATCCCGTTCGCGGACAACTCCCTCTATAAGGTTCCGTCAGGACTGACCGATGAGCAGGTCCTTTTCCTGTCCGACATCCTTCCGACCTCCTTTGAGGTGGGCGTCCTGAACGGCGGCGTGCGACCGGGCGATACCGTGGCCATCGTTGGCGCGGGCCCGATCGGCCTGGCCGCGGTCATGACCGCGAAGCTGTTCACCCCGGCTCGGATCGTCGTGATCGACCTCGACGACGGCCGGCTCGCGAAGGCGAAGGAGTTCGGCGCGGACGTGATCATCAACAACGGAGGCGAGGATGCGGTCAAGCGTGTCCTCCAGCTGACAGGCGGCCTTGGCGCCGACGTGGCCATCGAGGCGGTCGGTGTCCCTGCCACCTTCGAGCTGTCCGCGGAGCTGATTCGGGCCGGCGGGAAGCTCGCCAACGTGGGCGTGCATGGAAAGCCCGCGACCCTTCATCTGGAGAAGCTCTGGATCAAGGACGTCACCATCACGACCGGGTTGGTGGATACGCGCACCATCCCGCAGCTCCTGTCGCTGATTCAAGGCGGCAGGCTCAACCCCACCGTTCTGTCCACCCATCGCTTCTCGATGGACCAGGCGATGGAGGCCTACGACGTGTTCGCCGATGCGGCTAAGACCCACGCGCTCAAGGTCGTTCTCACTGGGACTGCGGTGCCCGTCGAGACGAAGCCTAAGGTCGCCGCCAGGACCTCGGCTTAACTTCCACACCGGCCGGGGGCCCTGCCCCGGCCGGTCCGCTTCAGGCCTCTGGCTGGGCCACCGTCGAGCAGCGCGTCACGCCAGTCATCGACGAAACGCTTTGGGTTCACGCCTGCTTCGGGCGGAGCGGTTACGCGGTGGAGGTCATCTGGTCGCGACAATGCCGCGAGCTGAGACCTAAGACGAGAGCGGTCCGCTTCGGCAAATGGTCTCGTTCGATGGACACTCCAGGGAACCGGGAGCCGGACTCGTCTAGCCTCCAGCGGCGCCGGCTGTTTCGGTCTCCTTGGATTCGATGAGCTCGCCCTCGATGTTGATCTGGATCTCGTTGCTCACGATGAACTTGCCGTCCAGCATCATCTCGAAACTCATGCCGAAGTCCTTTCGGTTGATCTCGCCCTCGCCTGCGTAGCCGATCCGATGCCCCATGTTGGGATCGTTGAATTCCCCGTACCTGACGACCTTGAGTGTGATCGGCTTGGTCGTGCCCTTGATGGTCAGATCGCCGGTCAACTTGTAGCGATCGGCCCCGGCCGGTTCGATCTTCGTGCTCTTGAAGGTGATGGTCGGATACTTCTCGACTTCCAAGAAGTTTGATGTGCGAAGGTCTTTGTCCCGCTGCTCGTTATTAGAGCGGATGCTCGTCGTGTTGATGGTTGCCTCGATCGTTGAGCGTTCGGGATGCTCCACGTCGATGTCACCTGTTGCTGTCACCTCGGCAAAGTGGCCTCGCACGGTCATCATCCCAAGATGCTTGGCAGAGAACTCAACCTGAGTGTGGTACGGGTCGAACTTCCAAATTCCCATCGAACTATCTCCTTCGTGCATTGGCCGGCGACAACTCCCCTTAGCGCCTACCGGCTTTGCATGGCGCTTATTTCACATCAACTGGTTTTGACGCGACGGTCGCTCGTCGTCCACGCGGCGAGTGGCTTTACGATCCTCGCCCGGTCCTTGGGATCAATCGCGGTGGTGTGATGCCAGACTAGCCGCATGTTTGCCAGCTCCAACTATCCGCCCGACCAGGCGAAGGCTGAACGGTTTGTGGCCGAGATGCGGCATGGGACGCTGATCGCCAGCTCTGCCGAAGGTTATCCGCAGGTCAGCATCCTGCCGTTTGTTAAAACGGACGACGTCATCGAGCTCCACTGCGTGCAGGATGATCCGACTTTCGACGCGGTCCGCGCCAACCCCCGTGTGACCTTCTTCGTCTCGGACTTTCTCGCCTGGTCGCCTCATAGCTGGGTCGATGAGCAGGATGCCGGCCGCGCCACACTCCACTTCCGCGCTGTTGCTTTCGAGTGCGATGTCGAACGAACGTCGACGGATCCTAACGATGTTGCCGGCGCCCTCAGCCGGCTGCTGGCCGCATATGAGCCAGGCGCCTCCTACGAGCCCGTCAAGATGGGCGAGTTCTACGGCACGCGCCTTCGGCGCCTGGCGACGATACGACTGCGCATCGTCCGTACTCATATCAAGTTCAAGACGGGCCCGGCGGGCACCGGAGAGACCAAGTTACGGGTTGCCGGCCGGCTCCGCGACCGCGGCGAGCCCGGCGACGTTCGAGCCGCCGACGTCATCGAAGCGTCCCTGCACGATTGAGCGATTCCACCACCTCGCTACCGCAGCCCGTTGTAACCGCGGGTTTCGGGATCCGGACTATCGCTTACCTCCTTGACGCCATCATCCTCAGTTTTTGTGGCGGCGCGTTCCCATACCTGGTCATCGCCACCTACAGCGGCGGTCCCTCTGGCAACACAGGTCAGCAGGTCACCACAAGCACGAGCGGCTCGATACTGGTTTCGCTCGTTTACTTCGTGTTCTTCTGGTCACGTCTAGGTGGCGGTCGAACCCTCGGCATGCGACTGTTCCGGCTCAGAGTGGTCCAGGAAGAGGACATAGCGTCGCCCGGCATATTTACGGCACTCGTTCGCTGGCTCGGTCTCTGGGTGTCATTCGCGTTCTGTTTTCTTGGAGTGATCTGGGTCGCATTTGACTCGCGCCATCAGGGGTGGCACGACAAGATCGCGAGGACGCTCGTCGTCCGTACCTGAGTCGCCAAGGTCAAGAAGGCTGTGGAGCGCAGATAGGACCATGTCGTACTCGGCATACAATCGCCGACATGTGGCTTTCGGATGCGACGCTGCAGCTGATTGCTGCGTCGGTGGGCCTCGCGGCGGCGGTGGGTGGACTTGTGAACCTGACGGCGGGCCTGTTCACAGTCCTGACCGGCGGGGACGCCTGGCCCATGGGCCTGCGGCGCTTTCGCCGGCGGACGCCGGCTTCGCAAGAAGACCAGCGCCGGCATGGGATGGCCCTGGTGCTCAACGGAGCGGCAGTGCTGATCATCATCATGGGGGTCTCGATCAACACCTTCGGGGTGCGAGACCAAAGCCTTGGCGAGCCCTTGAAGATCATTCGATTCCTGATCACCTTGATTGGAATAGCCGGGTCCATGGGCTGCTTGATCGGTGCCTACAGGTTGAGCCTCACAGTGCGATACACAGACGGAAGGGTCTCGGCCGGACAACCCCCAGCCGAACCCACGATCTAGAGGTTCTCTTCTCGGTACTGGCGCTTGCCGGTCGAGCGGTCCTCGTACACGCGGGTCAGCTTCCCGGTGGTCGGGTCTTTGAAGACCTCGTTCGTGGGCTGGAAGTTCCCCTTGGTCTCTCCGCGGTAGCGGCGGTCCCAGATGAAGTAGCCGGCGATCGCGAAGGCAATCACGAGCGCCAGCACCCAGAGGTTCACGTGGCGCTCCGCTCGATCACCGCTGCGGTGCCGTAGGCGACCACCTCCGTCATGGTCTGACCCATCTCCGAGGAGTCGAAACGCATCATCACGACTGCGTTGGCGCCCATGGCACGTGCGTTCTGGACCATGCGGTCAATCGCGTGGCGGCGTGTGTCCTCGACGAGGCGCGTGTACTCGACGATCTCGCCACCCGCGAGCGACCGAAGACCGGCCATGACGTTGCCGCCCAGGCCGCGGCTGCGCACGACCACGCCGAACACCTGGCCGAGAGCCTGCTTCACGTCGTAGCCGGCGGGGCGCTCCGTTGTGGTTACAAGAAGGGGAGCGTTGGACGGTTGTTGAGACATCGCCGGGTCCTCCAATTCGATTGCCGCTGCTCAACTGAGATGGTAGGTGCACGCGGGCCTCGACGCCCACGGCGCTATCAGGGGTTGCAGTGCACGCCTTATAGGTATATGAGCCATGTGGGCCGGTACGCTGTAAACCGTGCCAGTTCGGGATGAAGGAGAGCGCGCACTTCAGAACCGGCGCGGCTGGGATCTCAGGACCAGGGTGCACGTCGAGACCGACTTCTACGACGTCGAATCCTTCAAGCAGGGTCGAAACTCCCTACGGCCCTTGGAGCGTGAGGAGCTCGGTGACGCCACCGGCCGTTCTCTTCTTCACCTCCAGTGCCACCGCCCGATGTGATGAAGGCGGCACTGGCGCGACAAAAGAGATTGTTCCGAGAGAGGACGTGAATTAGATGGAAGCGTTCGAGATTCCCGAGCTGGACCCCCAACCGCGAGATTCCGAGGGTCATGGCTATATCGACTTCCTGGCCTCGGACAAGCTGAGCGTGGGCCTTGCGATCTGGCCGCAAGGGTCGACCGATCGCCAGCGACCGCACCTCGAGGACGAGGTCTATTACGTGATCAGCGGCCGCGCCATCATCGAGGTCGCCGGTGAGGATCGGCCCGTCAAGCCCGGCAGCATCGTCTTCGTGGCGACCGGAGTCGAGCACCGGTTTCACAGCATCGAACGAGACCTTCGCGTGTTGGTCTTCTGGGCGCCGCCTCACAACCGCTAGGGCTCTAGATTCCTTTCCCGAAGCAGGCGCTGGTGGGTACGTCAACGTATTCGCCCCAGCACTCGATCGGGCCGTAGCCTGCCTGGCGGTAAAGGCCGATCGCCTCAGCCTGGTAAATGCCGGTTTCGAGAACCAACCGTTGGGCGCCCATCGCCCGAGCGGCGGTTTCGAGATGGCGGAGGATCTCCTTTGCAACGCCTCGCCCGCGCAGCTCTGGCTCAACATACATGCGCTTCACCTCGACGGTCGTTGCGTCCAACCGGCGGATCGCGCCGCAACCGACGGCAAGTCCGTCCGCCCGCGCGACTACGAACGCACCCAGCCCTGGCGCCAGATGCTCCGGCTTGAGGTTCGGCCCAAACCTCTGGTCGGGCGAGTACCGACCTGCCAGGTGCTCGTCGAGAGCCGTAACGAGCCGTCGCGCATCGGTTGAATCGAACGGCTCGGCAGCCGTCGTGATCTTCATTGCTCTGCTGGACACGATATCGATCCCGCGCCATCCTTGATCTCACCTGCCTGTGATGAGTTTTGAGAGAGCCGCAGTAGAGGGAACTAACGCGGGACCTCACGACGGCCTTCTCGCCGAAGGGGAGAGGTCTCGAAATTTCCCACGGCAAATGCAGCTACCAGCGCGTGGCGCCTTCTCACCTCGGTGATAGTGGAACGCCGGCCTTCCGGCGCGGTTACGAAGATCCGCTGACCCCGGGTGAGGATCAGCCCCTGAAGGAACTGATGCTGGAAATGTGTCCTCCACCGTCGCGCGGCTCGTTCGCTTCGATGCGTACATAGAGGAAGCGTTCGCCCGGCCGCGCCCCGAGCACCAGCAGGATGCCATGCCAGCCGCCACCGGCCGGCAGCTCCCACGAGCTCCAGGCGACCACGTGGTCGGCGCTGCCCGCAGCCCGGTTCCAGCCGGCTCGCTCGAGCTGTCTGGCGAAATGAGACTGCAACTCGGCCACGGGCAAATCGGTCTCGAGGCTTGCCTCGGATTGCCAGGACCCGCCGCTGCCTCCTCCTCCGCCCCCGCGTTGGGGTATCCCCTCCGGTGGATGCAGCGCCGGCATTCGCTCCCCACCCTCCGGCCTTCCATGCATACGCATCTCGGGCAGGTGGCGGATGATCTCCCAGTCCAGCCGCAGCCGAAGATCGGTCCGCTTCGACTCTCGCGTTGTGGCCGCAACCATCAGCACAGGACCCTCATCGCCGCGCCGAAACGCTCGCCCGATACCCATCCCGCCGGGTACGAACCCGCCGCCCATTCCGCCGAATTGCTCGAACGAATTCCAGCCGTGCCCGGCGAGAACCCTCTCGTAGGCCGCCACCGCCTCTTCGGGCTCGCGCTCCGCGTCGAACACCGCCTCCATCAGGGTGGGGCGCTGCCGGCGCGAGTGCAGCGCGACGCCGAGCAGCGTGGAGGCTGGAGGCATAGGGATCTCGAGGCCCAAAGACTCGGGAAATCGGCCGAGGAACAGCTCGACGGAGGTTGGACCGTCCGGATGGGGATGGGACAGCAGGCGCTGGGCCAGGTCGTGCAGCATCTGCTCGTCCGATCCGGACTCGGCCGTCATTCCTTCGAGCAGTATGGGAGGGTAGTCGTCGGCCGTGCTGAGAACTCTTCGCAATCGAGATTTCGCTCTTCTCATCTCGGGTCAAGCGGTCTCGCAGGTTGGCGATGGCATCTTTGGGATAGCTCTGGCCTGGCGCGTCTATCAGTCGTACAGCTCACCTGCGGCTTTGTCGGTGGTCGGAATCGCCTACTTCGTACCTCGCCTTGTAGTGACAATCGCCGGCGGCGTGCTTAGCGATCGATTCGAGCGGCGGTGGACGATGGTGGTGGCCGACGTCGGGCGCGCCGTCGCCGTGGCGGGGCTGGCAGCAATCTCCTTGAATCCCCGCGGCGAGCTGTTCGCCATTGTGATTCTGGTTGCCATCAACGGCGTTGCCGGCGCGCTCTTCGGGCCCGCCGAGTCGGCTTTGTTGCCAGAGATCGTGCGCCCCGAGGAGCTGGGCCAGGCGAATTCGCTTCGCACCATAGTCAGCCCGATAGCCTGGAGCGTTGTAGGGCCGGCGCTGGGAGGAGCGCTGATCGCCACTTTCGGGACAGCGGCCGCCTTCTGGACTGACAGCGCCACCTTCGTCGTTGGCATTGCGGCACTCCTTCTAATGCGTGCTCGCCCATTGATCAAAGGAACCGAGCATGCGTCGGTGTTCGCCGAGGCCAGGCAAGGGATTGCTTACGTGGCGAGTCGACCCTGGCTGTGGGGCCCGATCGTCGCCTCGTCGCTGGCGCAGTTTCTCTACGCGGGACCAAACCAGGCCCTGGTGCCGTACATGGTCAAGTTCGAGCTCCACGCGTCGGCGGCTGCGCTGGGTCTGGTCTTCACGGCCGGCGGATTGGGAACGGTGGCTGCGGGCTTGCTCATGGGTCGGGTGGCTCGCCCACGGCACACGATTGTCACGATGGTGCTTGGCTGGGCGCTCGGTATCGCATCCCTCGCCGGCGTGGGGCTGGCTCATACGGTCTGGCAGGCTGCGCTCGCGGTATTCGTGTGGAACCTACTGCTGTGGAGCGGCGAGATCCTGTGGCTCACGCTGCTGGGATTGACCATTCCAAATCACATCCGCGGCCGGGTCAGCAGCATCGACTTCCTGGGCTCCTACTGGATGATCCCGCTCTCCATGGCGCTGACCGGGCCAGTCGCAGCGCTGGTTGGTCCTCGCGCCGTGCTGATCGGGGCCGGACTGGGGGGAGCCATCGCGGTTTCGTTGACGCTCGCCGTGCCAGGCGTGCGCCGGCCCCAGTATCTGTCGCAGGAGCCGCCGCAGGTCTTACCGACCGGCTGATCGTCAGCCAAATACGCTCCGCGCCCTGCTCTATCGTCTAGCGCGTGCCGACAATGCGAAGAGCGCTGGTTCTCGGCGGAGGCGGAGTCACCGGCATCGCCTGGGAGACGGGCGTGCTTGCGGGGCTCGCCGAGGCCGGCATTGATCTGACATTGGCGGATGTGGTCGTCGGCACGTCTGCCGGCTCCGTGGTCGGCGCCCAGATTCTGAGCGGCCTCGCGCTCGAGGACCTCTACGCCGCGCAGCTGATGGAGACGACCCGCGAGACCTCAGCGAGGATCGGCACTTCCGCCATCCTGCGCTTCGTTGCCGCCTCGCTCTGGCCTCGGGACGAGCAGCGCGCTCGAGCCCGCCTTGGCCGTGCCGCACTCAAAGTCCGCACTGGGACCGGATCCGAACCCAAGGCTGTGATCGAGCAGTGGTTGCCGAGCCGCGCATGGCCGGAGCGCCGTCTTCTCATCACTGCTGTTGACGCTGAGACCGGGGAAGCGCGGGTCTTCGATCGCGACAGCGGCGTCCCACTCCCTGACGCGGTGGCCGCGAGCTGCGCCGTACCGCTGGTCTGGCCACCGATCACGATCAACGGGCGCCACTACGTGGATGGGGGCGTGCGGTCGATTACGAACGCCGACCTCGCTGCCGGCTGCGACCGCGTGGTCGTCCTGGCCCCGGTGACGTTCGCACTTCGACGGAGCGGCCGGATCGGCAGCCAGCTCGCTTCGCTCGGGTCGAGCATTCGATCGGTCGTGATCAGCCCCGACGCACAGGCGCGCAAGGCAATCGGCCGCAACGTGCTGGACTTCGCACATCGCGCGGCCTCCGCGCGCGCCGGTCGCGCCCAATCGGTCAGCGTGGCGGCCGCGGTCACCTCGTTATGGTCGGTGCGCGGCTGACCATCGAGTCCCATCCCGCGCCGGATGACAATTGGCTCGATTGATCCGAAGTTCATTGGCAACTATGAAGGAGGAACTGTGAGCAGCCCCGACATCAACACCCCCCAACATCAGCAGCACCGCCTGGTTCTCAGTCATCACTCCCACGAGACGGTCCACGGCACGGGAACCGTCGCGCGCTTCAACACATGGCTCGCCGTCAGGATCACCAATACCGTGGGCACGATGTGGATCGCCTACTTGTTCGCCGCGATCGCCCTCATCTCGCTTCCTGCCGCCATCGCCACGCACCAGGTCATCGTCATCGTCGCCTGGATCGCCCAGACCTTCTTTCAGCTCGTTCTGCTGCCGATCATCATCGTGGGTCAAAACGTGATTCAAGCCACCAACGACGCGCGTGCCGAAGCCGATCACGAAACCTTGACCGCAGTCCACAAGCTAACGGTCGAGGTCCATGCGATCAACGAGGCGCAGAGCGCGATCTTGAATCAGCTCCAGTCCGCCTCCGCGTAGACGGAAGACTGCGCTCGCTGAGCCTCGGATGCACCAGGCTACGTGGCGCTCTCGTTCCCGTTGACCAAGTGCCCGTTCTCGGGCTCGAGCAAGCTGTCGACCCCGGGGACGACCGGCGCGCTGAGCAGGGCGTCGGCGATCTTGCGCAGGGTCTCGTTGTTCACCCGCCGGCCGCGCAGCGCCCCAGAGATGGTCGACGGACTGCAGCCCGAAGCCTTTGCGAGCTCGTTGGCGTTCCATCCGCGGCGAGCGAGCTCGCGGTCGAGTCGAGCCGGGCTGATGCGCACTCCCATCTAGCTGTATGTCCGGGAAAGAGCTGGCCGATTCATAGGCCCAGTCGGCCGGGCTTCGCTGATGCGGGCGTCGCCTCCTGTGCGCGCCGTCACGCATCTAACCGAAGCGCTCCCTAGCGTGCTCGTCGTCCCCTTGCCACCGGCCGCCGGGGCCGCGCCGTGTCCAGCTGTTTCCCTGACACACATCTAATTCCAAGGAATTACCCAGGGGAGTTACACCACGGCGGCCGGTGCACGCGTATTCTCCGACGCGACGTGTCGAGCCTGCGACTGACACAGCGCCAGTGGAGGATCTACCTCGCCGTCTGGCTGGTGGCCGCGTCCGCCGTGGTCGGCATCGTGGCGGGCATGGTCGTTCCGAAGCTGCTGGTCAAATCCTCGCCTCAACATCTCATCGGCGACATCGTCATCACGCCGCCGGTGGCCGCCCCCGACTTCACCCTGCACGATCAGCAGGGCGCAGTGATCTCGCTGTCCGGGATTCGGGGAAGCGTCGTCGCCCTCACGTTCCTCGACACCCAGTGCCTCAATCTGTGCCCGCTACAGGCAAGCCTTCTCGGCTCTGTGCAATCGGAACTTGGCAAAGGCACGCCCCTCACGTTGGTGGTGGTCAGCGTGCGGCCCGAGGCGGATACGCCGGCCGCCATCGCCGGGTTCGCCGACTCGCACGGATTGAAGGGCCCTTACCACTGGCTCAACGGACCTCGAGCGCAGCTGGCGGGTGTGTGGGACAGCTACGGAATCTCCGTCCTGGCGGCACCCGGAGACCTTGCGCACAGCTCGGTCATCTACCTCATCGACCGGCGTGGTTTCGAGCGAGTCGCCTTCGCAGACGTGCCACAAACGAGCTGGGTTGAGGATGACGTGAGGCTGCTCGAGCAGAGCTGAGCTTTCGCGCTACTCGCAGGCCGTTTCGAGGGGCTGCGGGAAACTGCGCAAAAAATTTGGTCATTTACAAGCAAACGATTGTCCTATATGGTTCCCGCGTGCTTGTCTCCCATCCTCCAAGAGTAGGTGCCCGCCTTCTGGTGGTCCTGCTGGGTGTGGCGGCATTGGTCGCCCTGCTGGCCGGCTTCGTGGTCAGCTTTGTCCTGAAGTACCCATCGGCCATCAGCGGAGTTTCCGCGACCTCTTACGACGGAGTGAGCATCCACCTCGAGACGGTCGGAGCCGTGCAAGACGCAATCGATTTCCCTCAACCCAATAACCCGCATCCGACGTGGGTCAGCTACCTGCCCACGACGACCCTCAAGGTGCCCGCCAACTCGGTGGTGACCATCACGATCGACCAGGAGGACTCCGCGTCCGGCTTGCGCAACCCGTACTGGTCGCAGGCGCAGGGCATCATCGGAGGCCAATTCCACATGGACTACTTCGATGCCCAGGGCAACCCCCAGTCGGGCGACTTCGCCAAGCTCGATGACGCATCCACACCCGCCCATACCTTTGCGATCCCAGACCTTGGCGTGTTCGTGCCACTGCTGGGAATCAGCGACGCAGCCCCCGCGGGCAGCATCAACGTCATCACGTTCTCATTCCGCACCGGCGCGGCCGGTATTTTCCACTGGCAGTGCTTCGTTCCCTGCGGGGCGGGCACGATCTACGGCAACGGAGGACCCATGCAGACGCTCGGTTACATGGGCGGCTTACTCATTGTCCAATAAGAGTTGAAAAGCCCGAACCGGACCCATGCGCTTCGCCTGCTGATCGCATGGGCGGTCCTGAGTGTGATCGGCGTCGTTCTCGTGATGCAGATCCAGTTCCCGCCGGGCGACCAATCTCGGCAGAGTGCCGATGAGTCCTCGCTCCTATCGCTGATGGCGGTGCTGTCGACCCCGGTTCTGGTCGGTGTCGTCCTCTTCATCCTCTATGCCGCGTTCGCGTTCAGGCAGCCGGCCAAGGCGCTGGAGGACGGGCCGGCCAACTACGGCAACTTCAGGCTGCAGGTGGCATGGATCGCCATCACCGCGGTGATCGTGTTCGTGCTCGCCGGCATCGGCATCACCCAGCTTGCGAGCGCCTCGACCTCGACCGACTTCAGCGGCACCCAGCTCGGCACCACGTCACCGGTCGGAGGCGCCGGCAAATCACTGCAGGTGCAGGTCATCGGCCAGCAGTGGTACTTCACCTATCGATACGCGGACTACGGAGGCGTCGAGTCGACCCACCTGATCCTCCCCGTGGACGCCAACGTTGTGATCCATGTGACCTCGACCGACGTTCTGCACTCCTTCTGGGCGTACCAGCTCGGGGTCAAGGCTGACGCGAATCCCGGGGTTGACAACGTCGCGTACGTCACGACAATGCATACCGGCTCGTTCACGGTTCGCTGTGCCGAGCTCTGCGGGATCTGGCACGGCAACATGTCAGACACGAACGGCAAGGTGGTCAGCCAGACCGACTTCGCGACCTGGATCGCGCAGCTGCAGAAGGACAATGCCGCTCTCACCCTGCCGCCGTACGCCCCCGCATATTTCCCAAGTCCTAAAGTCAAGGGGACCTAGGCATGGCGACGCAAGTGACCGACGGAGGCCCGGCGATCATCCAGGCCAGTGAGAGACGGATCGTCATTCCGACCAACATCCTGACGGCGATCGTGCTCGCCGCCGTCGGCTACTGGGCGGGAGTCCAGCTGGGCGAGAGCTTCGGGCTCAATGACGGCCACAACACCGGTGTGTTGCTGGGCTACAGCTTCGCCAGCATCCTGTTCCTCGTCGGCATCGGCTTCGCCAGCTATCCGCTTGCCCGGTTGTTCGGCTGGCGCGTGACGCCGCAGCCGGCCGGTGACGATCACACGGGTGCCTGGCGGTACCTCAACCTCAGCCTCGATCACAAAGTGATCGGCGTCCAGTACCTCGTCGCGATGCTGATGGCGATGCTCTTCGGCGGCATCGGGGCGATGTTGATACGCACGAACCTGCTCTCGCCAGACCAATCAGTCATTGCGCCCGACCAGTACCTGACCCTGGTCAGCATGCACAGCGTGATGATGGTCTTCGTCGCGAGCGCGGCCATCGTCGGGCCCTTCGGCAACTTCTTCGTGCCGTACATGATCGGCACCAACCGGATGGCCTTCCCACGACTTGAGGCTCTGTCCTTCTGGCTGGTACCGCCGGCGATCGTGATCCTTCTCGCCGCGCCGATCTTCGGTGGGTTCCAGACCGGCTGGACCGGCTACACGCCTCTGTCGGAACAGGCGAGTGAAGGATTCGACAGCTATATCGTCGGGTTCACGCTGATCGGTCTCGCGCTCGTCGTGTCCGGCGTCAACATGCTGACGACCGTAATCAGCCTGCGAGCTCCCGGCATGACCTGGACCCGCATGCCGATCTTCGTCTGGGGCGTGTTCTCCGCTTCCATCCTCGGCACCTTCGCGGCGCCGGTGTTGGCAGCGGCGCTGATCATGCAGGGCCTGGACCGGACGCTGAACACGTCGTTCTTCGTCTCGTCGAACGGTGGCAGCCCCTACCTGTGGCAGAACCTGTTCTGGTTCTTCGGCCACCCCGAGGTTTACATCTTCATCCTGCCGGCGTTCGGCATCGTGATGGAGCTGATCCCACACTTCGCGCGAAAGCCGCTGTGGGGCTACCGCACCGCGGTCGTCGGGCTGCTCGGCGTCACCCTGCTCAGCTGGTTTGTCTGGCAGCACCACCTTTTCGTGAGCGGAATCGCCCCGGCTCTGCGGCCCTTCTACATGTTCTCGACTGAGATGATCTCGATCCCGACCGGCATCGTGTTCCTGGTCGCTTTCGGAACGTTGTGGCGGGCCAAGATTACGCTGACCGTGCCCATGCTCTTCTGCCTCGGCTTTCTCTACAACTTCCTGATCGGTGGGCTGTCAGGGGTGTTCCTGTCGGACGTACCCAGTGACATCACCCTGCATGGCAGCTACTTCTCCATGGCGCATTTCCACTTCACCATCGTCGGTGGCGAGATCTTCGCCATCGTCGCGGCAACGTACTACTGGTTCCCCAAGATGATGGGCAAGATGCTCAACGAGAGAATCGGAAAGATCCACTTCTGGTGGATGTTCATAAGCTTCAACCTGGCGTTCACACCGCTGTTCGCAGCCGGCATACTCAACATGCCGCGACGCGTGTCGACCTACGCGCCGTCGTTGCAGAACCTCAACGACTGGGTCTCGTTCTGGGCCTACGTGCTCTTTGCTTCGATGGTGTTGTTCGCCATCAACATCATCTGGTCGTGGTTCTTCAACTTCAAGACCGCGCCGGCCAACCCGTGGCAGATCCGCTCGATCGAGTGGCAGCTGCCCACACCGCTTCCGCGCCGCAACTTCGAGCGCATACCGGTCTTCACAGGAGGCCCGTACGACTACGGCGATCCGAATGCAAAGCCGGTGGCAGACCTCGGCGGACCTCCTGATCGAGGTGATGCCGGCCGAGTGGGCGGCCTCGGTTTGGAGCCCACACCGTCATGAGCGAGCGGATCGCCCCCGAGAAGCCGGGCATGCCGGGCCTGGTGGTAGCGGCGCCGGAGTGGGCGACGGAAGTGGACGCTCGCGTCGCCCGGGTCGGAATGCGGATCTTCCTTGGCGCAGACGTCTTCTTCTTCGCCGCGTTCCTCTTCGCGTTCTTCTACCTCCGGGGCATGAACAACAACTACGCCTGGCTGCCGGCGGGGACGACGCATCCAACGCGAGCTATCGGCGCGCTCATCGTGCTGCTGCTCGTGCTCTGCGCCGCCTGCTACGTGCTCGGCGCTCGCACCGTGGCCAAGACCCCGGCCGCCTCACGCTTCCTCTTCTGGCTGGCCCTTGCGTCCGGTGTTCTGTGTTGCGTGGTCCAGCTCTACGAGTTCCGCAACCTGGGCTTCGACCCTCAGCTCGGCGGCGGCTACCCCAGCCTGTTCGTCGGACTCAAGGGAGTGTTGATGGCCCAGGTGATCGGATCGTTGCTTTGGCTCGGTTCTCACATCGCACAGGCAAAGCCGACCGGAGACTCGGTCGCAAGGCCCGCCTCCGCGGTATTGTTCGGCAACTTTCTGATCTTCCTCTCCGGCGTCAGCGTGGTTGCCTATCTAGTCCTGTACTTCGTCTGACATGCCCCCGGGGATAGGGGCGGTCCTCTCTTACTGGCCCTTCGAGCCGGTCGTGCTGATCGGGGTCGCCATCGCCGCGATGCTTTACGTCGTCGGGGGCGTCGGCCGACCGCACAAGCATCGGGCTGGCTCTGCGGCCAGTCACTGGCGCGCGGCAGCGTTCTGGCTCGGCCTGCTCTCCATCCTGCTGGCTCTGCAGAGCCCGATCGAAATGCTGGCGCGACAGCTGTTCTGGGTGCATATGATCCAGCACCTCCTGCTCATGGTCGTGGCCGCTCCGCTCCTGGCGCTCTCCTCGCCGTGGACGCGCATGTGGCGCGCGCTACCGTTGGGTGTTCGGCGCTCGGTCGCGCGCCCGGTGTTCTTGCATCCGCGACTGGGCCCGCTGCGATCGATCTATCACCAGATGGCGCGGCCGGGCGTGATCTGGGTCCTGGCCGCGGCCAACCTCTGGCTGTGGCACCTGCCCGCGATCTACGACCTGACCTTGAGGAACCACCTCGTTCACCACGTGGAGCACGGCCTGTTTCTGGGCCTGGGACTGGCCTTCTGGGCACACGTGTTCGACCAGCATCCGTTTCGCGCGCCGCTCGGCAGCCTCGCGCGCGCGTCATACGTATTTTTCGCCATGGTGCAGTCGTGGGGCCTGGCCGGCGTCCTGTCGTTTGCGACGAGCCCCTTCTATGCGTATGCGCAGCTTCCGTCTCGTCCCGGCGGGATCTCGGCCCTGACCGACCAGCAGCTGGCGGGCGGGATGATGTGGGTGCCGGGCGCGATCACCTACTCCATCGTGTTCGTCTACCTGCTCTTCAAATGGCTTGCCGAAGAGGACGCTCGGGCCCACCAGGTGGTGCCGGAGATGCCGACCGGATCTTTGGAGCCCATGCGGCCCGATCCGGGCGTTAGGGGGCCCGTCCCGGCGTCGTCACGCACTTTCAGTGCGCTCCTAGCCGGGCCACCCCTGCCTTCGGCTCGGACCACCAGGATCTCCAAATCTCTCGGTCGGCCCTCGGGCCCCACCTCACAGATTCCAGGTCTTGTTGAGCAGGGACAAGCACATGGCGGTTGAGGCACCGGCCCGACCCGAGGCCGCGCCGCGGCGTACTCCGTTCGCGGCCCTGCTGGAAGTCGCGGGCGACTACTTGGCCCTCCTCAAGCCGAAGATCATCCTGCTTCTGGTCGTCACCGAGCTCAGCGCGATGATCGTGGCCGCACGTGGCTTGCCGGCGGCCGGGTTGCTCGTCGGCTCCGTGCTTGGCGGCGCGCTGGCAGCCGGCGGTGCAAGCGCGGTCAACTGCTGGTTCGACCGTGACATCGACAAGCTGATGCCGCGAACGCGCCGGCGGGCGATCGCCGCGGGCCGGATCACGCCGGCCGCGGGACTCGGCTTCGGCATCGCGGTTGGTCTGACCGGGGTGGCCCTGGTCGCGGTCTCGAGCAACGTCCTGGCGGCTGCGCTGGCGCTCGGTGGCGGCCTGGTCTACGTGTTCGTCTACACGATGTGGCTCAAGCGGTCGACCACGCAGAACATCGTCATCGGCGGCGCCGCGGGCGCGTTCCCGCCGCTGGTCGGCTGGGCCGCCGTCACGGGTTCGCTCAGCCCGCTGGCGTGGGCGCTCTTCGCCATCATCTTCTTCTGGACGCCCCCGCACTTCTGGGCGCTGGCTCTCGTCCTCAAGAAGCAGTACTCGGCGGCCAACGTTCCCATGCTGCCGGTTGTGGTCGGAGAGGAACGGACCCGTCGCTCCATCCTCTTTTATTCGTTCGTCCTACTCGCCATCAGCCTGGTGCCGGTGGTCTGGCTCGGGCCTATCTACGCGGTGGCCTGCATCGCCCTTGGCGCGGTGTTCCTTGCGTTCGCCGGCCGCGCCTCGCGCCGGCAGGACGGAGCGTCCGCTCTTGCCCTGTTTCATTACTCCCTCGCCTACCTGGCACTTCTCTTCATGGCCGCCGCGCTCGCCTCCGCCGTGAAGCTTTGAACACAGCCATCCGCTCGGACGTCACGAACCCGGGTGGTCGCCAGGTGCCGATATGGGCTCTCGCTCTCCCTGTGCTCGTGGTTCTTGTTGCCACGAGCGTGGGCGTCGCAGTGGTCGTCGCGGGCCGGTCGTCGAACACGGTCTCGGTTGCCCCCGGACATGCTCGCGTCGGCGGGACGAGCCCCGACTTCACAACCTGGGACCTCGTTGGCAAGAAGGTCAACCTCTCCAGCTTCGGCACGCGGCCGGTGCTCCTTTCCTTCTGGGCGACTTGGTGCACGGTGTGCAAGGAGGAGCTGCCTGCGCTCCAGAGTCTGCAGGACCAATATCGGTCCGACGGGCTCGCGGTGCTCGCGGTGAACTACCGGGAGTCGAGTACCGACCGCATGCGCCAGTACCTCTCCGGGCTGCACGTCAACCTCGAGGCGGTGATCGACCCCGAAGGCTCGATCGGCTCCGCCTACGGCGTGGATGTCGGGCTGCCGGTCAACGTGTTATCCGACAGGTCTGGCACGGTTAGTCGGATCATGATCGGCGCCGTCCCTGTCGCGTCGATTCAGGACGCAATCAAGCAGGTGGTCTCGCCGGCAGGCCCCTCGTAACGACCACGCCGTTGCCGGCGCCAAATGGCTCGATCGGAGACCTACGCTGGCTGGGTGAGCGTTCTCGAGCGTCGCGATGCGGTGCGGATCGGCGTCCGGCTCGAGATCGTCACCATCGTCTGGATGTCATTCGAGGCGGTGCTGGCCATCGGGGCGGGCATCGCCGCCCGCAGCGTCCTGCTGACGGCGTTCGGTTTTGACAGCGTCATCGAGCTCCTCAGCGGTGTCACCCTGGTCTGGAGGCTGTCATCCGAAGCGCGCAGCTCCGGTGCCGCAGGCCTGGAAGGCATCGAGCGACGCGCCGTCCGGATCTCGGCTGCGCTCCTGGTGCTCCTCTGCGCGTACCTGGCAATCGTTGGCTTGGGCGGCCTCGTGACGGGGGTGCATCCAGCCGGGTCCGTGCTGGGCGTAGCCGTATCCGCCGTAGCGGTGCTGGTGATGCCCATCCTGGCGTGGCGCAAGCGTCGAGCCAACGTCGTCATCGGCAGCACCGCCCTCCGTGCGGACATCGCTGAGACCGTCAGCTGCGCCTGGATGGCCGCCGCAACGCTGGCCGGCGCCGGACTCAGTCTCGTCGCCGGTTGGTGGTGGGCGGAGTACGTCGCGGCCCTCGCTCTATTGATCTTCATCGTCGTTGAAACACGAGAGGCCATCGAGGCGGCTCGCGGCGAGGGTTTCCATCATGAGACCTAGTCGCGCATGTGTAAGGGTCACAATCTGGGGGTGCAAGGGCAACCTTCAGCCGGCCAGCCCAAGTACGTCTCGCGGGTCAGGATCATCCGGGACAACGGTCCTGTCCGGCGCGCGTTCCTGCCAGCGGAAGCGGAACCCGTGCTCTTCGGAACCCACGACGAGGTGCGCGAGCACTACGGCACCGCGCCGGGGCAGTATCCGGACCACGCCACGACGCTCGACTATGTCGTCGCCGCGGCCGCCGGTTGACTCACCGGCACCCTGGGTGGCGCGCTGGAGGCGCGCGGGATCGACGCAAGTGAGGGCAGGCTTTCGTCTGAAGCCGAAGGCGAGATCTACCTCGAGGACAAGGTGCTGGTCATCAAGAGGATTCGCGTCCGCTACACGCTGACCGGCTGCCCCGACGACAAGCGCGAGGCAGCGGAGCGGTCACACGCCTTCCACGCGAGTCGCTGCCCGGTGGCGAAGAGCATCGAGAAGGCGATCGAGATCTCGACGGTGCTGACCTTCGGCTAGAGCGCGAAGAAGACTGTCTCGCCTTCGCCTTGCAGGTGGATGTCGAAGCGCAGCGCTGCACCGCCCGGACGTGCGATGAGGGTCTCTCGACGATCGGCATCCACGTACTGGAGGACCGGGTCAGTCCGGTTCGCATCCTCTTCGCCGGGAAAGTACATCCGGCTCACGAGTTGGCGCAGCAGGCCGCGCGCGAGCACCGTCACGTTCACGAAGGGAGCCTGGCCGCTCGACGTCGCCGGCTTGCGCACGGTGAATTGAAACGCACCCTCAGCGTCTGTTCGGCAGCGCGCGAACTGCTCGCCCTGCCAGACCTCGAGCAGAGCGTCCGGCACAAGGTCCCCGGCTCCGTCGAAGACCTGCCCTTCGACGCGGACCGCGCCGGCCGACCCTGGCGGCACCGCGTCGGCGCCTCCATCGAAAGGAAGTGCGAAGCCGAAAAAGGGGCCGACCGTCTGAGAAGGCGTCCGCACCGTCAAGGCTCCATCGGCGTCGCGCGGTCGCCCCGCACCAGGATGTCCCACCGGTAGCCGAGTGCCCATTCGGGCACCGTGGTCGCGAGGTCGAAGCTCGCGACCAGGAGCCGGCGGCCGCGCTCATCCGGGATCGAGTTGAGGATCGGATCGCTCGGGATCAGAGGGTCGCCGGGAAAGTACATCTGGGTCACCAACCGGCTCGCCAGCTGAGTGCCGAACAGTGAGAAATGGACGTGGGCGGGGCGCCACGCGTTCTCGTGGTTACGCCACGGATAGGCGCCGGGCTTGACGGTGACGAATCGATACCGCCCTTCGCCGTCGGTCAGGCACCGGCCGGCGCCGGTGAAGTTCGGATCGAGCGGCGCGGCGTGCGCGTCCACCGGATCCACGTAACGCCCGGCGGCGTTTGCCTGCCACACCTCGACGAGGGTGTGACGCACCGGGCGCCCGTCGCTGTCGAGCACCCGGCCGCTGATGATGATCCGCTGCCCTAGCGGCTCGCCGGCGTGCTGGCGGCTCAGATCCGCGTCCTCGGGGCGCAACGGCACGCGTCCGAACACCGGGCCTGGCAGGTGGTGGAACCACTCGGCCGGAAGCCTGACGAGCTGGTGTCCGGGTGCTCGCAGGACCGTCGCGAGGTATTCCGGATACATGTAGGGCGGTTCGCACTCGAGCCTCTCCATCAGCTTGGCGTCTCCACAGGATTTGGCCGGGGCGCGTGGAGCCAGTATCCGACCGGGAACAGGCGCAGGTCGAAGCGGTCGCTCACCACGCCCCATACGCCGCGCGGAAGCCACATCGCCATGACGACGGCGATCGACCCGACGATGATCAGGTACCACGCCCCCCTGTCCGACAGCCACTGCTGCAGCAGGAAGAAGATCACCGTGCCGATGATGGGGCCCTCGATCGAGCCCACTCCACCGATCAGGGCCACGAAGATCATGTACGCCGACCACTGAACGCTGAAGATGGAGGTGGCCTGAACGTTCAGCTGGCTGATGATCAGGAGCGAGCCCGCCGCTCCGGCCCCGGCCGCGGCGACCAGGTAGACGATCCGCTTGGCCTGGGTGATGCGCACCCCGACGCTGCGAGCGCCGATCTCGTTGTCACGGATCGCGGTGAGGTCGAGGCCGAGCCGGCTGCGCAGCAGAAGATATGCCGCGAGCAGGGTGGCCACGACGACTGCCAGGGCGGCCCAGTAGGTCAGCGCCTGGCGGAACACGGGATCCATGCCTGCCATTCCGGGAAGGCTGGCTCCTGTCCCGCCACCCAGGGACGGGAACCTCAGCACCACCAGGCGGAAAGCCTCCGCCACGACCCACGTCGCGATGGCGAAGTACTCGTTCCTGAGCCGCAGGACCAGGAACGACGTCGGGAGCGCGACGAGCAAAGCTCCGAGCGCGGCCAGCGGGATCGCCAAGAAAGGCGAGACGCCGTTGCCGGCTAGCACGAGCACGACGTATGCGCCGACGCCGATGTACGCCTGCTGGCCGACCGAGATGAGCCCTGCATAGCCGGCAAGAAGGTTCCACATCGTGGCCAGCGCGAGCAGGATGAAGATGTTCACCAACAGGCCGGTGATGTTGGTGTGCACGAGGTAGGGCAGGGAGATCAGCAGGAGCACCACGATCACCCCGAGGCCCGCGGTCCAGGTCGCGGACCGCCTCGAGCGCGTCACCCGCGGGAGCGCGGCGGGGACGGCGGTATCGGTCACGTGACGCGGGCCGGAATCAATCCGCTCGGCCGCAGTGCGAGCACGACGAGGAACACAAGGTGCCCGGCGAGCACGCCGAAGCTCGCGTCGACCTGGGCGCCGAGGACCTGGGCGAGGCCCAAGATGATCCCGCCGGCAAGCGTTCCCCAAAGGGAGCCCATGCCGCCGATCACCACGGCCTCGAACGCAAAGATCAAGCGTGGCGGTCCGGCCGCGGGGTCGAAGGATGAGTACATGCCGAAGGCGACACCGGCCAGCGCCACGGTCGCGAACGCGAGAGCCGCGGCCACGCCGTAAACGTGCCGCACGTTGACGCCGACGACGCTGGCGGCCTCCTGGTCGTCAGCGGCTGCTCGAACCTGGCGGCCCATGCCGGTCCTGTAGAGGAAGAGCTGCAAGCCGATGACCACCACGACCGCGGTCGCGAACACGATGGCCGAGACGTAGCCGATCGACATTTGCCCGTTGACCTGGAGTGAGGCGGACGCCAACGAACCGGACGGCAGCGACTGGCTGTTCGCCGACAGGGCGGTCAGCAGGGCATTCTGGATCACGATCGAGAGCCCGAAGGTCACGAGCATCGTCGTCAGCGGGCTGACGTCAAGGCTCCGTTGGATGATGAAGCGCTGGACCAGGTAACCGACCATTGCGAACAGCGGCGCGACCACCAGTGCGGACCAGAGCACGGGGACTTGGAGTCCGGTAATGATCGCCAGCGCCAGGTACGCCGCCAGCACGGCGAAGTCCCCGTGGGCAAGGTTGACGACTCGCATGACTCCGAACATCAGGGACAAACCGCAAGCGAAGAGCGCGTACAGCCCACCCAGCAGGATGCCTTGCACGATCGCGTTGGCCCAGATCATTGCGGGACCCTAGCCGCCGCCCGCGGCGGCGCTCTTGGCGAGGCCGAAATAGGCCGCCTCCACCTGTGCGGGAACCAGCTCGCTCGGCCGGCCGCTCAACGTGATCCTCCCTTCGAGCAGGCAGTGCGCCCGGTCCGAGACCCGAAGCGCCTGCGTGACGTCCTGCTCGACCAAAAGGATGGTCATGCCGCCGGCGAGCAGGTCGGGCAGGAGGTCGTAGAGCCTGCGCACGATGGCCGGGGAAAGGCCGAGCGACAGCTCGTCGAGCAGAAGGATCCGCGGATTCGACATCAGTGCGCGGCCGATGGCGACCGCCTGCTGCTCACCGCCGGAGAGGAACGCGGTGGTGCGGCTGCGCCGTTCGGCCATCCAGGGGAAGAGCTCGAACACCCGGGCGAGGTTCCAGCTGCCGGGTCGGGAGCGGGTCGCCCCGATCCTCAGGTTGTCCTCGAGTGTGAGCGATCCAAACAGCCGCCGGCCCTCGGGCACGAGCACGATCCCGGCCGCCACCCTGCGGTGGGCAGCCAGGTGGGTGATGTCGCGGCCCTCGAGCCGGATGGAGCCGGCGACCGGTGCGTGGAGGCCCGCGATCGCCCGCATGAGCGTCGACTTCCCCGCGCCGTTCGCTCCGATCATGGCCACGGTCTCGCCCGCGTTGAGGGTTAGATCGACCCCGGTCAGCGCCTCCAGCTGGCCGTAGCGGACGGTCAGTCCCTTCAGCTCGAGAAGTGGCGCATTCCCCGAAGTGCTCAGCTCGCCGGGGCCTCGCCGTAGCTGGTGCCCAGGAAGACCTCCTTGACAGCGCGGCTCGAAAGCACTGCGTATGGCTCGCCGTCACCGATGAAGCGGCCGCCGGCAAGGCAGATCAAACGATCGACCAGGCCGACCAGGGCGCGTACGACGTGCTCGACGCAGATCACTGCGACGCCGCGGGCTCGGATCCTGGCCACGACCTCGACCAGGCCCGCCACCTCGGGTTCGGTGAGGCCCGCCGCCACCTCGTCGAGAAGGAGCAGGCGAGGCTCGGCCCCAAGGGCGCGGGCCAGCTCGAGGCGCTTGCGCTGAAGGAGGCCCAGGCGCGAGGCGGGCTTGTTCGCCTCGGCTCGAAGGCCGGTTTCGACCAGCACGCGAGCCGCCAGCTCGTTCGCCCGTCCGCCCCGCAGCCCCGCGCCGCGATGGGCGGCGACGAGGACGTTCTCGAACACCGTCATATGTTCGAACGACCGGGGCACCTGGTACGTGCGGGCGATCCCGAGCCGGCACCGGGCCGCAGCGTCCAACCCGGTGACCGGGCGGCCTTCGAAGCGAACCTCGCCCGAGTTGGGCGAGAGGTCACCCGAGATGATCGAGAAGATGCTGCTCTTGCCGGCTCCATTGGGCCCGACCATGCCGACCGCGTCGCCGGCGCTGAGCACCAGCGACAGCGAATCGGCAACGACGATGCTGCCGAATCGCTTCGACACGCGGTCGAGCTCCAGCAGCGGGCCGGCCGTCACGCGTTGGTGGGTACGAGGTCCCCGCCCAATGGCACCTTGTTGTTCAGCGAGTTGTCGACGACCACCATGCTGTAGGGATACTTCGATCCCTTCCGCCACTGGACCCCGACCGGCTGCTGGATGGCGACCCCTGGCACCGGGCCCTTGGTCCAGTCGAGCGGCCCGCTGATACCGGTGTAGCTGAGAGTCTTCAGCTGGGCCGCGACATGCGCCTTGTTGTGGGGGTCGTCGACGGCGGTGAGCGCCGCGTGGGCGACCTCGAAGAGCGAGTGGACCGACCCAAGCGACTGCAGCCATTGCTGGCCGGTCGATGACTCGAACCCATCGGCTAGCTGCTTCGCGGTCTGCCCGTTGAGGGTGGAGGTGTACGGGTGGTAGGGGGACCACCAGCAGTCGGTGGCGATGTTGATGACCAGGTCCCCCAAAGCAGTCGTGTCGGCCGGGAAGAGCAGCACCTTGGCCACGGTTGCGAGCTTCGGCTTGAAGCCTTGCTGTGCGGCCTGCTTCCAGAAGGTGTTGAAGTCGGGGGGTAGGGGCACGTTGGAGTAGAGCTGGGCGTTAGCGCTCTTGAACTTGGAGATCATCGAGCTGTAGTCGGTGGTGCCGTCGGCGTAGGCGCCGCCGTCGACTGACATGTAGCCGCCTTTGGTGACCAGGGGGATGAAGGAGCTCCGGAACGCGTTCCCATCCGCGTCGTTCGGGTACATCTCAGCCACGACTTTGTTCGTGTTCATCTTTGCCCACATCGGGAAGAAGCATCCTGCAAATTCGTCGAGCCCGAAGAAGAACATCGTCGTGTAGTTGAACGCGCTGCCCGGCTTTGCTCCGCGACCGAAGTACCAAGACTCCCAGGGCACGATGGTGGCGACGCATGGCATGCCGTTGGCCTCGCAGATGTCGGCTACGGGGTTCGTGACCTCCGGGGTCGAAGAGCAGACCACGATGTCGACGCCGCTTGTGACCAGTTCCTGAGCCACCTGGCCTGCGCGGTTGGGATCCGACTGGGTGTCCTTGACGACGATCTCCACGTCATAGGTTTTGCTGCCGACCTTGAAGCCGTTCTTGTACGGGCTCGACGCCCGGACCCCGCTGATGACGTAGTTGTCGCCGGTCGCGAAACCGGCCACCGGTCCCGTCTGAGGGCTGACGTACCCGATCGTGATCTTGCCGTTGCTGCTGGGGGTGCTGCTGCCCTGCAGGCCGCATGCCTCGAGCAGCGCTCCCGCGCTAAGCGTCACGGCCCCGGCGCCGGCGGCCTTAAGCAGCGTCCTCCGCGTAATCGCCATGTTCAGGCGATCTTCGAAATCGGTCATGTTCCCCCTCCTCTATGTGGGCGCTGCGTCCTCGATCCGGGGGCGTCGGCGCATGGCTCGTCAAGAACCTGGCGCCAATCGTGAGGGGAGCCGGACCGAGTGTCAAGGACGGCGAGCGGGAGCCTCGCGCAATGTTGTTGCCAGGTCCTCGGCGGTCGTGACCCAGCCAAAGAAGGTCCTGACGTTGTAGACCGTAGCGCGCTGGATTTCAGCGGAGCCCGCGGGCATGGTCGCGTCCGCGACCATCACCGGCCAGTATTCGAGGAAGTAGGCGTCGCGGATCGTCGACTCGACGCAAACGTTGGAGGCGATGCCCGTGATGAGGAGGTTGCGCACGCCGCGGCTGCGCAGCACCGAGTCCAGGTCGGTGCCGTGAAACCCGCTGTACCTCGATTTGACGATCACCGTGTCGGCGGACTCGGGTGTGAGCTCGTCGACGATCGCGAAATCCCAGGTGCCGAAGGTCAACAGCTTCCCGCGCAGCTCTGGGCGGTCTCGCATCAGGCCCAGCGCCAGCTCCTTCTGAGGGTTCGGGGAGTCTGGTCCGCCCGCCGTCGACTGGTCCGGCGGGTAGCCGATCGTCAGGTACACGATCGGGACGCCGGCAGCGCGCGCCGCCTCACACACGAGACGGGCGTTCGCCACCGCTTCGCGAGCCGGCCGAACGTCGATCCCGGCCAGGTCCAGCATCCCGCCGGGGCTCGCGAATGCGTTCTGCATGTCGACGACCAGCACAGCCGTGCGGTCGAGGTCCAGGCTCAGGGCTTCTGGCTCGGCCGGGAGCTGCACCGGTCTCAATCCTGCCGCCTCACGATTCGTTTTGATTTGAGCTCGGAGCGTGGGAGCGTCCCGGGCTCGACCACGCTGCATCCCAATCGCACGCCGAGCGCCTGCCGCAGATCGGCCTCCAGGCGCTGTGTCGATCGATCCCCGCCAGCGATCTCGACCAGCAGCGACACCTCGTCCATCTCGCGCACGCGGCGGTGCTCGATCACGAACTCCACCACCTGCGGATGGCGGCGCACGATGTCCTCGACCTGGGAGGGGTAAAGGTTCACACCGCGCACGGTGAACATGTCGTCGACCCGCCCTCGAATCCCGCCAACCAGCTTCAGGAAGGGACTGCCGCACGAGCATCGTTCGCGCGAGACCATGACCCGATCGCCGGTCCGGTAGCGGAACAGAGGCATTCCCCAGCGGCCCAGGTTGGTGGCCACCAGCTCTCCCTCCGTGGCCGGTCGCCCGGAGTCGTCCAGCACCTCGAAGATGAACTCCGCCTCGACGGCGTGGATGCCATCCCGCTGCGAGCAGCTGAAACCGGTTGGACCCAGCTCCGTCATGCCGGTGTGGTCGAAGCACGCGGCGGAGTAAGCCGACTCAATCGCCGCGCGGGTGGCGGGGATGCTCGCGCCAGGCTCGCCCGCATGCACGGTGACCCGGATCTCGGACGACGTCAGGTCCAACCCGAGGCCGCGCGCCACGTCAGCGAGCCTCAGCGCGTAAGTCGGCGTGGACAGCAAGACCGTGGCTCGGAGGTCGAGGAGTGTGCGGACGCGCTGTTCGCTCGTCATGGCACCGCCCGAGATGGCGAGCGCGCCCAGCCTCTGGGCTCCGCCGAACGCGGACCAGAAGCCGATGAAAGGACCGAAGGAGAAGGCGAAGAACACCCGGTCGCCGATGGTGACGCCTGCGGCGGGGTACACGTGGTCCGACCAGATCCGCACCCACCAGTCCCACGACTCTGCCGTGTCCAGCCAGCGCAGCGGATCGTCGCCGCTCGAGCCCGAGGTCTGGTGCAGCCGGACGTACTGGTCCAGCGGGTAGGTCAGGTTTGTGCCGTACGGCGGCCGGGCCAGCTGGTCGGCCAGCAGCTCGGCCTTGGTGGTCAGGGGCTGGCGTTCGAAGTCGTCCCAGCCGGAGACCTCGGTCAGGCGCGAGCGCCAGAAGGCGTTCGTCTTCAAGACGGCGGTAAGGCCGGCGCGCAGCTTTTGCAGCTGCCGCGCTCTGAGCTCGTCAGCCGATTGCGCGGTCGCCGATCTCAAGGGCTGAATCGAGGATTTCGAAGCCCTCGTCGAGCTGGGCCTCGGTGATGCAAAGAGGTGGGTTGGTCATGATCGTGTTCCAGCGGACGAAGGTGTACAACCCGGCGTCCAGGAGCGCTTGGCCGATCGCTTTCATCTCCGGCGACGTGCCATTGAACGGTGCGAGCGGCTCCATCGTGCGCCGGTCGCGCACGAGCTCCAGGGCTCCGAACAGGCCGATCGAGCGCGTCGCGCCCACGCACGGGTGGCGCTCCTGCAGCTTCAGGTGATGCCTCTGCAGCACCACGCCCATGCGTTGCGCGTTGCCGACCATGTCGTCCTCCTCGTAGGCCTGGATGGCGCCGAGCGCAGCCGCGCAGCCGAGCGGGTGGCTGTTGTAGGTCAGCCCACCGTAGAAAACGTGGTCGTCGAAGTAAGCCGCCACCTTGGGCCGCATGCCGACCGCGCCGAGTGGCACGTAGCTGCTGGTGAGCCCCTTGGCGAGCGTGATCAGGTCCGGCACGACCCCCCAGTGGTCGACCGCGAACCAACGGCCGGTGCGCCCGAACCCGGTCATCACCTCGTCGCAGATCATGAGGATGCCGAACCGGTCGCACAGCTCGCGGACGCCCTGCAGATAACCGTCCGGCGGGATCAGGATGCCGTTGGTGCCGGTGATCGGCTCGAGGATGAAGGCGGCAATCGTCTGCGGCCCCTCGAGCTGGATCGTTTCCTCCAATTGGGCGAGGGCAACCTCGGCCGAGTCGGTACCGCGCTGGATGCCGTGATAGGGGTCGAGCACGTGGACGACGCCGCTCGAGAATTCGTTGGACCAGCGCCGCGGGTCTCCAGTCGCCTGGATCGCACTTCCAGTGGAGCCGTGATAGGAGCGGTAGCGGGCGAGGATCTTGGGCCGGCCGGTCACGGTGCGCGCGATCTTGATCGCGTTCTCGTTGGCGTCAGCGCCGGCGAGCGTGAACAGCACCTTGTCGATGTCGCCCGGCAGTAGCTCCGCGAGCTTGCGGCCCAGCCGGGCCCGGGGTTCGGTGGCCATGAAGGGGCTGATGTAGGCCAGCTGCTCGGCCTGCTTCCTGATCGCTTCGATGATCCGGCGGTCGCCGTGGCCGGCGTTGACGCACATGAGCTGGCTGTTGAAGTCGATGAACCGCCGCCCGTCGAGGGTGTGGAAGTAAACGCCCTGGGCGCTTCCGACGGCAAGCGGTTTCAGCGCCGCCTGGGCCGACCAGTCGTACAGGGTGTGGCGCGCGCAGAGCTCAGAGATCTCCTCGGCGCTGAGCGCCTTGACGGCCTCCGTCACCATTGGTGGTGCGTCCGGGAAACCGCTGGCCAATGCATCGCCCTAGTCGGCCGGGCGCCAACCCACCCCACGAAATCTGCGATTTCGCGGGGACCCCGAGCGGCGCTGATGCCCGCGTCGCCTCCTGTGCGCGCTCGGTCACGCATCTACGCGATGCGCTCCCTCGCGTGCTCGTCGTCTCCTTGGCACCGGCCGCCAAGGTCGCGCCTTGTCCAGCTAATCCCCGGGCACACCACACCACCAATCCTAAGCGGCCCGGGCAAGCGACCAGCGCGCGATTGTTTGACAATGCAACCTCCCGGTGATATACCGGCTTGTGGCGCCCGGGGTTTGTCCCCGCGCCGTTTTTGTTGTCGGGTGCAAGGAGGGTTGGATGGTTCCGGCTGCTTTCGACTATCGCGCTCCGTCGACTCTAGAAGAGGCCCTCTCAATCCTCAAGCAGCGCGGTGATGACGCCAAGGTCATGGCCGGCGGCCAGAGCCTCATCCCACTCCTGAAGCTGCGATTCTCCCAGCCGGCGCTGGTGGTCGACATCGGTCGCCTGCCCGGGATGGCGGACATCAAGCGCGAGAACGGCCACGTGCGGATCGGCGCGCTGGCCCGCCACGTCGATGCGGAGCAAAGCAAGGAGCTTGCGAAGCTCCTTCCGATGATGGTGGAGGCCGTCCATTGGATCGCCGATCCGCTGGTGCGGAACCGGGGAACCGTAGCCGGTTCGATCTGCCACGCGGACCCTTCTGGCGACTGGGGCTCGGTCATGCTCGCGCTCGACGCCGAGCTGGTGGCCCGCTCGTCGTCCGGGGAGCGCGTGATCCGCGCCGACAGCTTCTTCCAGGGCCCGTTCACCACGACCCTGCGGCCGGACGAGATCGTGACCGAGATCCGGATCCCGCTGCCATCCGGGCGAGCCGGCGGCAGCTACCACAAGCTCGAGCGCAAGGTGGGCGACTTTGCCACGGTCGCCGTCGCCGTGCAGGTCGAGTTCGACGGCCACAAGGTGAAGAAGGCCGGCATCGGCCTGACCGCGGTCGGCGCCACCAACATCAAGGCAACGCAGGCCGAGAAAGCGCTCGTTGGGCACGAGTTGAAGGACGACGTCATCGCCGAGGCGGCGCGGCTCGCGGCAGCGGCAGCGGAGCCCAAGGACGACAACCGCGGCACAGCCGCATATAAGAAGGACGTGGTTCGGGTCTTCGTGCAGCGCGGCCTCAAAGCAGCCCTCGCTCGAGCCCAGGAGGTGAAGGCGTGAAGGTGACGATGCGCGTTAACGGAACAGAGCGAAGCGGAAACGTCGAGCCACGCGTCCTGCTCGTCGACTACCTGCGCTCGAACCTAGCGCTTACCGGCACGCACGTCGGGTGCGACACGTCAAGCTGCGGCGCGTGCACCGTGCTGTTGGACGGAGAGCCCGTGAAGTCTTGCACCCTGCTCGCCGTGCAGGTCGAGGGACGCGAGATCAAGACTGTGGAGGGCATTGCGCAGGGAGGCGCACTGGCGCCGATCCAGGTCGGCTTTCACGAGGAGCATGGCCTTCAGTGCGGTTTCTGCACCCCGGGCATGATGCTGGTCGGTGCGGCTCTCTTGGAGCGCAACCCGAATCCCACCGATGACGAGATTCGCTGGGCGATCAGTGGCAACATCTGCCGCTGCACGGGTTACGTGAACATCGTCAAAGCGGTCCAGCACGCGGCCAAGCTGACCTCCGGAAAAGAAGCGGCCGCGGTCGCAGGAGGCACCGAATGAGCTCGACCATGCATATGCACGGCGGGATCGGAGAGTCCATCAAGCGCAAGGAGGACGCGCGCTTCCTCCGCGGCAAGGGCAACTACGTCGACGACTTCGTCCTACCCAACATGAGCCATATGGCCATCCTGCGCAGCCCGCACGCGCACGCGCGCATCAAGTCGATCGACACGGCTGCGGCATCGGCCAAGCCGGGCGTGATCGCGGTCGTCACGGGCGAGCTGATGGCCCAGCACAAGCTGGCCTGGATGCCCACGATGAGCGGCGACACACAGGCGGTCCTCGCCACCGACAAGGTGCGCTTCCAGGGCCAGGAGGTCGCGGCGGTGATCGCCGAGACGAAGGCCCAGGCCGAGGACGCACGGGACCTGATCATGGTCGACTACGAGATCCTTGCCGCCGTGACGAGCCCTGACGGGGCAAAGGCGGAAGGCGCCGCGCTCATCCGGGACGACAAGGAAGGCCAGAAGGACAACCACATCTACCACTGGGAATCGGGCGACCAGGCCACCACGCAGGCGGCCTTCGCAAAGGCGCACAAGGTGGTGCGACTGCACACCTTCTACCCGCGCTGCCATCCCGCGCCGCTCGAGACGTGCGGCTGCATCGCCGACGTCAATCCGGTCACCGGCAAGGCGACGATCTACATGACCAGCCAGGCGCCCCACGCCATCCGCACCGTGTTTGCGCTGGTGACAGGTCTGCCGGAGCAACAGATCCGGATCATCTCACCCGACCTTGGAGGCGGCTTCGGCAACAAGGTGCCCGTCTATCCCGGTTACGTCGTGGCGACCGCGGCCAGCTTGTTGCTCGGCCGGCCGGTGAAGTGGATCGAGGACCGCAACGAGAACCTCATCTCGACCGGCTTCGCGCGCGACTACCACATGACCGGTGACCTGGCCGTCGACAAGGACGGCAAGATGCTGGCCTTGCGCGTCCACCTCGATAGCGACAACGGCGCCTTCTTCGCCGACGCTCAACCGTCGAAGTTCAAGGCCGGCCTGTTCCACATCGTCACCGGCTCCTATGACATCCCCACGGCCCACGTCACGGCGGACGGTTATTACACGAACAAGGCGCCCGGCGGCGTCGCGTATCGGTGCTCGTTCCGAGTCACTGAGGCCAGCTACCTGATCGAGCGGCTCGTCAGCAACGCCGCCTTCGAGCTCGGCATGGACCAGGCCGAGTTCCGCAAGAAGAATTTCATCCAGCCCGAGCAGTTTCCGTACACGTCGGCGACCGGCTGGGTCTACGACAGCGGCGACTACCCGAAGGCGATGGACGTCGCGCTCGACAAGCTCGGCTACGACGAATTGAAGAAGGACGTCCAGGCCAGGCGCAAGAAGGGCGAGGTCACTGGCATCGGCATCGCCAGCTTCACCGAGGTCGTGGGCGCCGGCCATGGCGCGGAGTTCGACATCCTCGGCCTGAGGATGTTCGACAGCGCCGAGCTTCGGGTGCATCCCACCGGCAAGGCCATCCTCAAGCTCGGGGTCAAGTCCCAGGGGCAGGGCCACGAGACGACCTTCGCGCAGATCGTCGCCGAGGAGCTCGGCATCCCGGCGCAGGATGTCATCGTCGAGGAGGGCGACACCGACCACACGCCGTACGGCCTCGGCACCTACGCGTCACGCAGCACCCCGGTGGCGGGCGCCGCGACGGCGATGGTCAGCCGCAAGCTCCGCGAGAAGGCGCGCAAGCTTGCCGCCCACCTGTTGGAGGCGGCCGAGGAAGACCTCGTGTGGGAGCGAGGAAAGTTCTATGTCAAGGGCTCGCCGGAGCGGTCCAAGACCATTCAGGAGGCGGCCTTCGCCGCCTACACCAACCTGCCCGAGGGGATGGAACCTGGACTGGAGGGGGTGACCTACTACGACCCGCCCAACATGACCTTCCCGTTCGGCACGTACGCGGTGGTCGTCGACATCGACAAGGGCACCGGGCAGGTCAAGGTCAAGAGGATGGTTGCGGTCGACGACTGCGGCGTCCGCATCAACCCGATGATCGTCGAGGGCCAGATCCAGGGCGGCCTCACCGAGGGCTATGGCATCGCCTTCATGCAGCTGATCACGTTCGACGCCGAGGGCAACTGCATCGGCTCCAACTTCATGGACTACCTGATCCCGGGCGCGTGGGAGACGCCCAAGTTCGAGATCGGCGAGACCACCACCCCGTCGCCGCACCACCCATTGGGCGCCAAGGGCGTCGGCGAGTCGCCCACGGTCGGATCGCCGGCGGCCTATGTCAACGCCGTCATCGACGCCCTCTCCCCGTACGGCATCACGAACATCGACATGCCGGTGACCTCGGACAAGGTGTGGGCGGCTTTGAGGTCTAAAGGAGTCACGGAATAGCCGACGAAGTCATCGAGCTGCTTCACGAATACGCGGCGACCGGGACGCCGTGCGTGCTCGCAACCGTCGTGCGTTGCGAGCCGCCAACCTCCGCGCGCCCCGGCGACAAGGCGGTGATCACCGCCGACGGCCGCCTGCGCGGCTGGATCGGTGGGAGCTGCTCAGAGCCGATCGTCCGACGCGAGGCGCTGCGAGCGCTGTCTGAAGGCGTGCCTCAGCTCGTGCGGATCGTTCCAGCGCCGGAGGTCAAGCAGACGAGGAAGCGCGGTGAGCTCATGGTGGCGACCACGTGCCCAAGCGGCGGTGCGCTGGACATCTTCATCGAACCACAGCTGTCGAAGCCTTTGCTCCTGGTCTTTGGGGACAGCCCGGCGGCGCGCACGCTCGTCCAGATGGGCTCGCTTGCGGGTTTCCGGACCTGCTCCGTCCATCCTGGAGCCAGGCCTGAAGACTTTGCTGCCGCGGACATGGTGCTGGGAAGCCTTGAGCTGGCGGGCGCCAACCCGGGACCGGATACCTGGGCGGTGGTGGCGACGATGGGTCATTACGACGAAGATGCGCTCGAAGCGGCCCTGGCTCATCCGACCGTCGAGGTCGGGCTCGTCGCAAGCACGCGGCGTTCGGCCGCGGTGCGCGAGGCGCTGCGCGGCCGTGGGTTGGACGAGGCGACGCTGGCCAGGATTCGCACTCCGGCCGGCAGAGTGCGGGGCGTCAGCCAGGAGGAGATCGCGCTCCTGGCGCTGGCCGAGGTGGTGACGGCCCGCCGCAAGCGAGGCCACGTGCCGGCCCCCCTCGATGTTCCGCAGGTCGTCTTCGCCACCGACCAGGTCTGTGGCATGACGGTCGACCCGCTCACCTCGCTGCACAAGGCCGTGTATCGCGACGTGACCTACTGGTTCTGCTCGGCTGGGTGCCAGGCCGAGTTTGAAAAGGAACCAGAGCGCTTCCTCCGACGCGTCGAGGCCTGACGCACCACCAACGGTGACCAGCGCAGGCCTGGTGCTGGCGGCCGGCTCCTCGCGCCGCATGGGGAGCCCCAAGCAGCTGCTCCAGGTCAAAGGCAGGCCGCTGCTCGAGCTGGTCGTCGGGCAGGCTTGCGCATCGAAGCTCGACGACGTGCGGGTCGTGCTCGGGGCGGCGGCGGACGAGATTTGCAGCCGCGTCGACCTCGGCCGCGCCGCGGTTCTGATCAATCCCGACCACGCCTCCGGCATGGCTTCGTCGCTGAGGGCCGGGCTCGCCTCACTAGGGGATGGCGTCGATCGCGTGGTCGTCATCCTCGGTGACCAGCCGGACGTCGACGCGAGCCTGCTGAACCAGCTGCTGGAGCTTCAGGAGAGCTCGGGCCTGCCGGCCGCGGCGCTCAGCTTCAACGGGCTTCTCCATCCGCCGGTCGTGCTCAAGCGCGAGCTGTGGGGCGATCTCATGACGCTGGAAGGCGATGTCGGCTGCCGCGCCGTGATCCGGGCCCGGCCGGAGCTTGTCGCGAGATTGCCGGTCGCAGGCGACCTGACCCACCCGGTCGACGTCGACACCCCGGCCGACTACGAACGACTGGCGGACCGACTGTAGTTCAGGGGATGACCGGGACCAGGAGGTGCGAGTCGTAGCGACCGCCGGTGTGGATGATGTGAGTTCCCTCGTTACGCGTCACCGAGTGCCCCATGGCGACCACACCCGGCGGATACTGCTGCACGTCGCTGCCCTGGATGATCACCTGCAGCTGCTCGCCTTTTTGGAATCGAGTGCCCGACGGCCAGATCTCGATCTCCACAGGCACGATCTCCCCCGGCTTCAGCCTCTGTTCTCGGAGATGGGTGTGCCAAGGCTGCTCCGGCCTTGAGCGCGCCTCGTCCAGCTCACGGTGTGAGACCCGCAGCCAGCCCAAGGCAACCGGGCCGTCCTCGAGCGCATTGAGGAACGAAAACGGCATGAAGTTGCCGCTCTCGTCGAGCTTCTGAAGGCCGACGAAGAGATCCATGTCGTCGGCACCATCCGCTTCAACCCAAAGGCGCAGCTTCATGTGCCCGACCAGCTCGGTCGTGGTGTTGAATCGGTAGGTGAACCTGGCGCGCCCGGTGGCGGCCGGGTAGGACACGGCTGCCTCCGCCCCTGCTGTAAGTGGACCAAGGCTGGCGCCGGTACCGTCCAGGTAGAGCTCCTCGTAGACGGTCCTGGCCAGCGGCCACTCGTTCTCGTCGCGCATCTCGCCGACATAGAACGCGTCACGTATCTCTGTGCGCACCGTGGGCCAACGATCCACCTCGTTCTCGATTCCTTTCAAGAATCGATCGAAGAAGAGCCTCAGCCGCTCGACGTTCTCAGGCTGGTAGTAGTACTGCCATTTCTTGCGGCCGTGGACGAGCAGCCACTTCTGCTTTGACGAGATGCGCTTGAACCCTTCCAGCGTGCCGCGCGTGTGAAGGCCCTGGTCTGACCAGCTGGCGACCACAAAGGCCGGCACCTGGACCTTCGACAGGGCGGCCGTCTTGCTCTCCCAGTACGCATCCCACATCGGATGCTCCGCGTACATGGTCACGGTGTCCTCCACCCGCTGGTGGGAGTACGGCACGCGCCTCGAGCGCCACATCGGCCCGAAGCGGTTCTCGGGGATGCCACCGTGGTAGGCCATCTCGCGATAGCGATCGCTTACCCCCTCCCACGGGTTGATGGCGAAAAGGTGGGGCGGACGCTCCGCCGCCGCACGCCACTGGACGATGGCCAGATACGAGACGCCCGACATGCCGACCTTCCCATTGCACCAATCCTGCGTGCCGGCCCACTCAATCAGGTCGTAGACGTCCATCGCCTCCTGCGCGCTATAGAAGGTGGCGTCTCCTTGCGAGTTCCACATGCCGCGCGGGTCGACGTTGATGACCGCATAACCGTGACGTGTCCAGTACAGCGGATCAGGTGCTTCGAACCCGGCGTACTTCGAAACCCAGCCCACCGCCACGCCGTGGTTGGGGAAGAAGTCGTACTTGACGGGCCCGTGCTTCCCGTACGGTCCCCAGGCGACGATTACCGGCACGCTTCCAGGTCCATCTGGCCGGAAGACATCCGTGTAGATCTCCACCCCGTCGCGCATGGCGACCGGCGCGTCGTAGTCGATCACCATCCCGTCGGCGTGGACCGTACGGCGCTGGAGCGGGGGGCATCCTCCCTCTATGGGCGGGAGTCCAGGGAGGTATTTGGTCTCGAACTTCTCGGTGGTCTGCGCCATGTCCTTTTCAGCGCGCGCTGGATTAATAGAGTGCGCCCTGCGCGCGCGCGGCGGCGCGCCTGGCCGCGAGCGTTGCTCATACCGGCCCTTGCGCTGTCGACGCGCGGCCACTATGGTACTCATCACGGCGGTAGGGTGGAAACTCCCAAGCCAGCCCAGGGCACCGTTTTCGCACCAAATTTAGGAGGCGTTCAGATGGGGATCCATCGATTGCGGCTTGCATCACCGCTGGCCCTCGCGACGGCATTTGTTCTCGCGGCCTGCGGAGGCAGCGGAGCAAGCTCGACACCTCCGACCCAAACCGGCCCTCTGAGCCTCGGCGTCATCGCCCCGTTCACGGGGCCGGCCGCCGAGTTCGGCACCCTGCTCACCGCTCCGTGCCTGGCGGCCACCGACCTGATCAACGCCAACGGCGGCGTGTCGGGCCACCAGGTCAACTGCACGTCGATCGACGACACCGGCGACCCGGCGGATGCGGTGCCTAACGTCACGAAGGCCATCGCCACGACGTCCAACTTCGACTTCGCCATCGGGCTCGAGAGCAACACGGCCGCGACGACCGTGCCGCTCGTCAACGGCGCCAAGATCCCGTTCTTCACGACCAACGGCCTGGTGGCGTTCACGAAGAACACCTATCCGTACTACTACCGGATGACGCCGGGTGACGACGCCAACGGCGCCGCCTTCGCTGTGTGGGCCGTCCAGCAGGGATACAAGAGCGTGGCCATCGTTTTCCAGAACAACATCGGGTCGGAGGGCAACCTTCCGGGGCTAACCTCCGCGATGCCAAGGCTCGGCGGGAGCATCGCCCTCAACCTGACCATTCCTGCCGACTCTGCCTCGTACTCGGCCGAGGTTGAACGAGTGATCGCCGCAAAGCCCGACGTCCTGATCTGGTCGGCGGACCCGCAGACGACGGCGACCTTCATGGGCAACTACAAGTCGCTGAACAACGGCGTGCTGCCACCGATGGTCACCGCCACCGACTCGCTCACGCCCGACTTCTTCAACGCCGTCACCAAGGTGGTGGGCATCGCATACGTGACCTCAAAGATCTGGCTGGTCGGGTCGTACTTCGACCAGACGACACCGGCTTTCAGCACCTACAAAGCTGCACTGCTGGCCGACTCGAAGACGCATGACATCGCGCCCGTGCTGAGCACGGTCGGGCCGCCGGCCGGCGCATACGACGGCATCAACATCATGGCGCTCGCGATGATCATGGCGAAGACCACGGTAGGCTCGTACTACAACTCCTACATCCTTCAGGTCGTTTCGCCAAAGTCCGGCGCCGTCGTGGTCAACAACTTCGCGGATGGCGCCAAGGCGCTGGCCGCCGGGAAGCAGATCCAGTACATCGGCGTGCTGGGCAAGCCCACATTTGACAAATATCACAACTCCGCGGGTGAGTTCGACGCGAACAAGTTCAATTCCGATGGCAGCGCCACCCAGGTGGGCACGATCTCCGGCAGCCAGGTCCTTCAGCTGCTTGGGTAGAGCGGTCCCGCATCCCCTCTCCCCTCGGGGGTAGGGCTAGGGTGAGGGGCTTAACCCACCACCCTGCCGCGGGGGTGACGAGCTGATGCAGCTGCTGATCGAGGCGATCGGGTTCGGCATCGCGTCCGGCGCGGTCATTGCGCTGGGCGCGGTCGGGTTCTCCGTGCAGTTCGGCATGAGCAATGTGCTGAACATCACGTACGGGTCGCTGATGACGCTCGGCGCCTACATCGGCCTTGTCCTCACTGACAGGGGTGTCAACGTGTGGATCTCGTTGGCGATCGCGGGAGTCGTCGTAGGGGCGGTTTCGGTCGGGTTTCATAGGTGGCTGCTGGCTCCGCTGGTCAGGCGCGGCACCCGGGCGTTTGCCATCGTCATCGTCACCGTCTCGGCCGGCGTCGTGCTGCAGTACGTGATCGTTGCCTTCGCAGGCCCCGACGCCAAGAGTTACGGCGAGCAGAGCGGCCAGACCTTTTACCTGCTCGGCGTGGTGCTGACGGCGAGCCAGGTTGCGATCATCGTGCTGGCCGCCGTTCTCATGCTGGGTCTGCACCTGCTGCTGACGCGCACGACCCTCGGCCGGGCGATGCGGGCGACCGCCTCCAACCGGGTCCTCGCCCAGAGCTGCGGAATCGCCACCGATCGCATTAGCGACATCGCCTGGATGCTCTCGGGGATGCTTTGCGGAGCGGCGGGTGTGGCGCTGGCGATCACAACGGTGAGCTTCGACTTCACCCTCGGTCCGATTTTCCTCATCCCGATGATCGCCGCCGCAGTCCTGGGCGGAATCGGCCAGCCCTACGGAGCGATGTTGGGTGGGCTCGTCGTCGGTATCGCGAGCGAGCTGGCTGCCGCGTACACGAACCCCGCGTACCGGGAGGTCGTCGCCTTCGGCATCCTCGTCGTCATGCTCCTTGTCCGGCCTAACGGCCTGTTCGGGGCCGCGTGGGCGACCAGGCGGCTCATGGCATGACACCCGCCCCAATCGAGGCTTAGCGATGGGCGGCTGGGAGTATTACCTGATCGTCCTACTCGTCTATCTCGGCACCGACCTGCTCGCCGCGTGGGGCCTCAACCTCGAGTTCGGTGTCACCGGGGTCGCCAACCTGGCCTACATCGTCACGATCGCCGCAGGGGCGTACACCTACGCGATCTGCACGCTTGGTCCTCCGGCGGCCACCGGTAACTTCCAGCAGTACGTCGGCGGCTTCTATCTCCCATTTCCGGTGGCGGTCCTGGCGGGCGTGCTGGCCGGCGCCGTGGTCGGCATCCTGATCGGACTGACCGGCCTCAAGCGCCTGCGCCAGGACTACCAGGCGATCGCCATGCTGGTCGTGTCGCTGATGGCCGCCACCGTGGTCATGGCCGACACGCCGTTCCTCAACGGCAACGCTGGGTTGGGGCTGATCCCCGCCCCCTTCTCGGACCAGGATCCCGAAATCCAGAGGTGGCTCTACGTGGGCATCGTGGCCGTGGCGTGTGTCGTCGGCTATCTGCTCTTGCGGAGGTTCACGACCGGACCGATCGGCCGAACCCTGCGCGCTGTGCGCGATGACGAGTACGCGGCGGCGGCGATCGGCAAGGACATCGTCGTGCTGCGCCTGGTCGTGCAGGCCGCCGGCGGCGCGTTGGGCGGCGCCAGCGGCGCCCTGTTGGCGGCGTTCATCGGCGGTTGGTCGCCTGGAGCGTGGGCTTACGTCGAGACGCTGGCGCTGCTGACGGCTGTGATCGTGGGCGGCATGGGAAGCGATCGCGGCGTCAGCATCGGAACCTTCGTCATCGCGATCCTGGTTCTGCAGGGGGTCCAGTTCCTACCGCAGATCTCCTTCAGGATCGGCCTGCGGGAGGACCTCGGCTGGATCGTATTGGGTACGGTGACGATCCTGTTCATCTGGTTCAGGCCGCAGGGCATCCTGCCGGAAAGACGGCCGAAATACGGCGGGAGCTCGTGAGCAACGCTGCCAGGCCGATCCTGGAGGTCGTCGACCTCGTCAAGCACTACGGCGGCGTGCGCGCCGTGGACGGGGTCTCCTTCTCGGTGGATCGAGGCACGATCACCGGGCTGATCGGCCCCAACGGGGCGGGCAAGTCGACCGCCCTCAACGTGATCGGCGGCTTCTTGCCACCGGACGGCGGACAAGTGCTCCTCGATGGCGATGACGTGACCGGGCAGCCGATGCACCGCCTCGCCCGGCGCGGGCTTGTCCGTACGTTCCAGATGGCGAGGGTGTTCGGCGGCCTGACTGCGATCGAGAATCTCCTCGTCGCGGCGCCAGAGCAAAAGGGCGAAAGCGCGCGTGGAATCTTCGAAGGCAAGCGCTTCTGGCGCAAGCAGGAAAGTGACGCGGTCGAGCGCGCGAGGGAGATGCTTCAAGCCTTCGGCATGGAGGACAAGGCCGACGAGTACGCGCGCAACCTCAGCGGTGGTCAGAAGCGCGCCGTGGAAACCATGCGCGCACTGATGACCGAACCCAAGCTCCTGCTGCTCGATGAGCCGATGGCCGGCTTGAGTCCAAGTCTTTCCAGGCAGCTCGAGGATATGTTCCTCAAGCTGACGAGCGACGGGCTGACCCTTCTGCTGGTGGAGCACTCACTGGACACGGTGGACCGCATTTGCAGCAAGGTGGTCGTCATGGCGCAGGGCAAGATCCTCGCCGAAGGCCGGATGACCGAGCTCCGCTCGCGAAAGGAAGTGCAGGACGCCTATGTCATCGGCTGAACAGGCTGCGATCGCCGGCCAGGCCGCGCCCGCCCTCGCGATCCGCGGTTTGACCGCGGGATACGGCGACGCGGCGATCGTCACCGAGGTCGACGTCGACGTAAATCCAGGGCAGGTCGTCGCGGTCGTCGGACCGAATGGAGCCGGCAAGAGCACGCTGCTGAAGGCGATCCTTGGCATCGCGCGGTTGATCAGCGGCCGGGTCGAGCTGAATGGAAAGGATGTCACTGGCTTGCCGCTGCCCCAACTCGCTCGACTTGGCATCGGATACGTGCCGCAGCTTGACGACGTGTTCGAGGCCTTGCGCGTCCGCGAGAACCTCGACATGGGCGGCTACCTTTTTCCTGCACGTGTGCGGGCAGTTCGGATGGAAAGCACACTCGAGGTCTTTCCTCAGCTTCGCTCGAAGCTCAATCGCTTTGTCGAAACCCTGAGCGGTGGCGAGCGCAAGATGACGGCCATCGCACGAGTCCTGATGCTCGACCCGTCGGTGCTCCTGCTGGACGAGCCGACGGCCGGGCTCTCGCCAGAGCTGTCGCGCCAAGTACTTGAAGAGCAGATCCGCACGCTTGGCAAGCATGGCAAGGCGGTATTGCTCATCGAGCAGAAGGCAGTGGCAGCGCTTGGCATCGCCGACTGGGCCTACATGATGGTGGGGGGAAAGGTCGTCATGTCAGCCCGCGGGTCGGACGTGCTTGCCACACCCGAGATGCGCGAGATCTTTCTCGGCGCCAAAGCGCCTGGCCCAGACCCGAAAACATTCTCGCCACCCTGAGGGGTTCGCCAAACCCTGGACGACACATGATCTCGGGGCCGGTCGCTCAAAACCGGCCTTAGCTCTGACGCGATCCGACGCATCGGTGCCGGTGGCTCGTTAAGGCGTGATCAGCCCGCGCTCGTCCGCCGCCCCGGACCCAGGCAGGGCGGGGATCTCGAACGCAAATCGCCGTGGTGGCTCCCAGTAGCTGCTGAGGTCGGCCGATACGATCTTGAGCGTGAGGTAGTGAGTCCCTGGCGCGGCGTTGCGCAACTGCACGACGATGTCGAACCCTGTGCGCAGGTAGGCGCCGCCCATCTGGAGCGCAATGTCGGGACGGTCGTCGCCGTACACCGCCTGGTAGTCGTCGTCGTCGACGGTGACGAAGACCGTGCCGACCGGCGCATGGGCGAGGGTGTCGGCGGCCCAGCCGCTTACGCCGATCGTGGTGATCTCGTACCAGTGCGGGAACGCCACCGGGTTTGGCGGGAGCCCGGTGTCGAGCCGGTCCATGCCGTACACGATGCCGTCATTGGCCACGGCTCGAAGGCTGGCGACCGATACCGCCGCCAGACTGCGGCCGTTGCCGTAATAGAGCGCCTTCACGGTTGGCGCCGCATACCAGCTTCCCAGCAGCGCGTAGCCGAGCCAACCGGCCAGCATCATGCCGGACAGCGCTGAACGTGCGGGGCGCCAGGGCAGAGCGCGGGGTGCGTACCAGGTCCCGAGCACGACCAGCGGCAGCATGAACGGCATCCAGTCGCGGCCCTGCGCGAAGAAGGTATTACCGGTGTAGACGTAGAAAGCCAGCATGAAGGCCTCGAACACGAACAGCGTGTTCAGAAGGGGATTGGAAAACGCGATTCGCAGCGCGGCACGCCCATGGCCGTGGCGAGTGATCACGATCAGACGGAGCCCGGTCGAGGACATGCGCCACAGGCTGAGCGTCGCGATCGTGATCACCAGGACCAGGATGCCCACAGCGGCCAATGCGCCGATCAGCGGAGGGAACCCGAGCGGGGCTCCCTGCCAGCCAATCGCGCCCCAGAAGCCCTGGTAGACCGTTCCGCCTCCGAAGAAGTCGCCGCACGCCGCCGCGATGCCGCCGACGACGAATGAGGACAGCGTTCCGGGACCGCCCGCCAGCGCGTGGCGGAATCCGACGTCACTCCAGACGCCTGGTGGGGCCAGCGTGTGGACGATGAACGGACTGCTGGAACCTACGCTGATCCAGGCCTGGGTTAGGCCCGCGGCCGCCGTCGGCAGCGCCAGCGCGGGAAGAAGTCTCAGCCAGCGCCGGCCGGCTCGGAGCTGCGTGAAGAGGTAGCCGGCGATCGGTATACCGGCGGCTACAAAGAACTGGTATTTGGTCAGCAGCAACGCCGCGAGCGCGACGCCAGCCGCGAGGCTTGCCGCCTGGGTCGGACGCCGGGCGACCAAGCCTGCCAGGTATATCAGGACCGGAATCAGCGCAAAGCCGAGGTTGTCCTGCTGGATGTATGAGGCGACGAACGTAACCATGGGAAAAAAGCCGATCGCGGCCGTGATCGCCAGCGAGCGGCCCGGACCGAACTTCAACCGCCTCAATACCGCGTAGCAAGCGACGAGCCCGATCGCCAGGAGCAGCACGTTGAAGGCGCGGGCCTCGAAGAAGAGCTCAACGGGCCCCGAGCCGAACGCGGGCGAGACGATGGCCAGCCAGAGCGCGCTGAGGGCAAAGTATCCGAACGGATAGCGGGCCACCTGGTAAGGGATGTCCTCAGGCGCGGTGTTCAGCGATGGGGCGCCGACGTCGACGGACGCGTAGTAAGCCGCGGTGCCGTAACCAGGCGGGGCCTTGATCAGCGTGCTGCCCTTGATGCGCTCCGCCCCGCTAGCGCTCACCAACCAGGGGACGTACGGGTTGCCCGACCCGGGCGACCCGTCGCGAACGGTGATCAGGCCGCCGGCGCGGAACAAGCTGAACGCGTAGTCGGCGTGAACCTGCTCGTCTGGCGACTCGAAGATGGGCACCAGGAACACCCAGTACAGGCTGAGCGCGCATGCGCTGGTGACCACCAAGGCGAGGACGGCGGCCGGCCATGGAAAGGCCGCCCACCGGTTGATCACAGAGCGATTTAAAGGTCCGGACAACCTCAAAGGAACCCCCAGATTCTCCTAGATATCGACCGCCTGGTTTCGGTGGTCATTCAGCGCCGTAGTTCCCCTGTTCCCTTCGGGGAGAGGGCTAGGGTGACGGGCTTAGGCTGCCAAGTTTCAGGAGCTGCTGCGCGTTCCGGTAGAGGATCTTCTCACGGTCGTCATCGTCGAGCGGCATCGCCCTGATCGTCCTGAGCTCGTCGAGCGGCCAGCGCTCGCCGCCGTCCGGCCCGAATGGAAAATCGGTGCCGAACAGGATGTGGTCGCAGCCAAAGAAATCAAGCGCGATCCTGACTGCCTCAGGCGAGCCGTTGCTGATGCAGTCGTTGTAGAAGCGCTTGAAGTGGTCGAGAGGTGCGCCGGTCAGCTTGGGGCCGCTTTCGCCCAGGCCCAGCTTGGCGTACTCATCCGCACTGGTCTCCGCGAAGGCTGCGATCCGCGCCGAGAAGTAGGGAATCATGCCGCCCATGTGATGCGTGACGAACTTGATGTTCGGAAAGCGCTCGAACACTCCGCCGTAGACGAGCCGCGCCATGGCGAGTGACGTGTCGAACGGCCAGGCGAGAACGCGATCGAGCACGTCCTTCCTGATCCACGGGTAGTAATTCGCGTGCTGCGGATGAATCCAGATGGGAAAGTCGAGCGCCGCCGCCCGCTCGTAGAGCGGCCACATCGACTCATCGTCGAGGGGCTTGCCCTCGATGTTGGAGAAGATCAGGACTCCCTTCAAGCCGAGCTTCCCGTGGATTCGCTCGAACTCTTCCATCATCACGTTGTCGACGACGGGCAGCACGCCGACTCCGACGAAACGATCGGGTCGTCTCGCCGCGAACTCTGCGATCGACTCGTTTGCCACCCGCGACAGCCGATGGATGTCCCCTCGCTCCATGCCGAGCCACACGGGCGGCCGCGCGAGGATGAGCACCTGGACGTCGAAACCGTGGGCGTCCATGTATGCGATTCGCGCTTCGTGCTCGAAGTTGTGCTTGCTTTGCGCCCGCAGGGCGGCGAGCTCCTTGCTCGGCTTGACCTCGGCGAGGGCATCGATGAGGCGCATCGGAAACACGTGCGAGTAGGCGTCGATGACCATCGCGGCTTGATAATACCTGCGAAGGTAGTGAGCATTACCGAGGGCGCACTTCCAACCTGGATCGGCCGTTCCATGAAGCGGCGCGAGGATCCGCCGCTCATCCAGGGGCAGGGCCGTTACGCGGCCGACAACCACGAACCCGGCACCGTCCACATGGCCGTCCGCCGTGGGGGTGTGCCTCGCGGCGATGGATTGAGGGTCGACGTTTCAGCCGCGCTTGGCATGCCGGGCGTGGTCGGTGCGTGGGCCGCCGGCCAGATCGGTCTGGCCGACGACTACATGCCTGATCCGAACCCGCAGCAACCCCTGCCGATCCGGCGACCCGTGCTGGCGAAGGGGGACGTGCGTTTCGAGGGCGACGCGGTGGCGGTGGTTGCGGCGGAGACCGAGTACCAGGCCCACGACGCGATCGACGCGGTGGGGGTCGAGCTCAACCCAATCTCACAGACGTCGAGCCCCCTCCCGGGACAGAGCTTTCGCATCGGCGACGCCCGTGCAGCCATCGAGGGGGCGCCGGTGAGCGTTCGGCAGCGCTTGACCATGGCACGGATCGCCGGCGCCGCGATTGAGCCGAGGGCCGCCTTCGCCGACTGGAACGAAACGGAGCAGAAGCTGTACATCCGGGCCACCGTCGGCGGCGTGCATGTGCTGCGCGACACGGTCGCACGATGCCTCGGACTCGAGCGCTCGCAGGTGATCGCGCTGGCCGACGACGTCGGCGGCAGCTTCGGCGCGAAGAACCACCCCTATCCCGAATACATCATGGCCGCCGCGATCAGCCGTCTCCTCAAGCGGCCGGTCCGCTGGGTGGCGAACCGCTCCGAAGACGGCCACACGACCGGCCAGGCGCATGGAGCCGAGCTCGACATGGAGATCGCCTCCGACGTGGATGGCCGCCTGGTCGGACTGCGGGGCAAGTTCTCGTGGACCGTCGGCGCCTACCTGGGCCGCGGCGCTTTCCAGGAGGACAGCATGGCCTCGCATGCGATGTCGGCATATCGCCTGCCCGCATTCGACATCGAGGTGACGCCACGCCTTTCGGACACGCCGCCGACAGCGTTCATTCGCGGCGGTGGGCGGCCCGTGGGCAACTTCGGGATCGAGCGCATGATGGACCGCCTCGCGCGCCGTATCGGTCTCGACCCGATCGAGCTGCGCCGCCGCAACCTGGTCGCCCCGACCGAAATGCCCTACGAAACCGGGCTCAACTCGATCGTGTACGACGGCGGCGACTACCCGCGTCTGCTCGAGCTCGCGGTCGAGCGGGTGGGCGCCGCTGACGTGCGCAAGCGCCAGCAGTCGGGGCAGCCCGTCGGGGTCGGCGTGGCGATATGCGTCGAGTCGACCGGTATCGGCATGGCCGAGCCGTCGCGCGTTGCGGTCATGGGCGACGGCAGCGTGCACGTCTTTGTTGGCAGCACGCCGCAGGGCCAGGGACATCAGACATTCATCGCGCAGGTCGTTGCCGACAGGCTGGGATGGCCGATCGACCGCGTCGAGGTCCGCGCCGGCGACAGCCGCGACGTCGGGTTCTCCTTTGTCACGGCCGGCAGCCGCAGCGCGCTCGAGGTGGGCAACTCCGTCTCTCTCTCTGCCGCTTCCGCGCGGCGCTTGCTGCTGGAGCGCGCCTCGCAAAGGCTCGAGGCAGCCGCGGAGGATCTCGTGCTCGACGTTGGCGGCGCCGGCGTGCGTGGCGTGCCAGAGCGGCGCGTGAGCCTCAACGACCTGGTGGGCGAAGGCCTTGAGGCGGCTGAGGTCTGGGACTCCAAGGGCAGGAAGGCATGGGCGTCGAGCTGCCATGCGGCCGTGGTGCGAATCGATGCCGAGACCGGCGGCGTAGACATCGAGCGTTACGTGATCGCGCACGATTCTGGCAGGCCGATCAACCCGATGACGCTGGACGGCCAGCTGCATGGCGGCTACGCCCACGGCCTCGGCTACGCGCTCTTCGAGGAGGCGCTCTACTCGCCCGACGGGAACTTTCAGTCGCCATCCTTTCTCGACTACACGATCGTCAGCGCGCCTGAGCTTCGCGCCGAGCCGGAGCTGATCCACACGGAGACGCCCAGCTCACATAATCCCGAGGGGTTTCGCGGAGCGGGCGAGGCGGGAACCATCGCCGTGCCCGCCGCCATCGCGAATGCGATCGAAGACGCGCTCTACGCGATGGGCTTCGACGTGGTCGTCGACTCGGTGCCCGTCACCCCGCTGAAGGTATGGAACCTGATGCGCGAAGGCCCTCGCCCAGCGCTTTCCGCCGGGCGCGCGCAGGGCGCAATTTAACGAAAGCGTTCGCCCAGCGCTTTCCGCCGGGCGCGCGCAGGGCGCAATTTAACCAAAGCGTTCACCCAGCGCTTTCTTGGACACCTTTCCGAAACTCGACAGCGGGAAGTCCTCCATCAGCTCTAAGCGCTCTGGCAGCTTGAACTTCGCCATGCCGGCATCGAGCAGGAATTTGGTCAGCTCTTCCAGCGTGAGCGTCCTTCCCTCGTGCGGGATGACGCACGCACACATTCGCTCCCCAAGGACCGGGTCGGGGATGGGCACGCAGGCAACGTTCTTCACCGATGGGTGCGCGAGGATGAGGTTTTCGACCTCTTCGGCGCTGATCTTCTCACCACCGCGGTTGACCAGGTCCTTGATCCGGCCCTCCACCAGGTACGAACCCGAAGGGTGCCGCCGCATCAGGTCGCCGGAGCGGTAGAAGCCGTCCGGCGTGAACTGGCGCGCGTTGTACTCGGGCACGCGGTAGTAACCGCGCAGCGTGTAGGGGCCTCGAACCGTCAGCTCTCCCACCTGTCCGTCCGGAACGTCGCGTCCTTCCTCGTCGGTGAGCCTCACCTCGTCGTCGGGGCTGACAGGACTCCCGACGGTCTCCAGCCGAACTTCCTCCGGGTCGTCGCGCCGGACGAAGAACAGCGTGCCTTCGCTCATACCGAAGTTCTCCTGGACGAAGGCGTTGGGAAAGGTCTCGGCCATTCGACGCCGGACCTCGGGCTGCAGGCGCTGCCCGCCGGATTGCAGGAGCTGGACCGATGTCAGGTCGTGCCGGCCCGATGCAGGGTCGGCGAGCCAGCGTATGTACAGGGCCGGCACCCCGGCCACGTGCGTCACGCGGTGCCGCTGGATGAGCTGGAACACGTCGGGCGCCTTGGTGCTGGTCCCGAGCACGATTCGAGCTCCGGCCGCAAGAAAGCCCTGCACCCCCGGGCACGCGAGCGGCATGTTGTGCGCGAGCGGAAGCACGCACAGCTGACAGCTGTCAGCCGTGATGTCCTGGACGGCGGCTGCAGCCCGCGAGTTGTAGAGGTAGTCGTTATGCGTCCGAGGGATGAGCTTCGGTATGCCGGTAGTGCCGCCAGAGAGAAGCAACACGCATGGGTCGGTAGGGTCGACCCCGATCGCGGGAGCCGCCCGGTGCGACGGGATCGCTTTCAGGTCCTCGAGCATGAAGATCTCGTGCAGGCACGCGTTGGCGGCCTTGACCTCCTCTGCAAGTTGCGGGTCACTCCCGAAGTAAGCGACCGCGTCCGCCAGCCGGACGAAATGGTCGATCTCGAGCCGGCGGTGTGGCGCCAGCGCGAGGATGGGAATCACTCCGAGCTTCTGTAGGGCGAAGTAGAGGTAGAGGAACTCGGGGCCGTTGGGCAGATGGATGACCACGCGATCGAGGCGCCTGAGCCCGCGTGAATGCAGGAATCCGGCGAGAGCAGCCGATCGCCGGCCCAGCTCCCCGTACGTGATGGTCTCTTCGCCGGCGAGGAGGGCGACCCGATCGTGATGCCGCTCGAAAAGCTCGCCGAAGACCTGGTCCAGCGTCCGGTCCTGCCAGTAGCCGCGCCGGCGATAACGTTCCGCGAACTCGGGAGGAAAAGGAACGACGCCGTCGATCATGTCGTAGCGGAGAAACCGCCGTCGATGACCACGATCTCGCCGTTCACCATCGGGTTGCTCGTGATCAGGTTCACGATGGTGACCGCCACCTCATCAGGCGTTACACAGCGCCTGAGTGGAGTCTGGCTCGCGCGCCTCTCCATAAGGCGCTGGTAGTTGTCTTTTAACGCGTGCTCCATCCACTCGCCCGACATCCAGCCGGGAGCCACGGCATTGACCCGGATCTTCGGGCCCAGCGCTCCCGCCAGCGTGCGCGTGAGATTCGCCACGGCGGCCTTGCTCGCGGCATAGGGAAAAGGCTGCGCACCGGGTCGGACCCCGGCAATGCTGCAGAGATTGACGATGGCGGCCGAGTCAGATTCGTTGAGCAGAGGGACGCACGCGCGTGTCACCTGGAACATTCCTCGCACGTTGACGGCGAGCACGCGGTCCCAGGCCGCCATGTCGAGACCGGCAAGATCCGAGGGGGGCGTCGGGATGGTGGTCCCGGCGTTGTTCACCAGGGCGTCGAGCCGGCCGAACTCCTGCTTGATCGTCGCCAACATTCCGACGACCGCGGACTCATCGGCCACGTCGGCAGCGGCGAGCAGGGACCGGACGCCGAGGCCGGTCAACTCGTCCGCGACCGATTGCGCCGCCTCCCGGCTGCGGCTGTAGTTGACGACCACGTCATAGCCATGGCGAGCAAGCTCCAGCGCGCTGCTGCGGCCGATGCCGCGCGCGGCGCCTGTGACGAGTGCAACCCGCCTCCCCTCCGCGTGGTTCATCACAACGCGCGCCGCGATTCCGATTGGTAGTCCGATTTGGGCTCGCGCATCAACCCCAGCACGCGCTCCGTGTTCTTGTGAAACACAGCCTCCATGATCTCGTCGGGATAGCCGAGCTCCCCCCATTCGCGAAAGATCCGCTCGTACGCAAGGCTCGGGTAGTCGCTGCCGAACATCACCTTGTCGCGCAGGCGGCCGCGGATGTCCTTCTTCAATGTCTCGGGAAAGTATTTCGGAGCCCAACCAGATAGCTCCCAGTACACGTTGCCCTTGTGGAGGGCGACGGCCGTCATCTCGTCGATCCAGGGCCAACCCGGATGTGCGGCGATGATCGTCAGGTTCGGGAAGTTCGACGCCAGGTCGTCGAGCGCGAGGGGGTGGGCGTGGCGAAGCTTCGAACCAAGGCCGCCGGGAAGCCCCGCTCCCATGCCGGTCGTGCCCACGTCGATCATCACGGGGACCTTGAGCCCATCGATGACGTCGAACAAGGGCTGGAGCCGCTCTTCATCGACGGCGTAGCGCCCCATGATCGGATGGAAGTGGAAGCCAAGCAGGTGAAGGTCTTCGATCGCGTGCCGAGCCTCGTCAAGGGCGGCGGGGCCCTTCAGCGGATCGACGGCAGCCCAGCCTTGCAGGATCGTTTTCGGGTGGCGGTCGCGCAGCCCGGCGATGTAGTCGTTGCTGCAAGGCGGAGCGCCGGTCACGGATTCGATGTCGAATGCGACCAGCACAGCCTCCACCCCGGCGGATTTGAACTCCTCGATCACGTCTTCTTCGGCCTTGGCCACCCACGCACGCTTCCAGTAGGTGGCGAGCGCTTCCACGAACGGGCCGTAGGAGTCGATCCACGGCTGGGTACCGGGATAGCAGTGCAGGTCGATCTTCCGCATCAGCCGTGGTGTGTCAGGAGTCGGAAGCCGCCATCGGCTCGGTGGCCGGCTCGGCAGCGGCGTCGCCATCCGACAGGTTGGTCAGCTGCAGCAGGCCCGGTCCGTACAGAAGCTCGAGCTCATCCGGGAGGTCGGCGTACATCCTCTGCACGAACAGGTCATGGCGGATGTACGACTTGACCAGGCTCGCCACCAGGGGCACCTCGCCGTACATGACCTCCCAATCCCGACCGTCGCGTGCAAGGGCCCACAACGCCCACCTCGAGTCGACGACCACAGCGAGGTGATGCGTCTTGCGCGATGCGTAAAGCGTTCCCTCGGTGCTGGCGTGGCGCATGACCTTTCCGCGCGGCGCGTGGAAGGGCAGCGGGCCGAAGTGGACGATGACGAACTGCACCCCACGATCCGAAGCCTCGTCGACCGCGGCCGCCAGGCCTTTCAGCTCCTCGGCTCGTCCGCTGAGGTAAACCCGGCTTCGCGCTCCGGAAATGGCAGTCGCCGCATGCTCGATCGCAGCCGGAAGGCTGCTGAGCCGTGAGATGGGCAGGCCGCGGTCGACGAAATCTCGCTCCGGCAGCGTCTCGAGGCTTCGTCGCGCAGCCTCAACCTTGGAGGTGAATTCCTTCTCCAGCGCGTTGAGCAGCACGTCAGGGGCCACGGCGGCGTAGCGGGCAGGTCGCTCACCAGTGAGCACCGCCGCCCCTCGATCGACGAGGCGCCGGAGGGTCTCGTAGACCTTCGGTTGCGGAACGCCAGTCTTGTTTGCCACGCTGTAACCGGTGGCGCCATCGGCCATCAACAGGCCGATATAGGTGCGAGCCTCGTATTGAGAGAACCCGAGTTGGGTCAATCGCTCGGCGACAAAGGCGGCGGAGTCAGGCATCCATGCTCATCCTGGGCCAGAGCGTCACTACGGGGGTAGTGCGCAACCTGCGTCGGATGCTAGCACAGCCCGGCGGTTTTCCCGGGTCACGACGAGCCTATTCAGCCGGCTGGTCGGCGACGGCGAGGACATCTCTTGCCCTCAGCCGCTCCAGACTCTGCATGCGAGCCTGGGCGCGGGGGCCGAGCCGGCTCAGCACCGCGGCGACGACCCCTTCCACGACCGCCATCGCCCCGACCAGCGAGTCGAACGGCCCGATGGTGTCGACGCTGGCCACGATCACCTGTCGCGCAAACCCCGACGCAGGCGACAGCCAGGGATCCGTGAACAGGATGACGTTGCAGCCCTGCGCGGAAGCCAAGCGGGCGCTCTCGATGGTGTCCCCCTGGTATCGGCGGTAGTCGAAGACGACGAGCACGTCGCCCCTTCTCATGTCGATGAGCTGCTGCGCCGGCCCGCTGCGCTCGGCGTCCACGAGCCCGATTCCAGGCCGCAGGAGGTGGAGTTGGGCGGCCAGGTATCGCGCCAATGGTGCGCTGACCCTGCCGCCGAGCACCATGACGCGTCGCCGGACGTCCGCCATGAGCTCCACGGCCTCAGCGACGTCGCGATGCGAGAGCACGTCCATCGTCGCTTTGAGGTTGTTGGAAGAAATCTCGAGTGCGTCGCTCAGCATCGAGTCCGTCCCTCGGGCCGGCTGATCGTCGCGATATCGGGTGAGCGGCGAGGAGAGGCGCGCCTGCACCTCGTGCCGCAGCGTCTCCTGGAACTCCGGGTAGCCGCGAAAGCCGAGCTTGGTGATGAATCGCGTCACCGTCGGGGGGCTGACATGGGCTCGCTCCGCGAACCTGGCGACGCTCTCCAGTCCCGCGATCGGGTACGAGGCGAGCAGCGCCCTGGCGAGCTTCCGCTCGGCCGGGCTAAGGTCGTTGAGCCGCTGCCTGACGAGCTCGCCTACCCGCGACTCAGGGATCGTGACGTTTGTTACATCCCGGTCCATACGGCCCCCTTCCGGATAATCCTTGACAACGATCCTAAGCCCTGTTAGCTTCGCCGCAACGTTTACAGCGGTCGGTGGCGCACGCGGTGGCGCGGCGCGAAAGGGGAGAGAGCATGAGCGTGCAGGCCCATTCTGCTGACGTCGACACCCTCCACAAGATGGGCTATGCCCAGGAGCTCCGCCGGCGGATGTCGACGTTCAACAACTTTGCCGTCTCGTTCACCATCATCTCCATCCTGTCCGGCTGTCTAACCCTGTATGGCTACGGCATGAACACCGGCGGCCCGATCATCATGACCATCGGCTGGCCGCTGGTCGGAATCTTCGTGATCCTGGTCGGCCTTGCGATGGCGGAAGTCTGCTCGAGCTATCCGACCGCCGGTGGGCTCTACTACTGGGCGGCAAAGCTCGGCGGCAACAGCTCCGCCGGCTGGAGCTGGTTCACCGGCTGGTTCAACCTGCTGGGCCAGGTCGGCGTCACCGCCGGCATCGATTTCGGCCTGGCGCTGTTCGCTGACGCGCTGCTCAGCGCGCTGTTCCAATACCCGACCACTCCCGGTTGGATCGTCCTCATCTTTGGGGTAGTGCTCTTCCTTCACGGGCTGCTGAACACCTTCGGCGTCGGTCTCGTCGCGTTTCTCAACGACATCTCCGTGTGGTGGCACCTCATCGGCGTGGCGATCATCTTCGTCGTCCTCTTCTTCGTCCCTTCGCACCACCAGTCGGCGTCGTTCGTGTTCACCAACTTCGTCAACAACACGGGCTTCGGCTTCTCCGGGGCGACGATCTACGTCTTCCTGATCGGACTGCTGCTTGCCCAATACACGTTCACCGGCTATGACGCTTCCGCCCACATGACGGAGGAAACACACAACGCCGCAATCGCCGGCCCGCGGGGGATCGTGTGGTCGATCGTGGTCTCCCTGTTTGCCGGGTGGATCCTGCTGATCGGCGTCACCAGTGCGATCCAGAATTACGCCGGCGAGTCGACAGCGGTCACTCCGGCCGCGCAGATCTTCATCGACGCCGTGGGGCACAACCTGGGCCTCTTCTTGCTCTTCATCGTCGTCGGCGCCCAGTTCTACTGCGGCATGTCCTCGGTGACCGCGAACTCGCGCATGATCTACGCGTTCTCGCGCGACGGCGCGGTGCCCGGCTCCGAGTTCTGGCACCGCATCAACCCGCGCACGCGGACTCCGACCAACTCCATCTGGTTCGCGGCGGTCGGCGCCTTCATCCTCGGCCTGCCGTATCTCTGGAGCCCGGTGGCCTACTTTGCCGTGACCTCGATCGCGGTGATCGGCCTATATATCGCGTACGGCATTCCGATCTTGCTGCGGCTGATGGCAGGTGATCGGTTCCAGCGCGGCCCCTGGCACCTGGGCCGGTGGAGCAAGCCGGTCGGGATCGTCGCGGTCGCGTGGATCGTGTTCATCGCGATCCTGTTCGTCTTGCCGCAGTTTGCGCCCGGCAACTCGTTGACCACGTTCAACTATGCGATCGTGGCGGTCGCGGTAGTGTTGATCTACTCGGGAGGCTATTGGTTCCTCTCGGCGAAGAACTGGTTCAAAGGACCGAAGGTTCAAGGTACACCTGAAGAGCTTGCGAAGATCGAGGCCGAGCTTGGCGGCGCACTCGTCCAGTGAGCAAAGCCGCTCGCTGAAGGACCGACTTCCGAAAATCGGGATCACGGTCCATCCGCGGCGGGGCCTGGAGTACTACGTGCCCTATCGCAGGGCGGTGGAAGCAGCAGGAGCTGAACCTGTCGACCTAGTCCCGGGGACGAAGTCGCTGCCCGATGTCGACGGGCTGCTGCTGCCAGGAGGCTGGGATGTGGACCCATCCTTTTATGGAGAGCGCAGGGACGAGAAGGTCGGGGACACAGACCCGGAGCTCGACGAGACGGAGCTTGTACTGTTCCGCCAGGCCCGAGAGCGCGCGCTCCCCGTGCTCGGCATCTGCCGCGGCCAGCAGGTGATCAACGTCGCCATGGGCGGCTCGTTGGTGCAGCACCTGGAGGGTCATGAGGTCCGAGCCCTCGGCCGGAGCCACCTGGCTCACACGATCGAGGTCGACCCGTCATCAGAGCTGGGTCGCGCGGCCGGCGAGCACCGGATTCGCGTCAACAGCCTCCACCACCAGGCGATCAAGAAGCTTGCAGAGGGGCTGCAGCAAACGGCGCGCGGCGAGGACGGGACGGTCGAGGGAGTCGAGTCCGATGACGGTCTCATCGTCGCGGTGCAGTGCCACCCGGAGGAGCTCACCACCGACCTGCCCTGGGCGCGCAAGCTCTTCGAGCGCTTTGTCGCCCGGGCGCGGGGCAACCGTCAAAAGAATTGAGGAATTGGCGCGCCAGCGCAACCGGGGGACTAACTGATTGCTGACCAAGGAGAAGCTCTCGAAGTCGGTGGCGGACCATGAGATCGATACGGTCGTCGTGGCGTTCACCGACATGCAGGGCCGCCTCATGGGCAAGCGCGTGGATGCGGAGTATTTCGTCGAGACCTCGTACAACGGGGAGTCGACCGAGGGCTGCAACTACCTGCTTGCGCTCGACATGGAGATGGACACTGTGCCGGGCTACCAGATGGCCAACTGGGAGCAGGGGTATGGCGACTTCGACCTGGTGCCGGACTTCGCCTCATTGCGGCTCATCCCATGGTTGGACGCGACGGCCCTGGTGCTGTGCGATGTCGCGTGGCACGACGGCAAGCCGGTGCGCCCGTCGCCGCGCCAGGTCCTGCGCGCTCAGATCGACCGCGCCCGGAAGCTCGGTTTCGAGCCGATGTTTGGCTCGGAGCTCGAGTTCTATCTACTCAAGGAGACATACGCCGAAGCGCACGCCAAGCACTACATCGACCTGACCCCCTCCGTCCCGTACATCCTCGACTACCACGTCCTCGCCACGACCTATGACGAGCCCTTCATCCAGGCGGTCCGCAGAGGCATGAAGGCCGCCGGCATCCAGGTCGAGAGCTCCAAAGGCGAAGCCTGGCCGGGGCAGCAGGAGATCAACTTCCGCTTCGCCGATGCGCTGACGATGGCGGACAACCACGTGATCTACAAGAACGGCATCAAAGAGATGGCGCAGCAGCACGGCTGCTCCGTGACGTTCATGGCCAAGCCCGACCACCGGTGGATCGGCAGCTCGTGCCACGTGCACTCGAGCCTCTGGAAAGAAGGGCGCAGTGTTTTCGACGGAGAGTCGGAAACCTTTCGGCAGTACCTGGCCGGGCATATCGCGTATGCGTCGGAGCTGGCGATCTTCCTGGCTCCCACCATCAACTCGTACAAGCGATATGCCGCCGGCAGCTGGGCGCCGACGACCCTTGCCTGGGGCCATGACAACCGGACGTGCGGCTTCCGCATCGTCGGTCACGGGCAGCACCTGCGCGCCGAGTCGCGTATACCCGGTGCGGACGCCAACCCATACCTGGCTTTCGCGGCCCTGCTCGCGGCGGGGCTGCACGGGATTGAGGCGAAGCTCGAGCTACCGCCCGAGTTCAAGGGCAACGCGTACGAATCCGACGTCAAGCGATTTCCGCACGCGATGCGCGACGCCATCGCCGAGCTCGAGCGAGGCAAGATGGCCCGGCAGGCGTTCGGCGACGATGTCATCGACCATTACCTAAACTACGCGAGAACCGAGCAGGCGATTTTCGACAAGGTCGTCACCGACTTCGAGCGCGCGCGACTGTTCGAGCGCGGATAGGGAGGCAAAGTAATGGGAAGGCTTGACGGCAAGGTCGCGGTGATCACGGGCGCAGCAAGCGGAATCGGCCGCGAGGCGGCGCTGCTCTTCTCCTCGGAAGGAGCGCGCGTCTGCGTGGCGGACGTCGGTCGTGAGGCGGGCGTGAAGACCGCATCCGAGTGCAGGGAAGCATTCTTTTTCCAGGCTGACGTCAGCGACCCGAAGAGCGTGCACGCCATGTACGCCGAAACCGAGAAGCGATACGGCCACGTCAACGTGCTCTACAACAACGCCGGCATCATGCCGGCGGACGACGACTCGATCCTCACCACCGAACCCGACGCCTGGGACCGGGTCCAGGCCGTGAACGCCAAAGGGGTCTACCTGTGCTGCAAGTACGGCATCCCGCACCTGCTCAAGGCCGGTGGGGGCTCGGTGATCAACGTCGCCTCCTTCGTTGCGCTGATGGGAGCGGCGACGTCCCAGATCGCGTACACGGCCTCGAAGGGAGCAGTGCTGTCGATGAGCCGTGAGCTCGCGGTGCAGTTCGCGAGGCAGGGTATCCGCGTCAACGCGTTGTGCCCGGGCCCCGTGGAGACGCCGCTGCTCATGCGGCTCTTCTCCGAGACGCCTGGCGCGTACGAGCGGCGCCGCGTGCATCTGCCGATGGGCCGGCTCGCCAAGGCCCGCGAGATCGCCAACGCCGCGCTGTTTTTGGCCAGCGATGAGTCGAGCTACGTCAACGGCTCGACGTTCCTCGTCGACGGCGGTCTCACAGCTGCATACGTGACACCGGAGTAGGCGTTTCCGCGTAACCCGCTCGGGTATCGGGATGCATCCTCGGAAGCCTGTTCAGGAGCATCCAAATGCAATCGAAACTCTTGGTCACAAGTGCCCTTGGCGCGATGATCTTGCTCGCAGCGGCCTGCGGCGGCACGACATCGACGGCAACCGCAAGCCCATCGCCGAGCTCGGCGGCAACGGGAACCACGATCGCGGTAGCCACCAACGCCAAGCTGGGTCAGATCCTCGTCGATGGGAAAGGGATGACGGTCTACCTGTTCGTGGCTGACACCGGGACGGCATCCACCTGTTACACGAGCTGCGCCCAGGTTTGGCCTCCCGTGCTCACCACCGGCGCTCCCCAGGCCGGGACCGGCGCGCAAGCCTCGCTGCTGGGGACGACGACGCGCACAGATGGAACGGTCGAGGTGACCTACGCCGGCCACCCTCTCTACTACTTCCTGAAGGACAAAGTCGCTGATGACACGACCGGGCAGGGTGTCAACGGGTTCGGCGCCCTCTGGTGGGTCTTGTCTCCATCCGGCGCAGCGATGCACTAACCGCTCGGGTGAAGCCACCCGGTTAACTTCTGCAGGTGGCTTCCACCCCAACCTGGAGTCCGGCGCGAAGGGGCGTGATTCGGGACGCGCTGGGCATCGGGATCGCGAGTGGCGCGTATGCCCTGTCTTTCGGGGCGATCTCGACCGCGGCCGGCCTGTCGCTGCTCCAGACGTGCGCCCTGTCACTGTTGATGTTTACCGGCGCATCGCAGTTCGCGCTGGTCGGTGTCGTCGGCGCCGGCGGCAGCGTATGGGCGGGAGCCGCCACGGCAGCCCTGCTCGGCTCACGCAACGCGCTCTACGGCCTGAGACTCTCGTCGCTCCTGGACGCGCGTGGGTGGAGGCGAGCCCTCGCTGCGCACGTCGTGATCGACGAGACGACGGCGATGGCGATCGCGCGCGAGTCGGTGCCGGAGAGCAGGCTCGCCTTCTGGGCCACGGGTCTGGCGGTGTTCACGCTGTGGAACCTGGGCACATTGATCGGGGCGCTCGCCACCCACGCGCTGCCCGATCCCAAGGTGCTCGGCTTCGACGCAGCCCCGCCGGCCGCCTTCCTCGCCCTGCTCGCGCCGCGGCTGCGCGCGCGCGAGCCGATGGCGATCGCCCTCGCCGCCGGTTTGGTGGCGCTTGTGTGCCTGCCGTTTGTGCCGGCGGGGGTTCCGCTCCTGATCGTCGCGCTTCTGGTCGCGTTGTTCGGGGTGCTGAGGTCGCGGACATGATGTGGGCCGGCGTGCTGGTCGCCTGCGCAAGCTGTTACGTGCTCAAGCTCGCCGGGCTTTCGCTGCCCACCCGCGTCTTGCAAGACCCTCGCGTGCAGCGGACGGTCCCGCTGGTCCCGGTCGCGTTGCTGGCCGCGCTGGTTGCGACGCAGACCTTCTCCACCGGTCATCACCTGGTGCTGGACGTGCGCGCGGCCGCGCTCGCCGCCGCGGTCGTCGCGGTGCTGCTGCGAGCCCCGTTCCTGGTCGTAGTCGCGAGCGCAGCGGTGACCGCCGCTCTTTTGCGTCTGGTTTAGAGCTCCAGCTTCAAGGTCAGGATCTTGAACGGTGTCAGCTCGAGCTCCAGCTCGCCGTCCCGCACCTCGACCTCGCCGCGCTCGCGTTCGAGCAGGTCGCAGAGCCACGCGCGTTTTGCGGGCAGGGTGGTCCTCAACCGGGCACGGCACCGGCCGCCCCACGCCTCGTAGAGGCGAACCACGATCGCGCTCGAGTCCTCGGCGCGCTTGATCGCCTCCACGATCACCTGCGGCGTGCTCACCTGGACCAGGGAACGCTGGGACCCTGCCCGCAATCCACTCGGCAGCACGCGCAGCGGCGCGTTGAGGTCCTCCGCCGCCTCGATCACGCCCGCCTCCCGGAAGTCGCCCGGGTGCGGCAGCAGCGCGTACGTGAAGCGGTGCCACCCACGGTCGGCGGTCGGGTCAGGGTGCGTCGGCGCACGCAGCAGGGAGAGGCGCATCACCGAGCCGAGGATGTCGTAGCCGTACTTGCAGTCGTTCAGAAGCGCGACTCCGTAGCCCGCCTCGCCCAGGTCGGCCCAACGCTGGGCGCAGACCTCGAAGCGCGCCAGATCCCAGCTGGTGTTCGTGTGAGTCGGTCTCGAGAGATGGCCGAACTGGATCTCGTAGGTCGCCTGCGGTGAGTGCACGTCGACGGGGAAGGCGACCTTGAGCAGCTTGTGCACCTCTTGCCAGTTGACGTCGCACTCGAAACGCAGCACCCGCGATGCGGCGTCGAGCACCATCCGCTGGCTGAACCTGGACCCGCCGAACTCGCGAGTGAAGCGGACCGCGCCGCGAAGCCCGCCGGGCTGCTCGACCTGCTGCATCGAAAGGCCGGTGATGTCGGTCACGGTCTTTCGATAGTCGATGTCGAGGTCCCACGCGTCCCAGTTCGCGGGATCGTCGTCGTGCAGCTGCAGCAGGTTTCCGTAAGCACCTGGGCTGAGCACCTCGCGCTCTGCCTCCTTATCCCAGATCGATGTGAGCAAGCCTCGGTGGTCCCATCGCACGCGCAGGAGGTCGTTTTCCATCGCGCCGTCCGAAACCGTCACCTGCTGCTCGCTCCGGACCGAAGCGCCTTTCTGTACCGCCCATCCGCAGGCCGGCGCCTCGACGACGCGAAAGCGATCGCCCAGGTCGACGATCTCGCGACGCTGATGCGAGTTGACGTTGAAGACCGCAAGCTCCGGGCCGTTGCCCGCGATCCCGGTGACCGCGCGATCCGTGATCGTGCCAGCCGTTGACGCGACTCCGACCAGGTCTCGCGTCGCATCCTCGTAGACCCAGTCGATGCTCGAACCGGGAAGTATGTCGTGGAACTGGTTCAGAAGCACCTTCTTCCAGGCATCCTCCAGCTCAGCCGCCGGATATTCGTCGCCCGCCGCCACCGACCATATCTCTGCCTCACGCAGCGCCTGCTCCGCCCGCCGGTTGAGCATCTTCGTGCGCGACTGCGATGTGTACGTGCCGCGATGGAGCTCGAAGTACAGCTCGCCGACCCAGGTCGTGAGGTCCTTCGCCTCAGCGCTCGCGTGCTCGAAAAACTCGCGCGCAGTGCCCAGCTCAACTCGCGGTGCGCCCTCGACGTCTCGCAATCGGCGCGCGGCTTCGATCATGTCCGGCTCCGGGCCGCCGCCTCCGTCGCCCCAGCCGAACAGGTAGAGCGACCGATCGGAGCGCAGCCGATCCTTGAAATTCGCGACGCTCGAGACGACCTGACTCGCGCTGAAGTCGCCGTTGTACGTGTCGGCGGGCGGGAAGTGCGTGAAGATGCGCGTCCCGTCGATCCCCTCCCACATGAAGGTGTGGTGCTCTGGTTTGTTGGTGTCGTTCCATGACAGCTTCTGCGTCAGGAAGTGGTCGCAGCCGGCCTCGGCGATGAGCTGCGGCAGCGAGCCTGGGTACCCGAAGACGTCCGGCAGCCACAGCTCACTTGTCTCGTAGCCGAATTCCCTCATGAAGAACCGCTTGCCGTGCAGGAGCTGTCGCGCGAGAGCCTCGCCCGAGGGCAGGTTGCAGTCCGCCTCGACCCACATCGCGCCGACCGGCTCCCACTGGCCGGAGGCGACCTTGGCCACGATGCCGCGATAGATGTCGGGGTAGTGCTCCTTCATCCACGCGTACTGGGCCGGCTGAGAGCAAGCGAAGCGGTAGTCGGGATACTCGTCCATCAGCGCCAGGGCCGTCGAGAAGCTGCGTGCGCATTTGCGGCGCGCTTCGCGCAGCGGCCAGAGCCAGGCGGTGTCGATGTGGGCGTGACCGACGGCGGTGATGTGGTGCGTGGATCGGCTCGGCCTTGCATACACTTCGCTCAGATCACCTGTTTCGAGCGCCGTGATCAACCGCGGGTCCAAGGTTGCTTCAGCCAGGTCGAGCATGACCCTGGAGTCGAGCGCCGCCTTGCGAGCACCCTCGTCCTGGATCGCGAGCTCGGCCTGCCGGAAGACGAACTGCGGAGCGTCGGATTCACGAAGGGCGATCATCGAGGCCGCGGGCTCGGGACCTGACAGCGTGGCGGTCGGGTTCGCCGCCGCCTCGAGGTAGAAGTCCACCTCTGGCCCGGAGATCGGCAGCCACCGGTGGTTGGGATCGACACTCCGCCACGGCCGCCCGTCCTTCCACACGAGCGCCTCGCATGTGAAACCGGTCGGGCCCGTGAACCCAAGATCGATCAGCGCGATGGCCCTCTGCCCGGCCCACTCGTCCGGCACGCGGCCCTGCACGTGGAACCAGGTCGTGCTCCATGGGGCACCCCACTCTTCGCCCGCGTGAAAAGGTCGGTAATCCCCGCGAACCGCCTCGTCATAGCTGACGGGCTCGCCACGCGGGCTGAAGGCTGAGAGGCGGAGGGGCACGTGGTTGCGATGGACGGCCGGGAGCAGCTTGCGCTCCAGCACCTCCCGGAACCGGTCGAAATCTGTCCCTTTCACTTTCCTGTTGCTCACGCGACATTAGGCTGTTCCGCGGATGATCCGTATCGAAGCGGCCAGCAAAGCCACGCCTGAAGTGCGTGCGGCACTCGCCCACCTGCTGCCGCAGCTCAACTCCGAGCTCCCGGTCCCCACGATGGAGAGGCTGGAGGCGCTCATCGCCGACCCTGCGGTCACCCTCCTCCTGGCCAGAGAGGGAGACGAGGCTGTCGGCACCGCCACGGTGATCGTCTACACCACGCCCTTCTGGATTAAAGCGCGCCTCGACGAGGTGGTCGTCGACGAGGGCGCGCGCGGCAAGGGTGTCGGCGCCGCGCTGGTCAAGGCATGCCTGGACGTCGCTCGGGAGCGCGGGGCGCAAGTCGCCGAGCTGCAGTCTGGCGTGCTGCGTGAGGCGGCGAACCGGCTCTACCCCCGCATGGGGTTCAAGCTGCGCGAATCGAACCTTTACAGAATCGTGTTGCGGACTTAAGCCCCTCACCCTGGCCCTGCGCGCAAAGCGGCGATGAGGATGGGACCCTTTGATTGCTCCCCGAAGGGGAGAGGGGACAGCTAGGCGGTCAGCTCTTCGAGCCGGCTCACCATCCGGGCGAGCGTCGCGAACGCCGCGTCCACCGGTTCGGGCGACGTCATATCGACGCCCGCCATCCGAAGGCCGTCGAGCGGGTACATCGAGCCCGCGCTCTTCAAGAATTTCAGGTACGACTCGATGGCGCCGGCATCGCCATTCGCGACGCGTTCGACCAGGTGGTCCGCGCCGGCGATTCCCGTCGCGTACTGGTAGACGTAGAAATTGCTGTACAGGTGGGTGTGGAACTGGGCCCACGTCGATCCGATGCGATCGCGGTCGCTCCCGTTCACCTCGACCTCCGAACCGTAGACCTCCATCATCAGGTCGGCCATCAGGTGGTTGAGGTAGTCGGCGGTGATGGCGCGGCCACGTTCGACGTGTTCGTGCATCTCGAGCTCGAGCCGGGCCAGCGACGGCATGATGAAGAAGTAGCGATAGAAGTTCGTCATCGCCTCTTCGATCACGGCGACCTGTAGCGCAGGATCGGTCTGGGTGGCCAGCAGGTGGCGCCGCACGAGCGCCTGGTGCATATTCGAGGCGACCTCGGCCTGGAAGAGCCCGTAGCTCGAGTAGATGAAAGGTTGCGTCTTGCGCGCGTAGTACGAGTGCATCGAATGACCGAGCTCGTGAGCGAGCGTGCTCATCGAGTAGATGTCGTCGTTATAGCTCATGAAGATGAACGGGAATGTGCCGGGCACACCCGTTGAGAACGCGCCCATGCGCTTGCCCTGGTTCGGGTAGACGTCGACCCAGCGATCCTCTAGCGCTCCTCGGCGCAAGATCCCTACATATTCCTCGCCGAACGGCTCGACCCCCTTTGCGATCCAGTCGACGGCCTGCTCATAAGGAACCTTGAGGAGCGACCTCCCGAGCTGGGCGCGTGTGTCGTATGGCTTGAGCACGTCCAGCGCTAGCGCCTTGCGACGGACTCGCCAGTAGCGATGCCACGTGCCCACGTTGTCGCGAAACGCTCGGATCACGTTGTGATAGACCTCGGGCGGGACGTGGTTGGGCTCCAGCGCCGCGGCCAGGGATGACGGAAAGCCTCGAGCGCGGGCGTAGAAGACGTCGCGCTTGACGCCGCCGGCCAGGCTCGTCGCCATGGCGTGCTGCATCGCGAGGTGAGAGTCGGCGTAATTTTCGAAAGCCGTCCGACGGACCTCGCGGTCAGGGCTCGTAAGCAGGGCCGCAATCGTCCCTTGGGCCACCTCATGCTGGACACCATCCGCACCGACGGCTGGTGCGAATCTAAGGTCGGTGTTGGCGAGCACGGAGTGCACCGAGAGCGCCGTGGCCAGCGGGTCCGACACCTGAGTCAGGACCTCCTCCACCTCGGCGCTGCGAATCCGGCTTTGGAGTATCTCCAGGCGGTCGAAGTAGTGGCCGAGGTGCGCGAGCCTTGGCGAGGTCGCGACCCATTCCCGTAGCTTCGGGATGCCGAAGCCGATCATCTCCGGGAGCGCGAACGAGGTGGCCGCGCCGAGCTGGGCGGCGAGCGAGCGAGCCCGGTCTGCGCGCGCGAGCGCAGCCTGGTCACCGGTGTCGACCGAGTAGGACATCGTGGTGTAGACCATCACCTTGCCCATCAACCGGTGCACGCTCTCGTTCGCGTCGAACCAGTCGGCAAGTGCGTCTGGTGAGTCGCCGAGGTGGCCCCTGAACTCGGTCAGGTCGGGCAGGCGCGCCATGATCGTCTCGACCGCCTGCTCCCAGCCGGCCTCGTCGGGAAAGACGCTGTGCCGGTCCCACGTGAAGCGCTCGTCCACCTGTGCGCGGGCGGGAAGAGTCCGGGTCACAATCGGTAAGCGTAGCTAGCACTAGGATGGGTTCGTGTCGCGAGCCAAGGCGAACGAAATCGAGATCGAATACGAGACCTTCGGGGATCCCGCCGCCCGGCCGATCTTGCTGATCGCGGGCCTCGGCTCACAGATGATCTCCTGGGATGACGCCTTCTGCGCGCACCTGGCGGAGCGTGGATTCCATGTCATCCGCTTCGACAACCGAGACTCGGGGCTATCCACATGGATGGACGACGCCGGCTATCCGGACATGGCCGCCGCGCTCAGCGGCAACCCCAAGCCGGCCTACCAGCTCGACGATCTCGCCGACGATGCGGCGGGCCTGCTCGACGCACTCGGAGTTGGCGCTGCGCACGTAGTCGGGGCGTCGATGGGGGGCTTTATCGCGCAGCTGGTCGCCATCAACCATCCGGACCGCGCCCTCTCGCTGACGTCGATCATGTCTGGCCCCGGCGGAACTGATGCGGTCCCGCCAAAGCCCGAGGGCGCGGCAGTTCTCGTGGTCACGCCGCCAGAGACCCGCGAGGAGCGAATCGAGCAGGCGATATCCATCCGGCGAGTACTGCTCGGCTCGGGTGACCCCTTCGAGGAAGCGTTCGAGCGTGCGCGCGCCGGGCGTGCTTATGATCGCGCGTACCACCCGGCCGGCTTCGGGCGCCAGCTCATTGCGATCCTGGCCGCCAAAGGTCGGGTCGAGCGGTTGAAGCAAGTTCGCGTGCCCACCCTTGTGATCCACGGCGTCGACGACGTGCTCGTGCCAGTCGAGAACGGGCGCCTCGTGGCGGACGCCGTACCCGGAGCACGGTTGGTCGAGTTCGATGGCATGGGCCACGACCTGCCGAAGCGCGTGTGGCCGCAGGTCCTGGACGCGATCGACGAGATCGCCCACCAGGCGGCGCCGCTGCAGCGCCAGTAGCGGCATGTCGAGTCTGTATCTGGCGGTGGGCGCTCTCGACGGCATCAGCCCTCCGATCGCGGTTCTCGCCGGCCTTGTCTCGTTCGTGTCGCCATGCGTGCTGCCCTTGGTCCCGGCCTACCTCGCGTATCTCGGTGCCCGCGCCGGCCAGCCGGTCTTGGAAGGGCGCCCTGCGGGCGCCTGGCCGTCTGATGGCCCCGGCGCCATTGCCGTGGCGCGCACATCGCCATCCCTGCCCGTCGCGGTGGCCGGTCTCAGTTTTGTGGCCGGCCTCTCGGTGATCTTCATCCTCTTCTTCTACGTCTTCTCAATCGTGGTGCAGCCGATCCGGGCATACGTGCCGGTCGTGGCCGGCGTGCTGGTCATCGTGATGGCTCTGCAGGTCGCGGGCTTGATCCGCATCCCGTTCCTGTGGAGCGAGTACCGCGCCATGAATCGAGCCCCGCAGAGAGGCGGCATCGCCGGCGGATTCCTGCTTGGGATGGGCTTTGCCAGCGGATGGACGCCGTGCATCGGCGTCACGTTGAGTGCGGTCCTCAGCTCGGCCGTTACGGCGGGAACCACGGCGCAGGGTCTCGGCTTGATGATCGCCTACTGCCTGGGGCTCGGCCTGCCCTTCGTCGCCCTGGCGCTCGCTCTCGAGAAGGCGAGACCATTGGTCCGGCTGATCAACAGCCACCGCCGGGCGATCGACCTGGCGTCCGCCGCGGTGCTGCTCGTGATGGGCTTGCTGCTGCTCATGAACAAGATGACTCTCCTGTCCTCCGGGCTGTCGCAGCTCGTGCCCTGGTGGCCCTCCCCGACACTGTGATCAGAGGTCGACGTAGCCTCGGCGGCTGAAGATCATTGGTGACGCGCCTTCTTTGTGGGCGCCCTCGGTGACCAGGCCGATGAGCACCCAGTGGTCTCCCGCTTCGATCGTGTCACGCAGAGTGCAGATGGCGTAGGCCGCGGAGTCGTCATCCAGGATCGGCCCGCCGATGGGGCTTGCGGGACGCCGCCACGTGATCGCATCGAACTTGTCCGTCAGCTTGCTCGCCATGCGCCGCGCCAGCTGCTCGCGACCGGCGGCCAGGATGTTGGCGGTGAAGCCGCCGGTGTGCTGCACGGCAGCCAGGGTGTTGGATGTCTTGTCGATGCAGGCCAGGGCGAGCGGGGGCTCGAGCGAGACGGAGCAGAAGGCGCTCACCGTCAGGCCGCGCGGCCGCGAATCCTGCCCGAACGCAGTGAGGACGACCACGCCGCTGGGAAAGCTGGCCATGACCTCGCGAAATAGCCCGGGGTGGATCATCGAGCTGATTAGACACCTCCCCGCTCGCCGGGGAGGTCGGCGGCGAAGCCGCCGGGTGGGGGGACCCGAGCTGGCTGGACCCGTTAACGAACACTTGTTTGCGGCATGGGAACCGGTCAAACTTGACCTCGTGGGGAGCTCTCTAGATCTCTTTGCGCCGGCCACGCGGGACTGGTTCCGCAGCTCGTTCGATCTTCCGACGCAGGTCCAGGAACGCGGCTGGCACGAGGTGGCCTCCGGCCGGCACGTCCTCATGGCGGCGCCGACCGGCAGCGGCAAGACCCTGGCCGCCTTCATGTGGTGCCTCGACCGCCTGACCACCGAGGCCATGCCTGCGGAGGCCGAGCGCTGTCGCGTCCTTTATGTATCTCCCCTGAAAGCGCTCGCCCACGACGTGGATCGCAACCTCCGCTCGCCGCTGGTCGGTCTCCGCCACCACATCGAGGCCGGGGGCGGCAAGGCGCCGGAAATCTCCGTCGCGATCCGGACAGGCGACACTCCGACCGACGTCCGCCGTTCGATGGAGCGTCACCCGCCGGACATCCTGATCACCACCCCCGAGTCGCTATATCTGCTCCTCACCAGCGCCGCGCGCCGCATCCTCTGCACGGTTCGTTGGCTCATCGTCGACGAGATTCACTCGGTCGCCGCCACCAAGCGCGGCAGTCACCTCGCCTTGAGCCTCGAGAGGTTGTGCGTGCTGACCAAGGTCGAGCCGCAGCGGATCGGGCTGTCGGCGACGCAGCGCCCGCTGGAGGAGGTTGCTCGCTTCCTGGGCGGCACCGACCGCGACGTCGCAATCGTCGACGCCGGACGGCTGAAGACGATGGACGTGCGGGTCGAGGTGCCGGTCGATGACATGACGCGGCTGTCCGTCGAGGACGAAAGCGGTCAAACCGCCAACAGCATCTGGCCCGCCATCTACCCGCGGCTGCTGCAATTGATTCGCGAGCATCGCTCGACGATCGTCTTCGTCAACTCCCGGCGGCTGGCCGAACGCATCGCCGCTCGCGTCAACGAGCTCGCGGGTGAGGAGCTGGTGCGTGCCCATCACGGATCGATCGCGCGTGAGCAGCGCATGCTCATCGAGGACCAGCTCAAGGCAGGCGTGGTCAAAGGCCTCGTCGCGACGTCGACCCTCGAGCTCGGCATTGACATGGGCGCCGTCGACCTCGTTCTGCAGGTCGAGGCTCCGCCCAGCGTGGCGTCGGGCATCCAGCGTGTTGGCCGCGCAGGTCACTCGGTGGGCGAGATCTCGCGCGGCGTCATCATCCCTAAGTACCGCGGAGACCTGCTCGAGTCGGCGGCGGTGGTCGAGGGCATGCTCGAGGGACGGATCGAATCGACGGTCGTGCCCAAAAAGCCCCTCGACGTCCTCGCCCAGCAGGTGGTCGCGATGTGCGCAATGGACGAGTGGAGCGTCGAAGAGCTTGGCCGCGTCGTCCGGCGTGCGTATCCATACAGCGACCTTGGCCCGCGAGCTTTCGAGTCTGTTCTCGACATGCTGAGCGGCCGGTATCCGTCCGACGACTTCGCCGAGCTAAGGCCGCGGATCGTGTGGGATCGTGTGGCGGGCACGGTACGCGGTCGAGCCGGTGCTCAGCGGCTCGCGGTGACCAACCCGGGCACGATCCCCGATCGCGGGCTCTACAGCGTGAACCTTGTGGACGACGGGCGGCGGGTCGGCGAGCTCGACGAGGAGATGGTCTACGAGACGCGCGTGGGGGAGACCTTCGTCCTGGGCGCGTCCACCTGGCGGATCGCCGAGATCACGCCCTCTCAGGTGCTCGTCATACCCGCGCCGGGCGAGGCC
>DATBZP010000027.1:0-5761 GCA_036513135.1 Candidatus Dormiibacterota bacterium | reverse complement strand
CGAGCCGGTGAAGCGGATCGGCGACCATCGGCGAATCGAGCACCTGCTCCACCGTCACTGCGAAAGGAAGCCGCGCATTAGGGTTGTGCTGTGCGTGCCGCGAGGCGGCGACCTTGATCCAGGCCAGCTGCTCGCTCGTGGTGCCGTACTCGTGCATGTGCCTGCGCGCGGCGAGTGCGTAGCCGGCCGGAGTGGTCAGGCCCTGGAGCTGCTCGAAGCTGAACTCAGGGCCGGTCGCGCTCCGCTGCGAATCCATCGGACGAGAGCCGCCGGTGAGCGGCTTACCGCCCTGCGTCACCAGCGCCACTCGGCACTTGCCTGCCGCGATGGCGGCGGCGGCATGTCCGACCTGGGCGACCGGCGACGACCCACCAAGGTTGGTGGTGTCCATGAAGCGGCACTTCAGGCCGAGGTAGTCGGCCATCGACAGCGGGCCGAAGCCAGGCGCATCTGCGGAGCAGAAGAAACCGTCCACGTCGCGCAGCTCCAGGCCGGCGTCGGCCACCGCACCGGCGGCCACTTCCGCGTGGATCTGGGCGAGCGTCCGGTCGGGCAGCTTTCGGCCCGGATGCTCGTACGCACCGACGATGAATGCTTTGCCCTTAATGCTCATGTGATTTGGGGTGGAAGGCCCGCCGGCTGTGGCAGAACGAGCGTTACAGACAGGATAGTATTAGCCTCAGACGACTTGTCGCTTACCTCGCGCTCCCCAGCACGAGCCATCGACGTCATCGTCATTGAGAGACCGCGAGTTGGGCGGCAGGGCCGTGGAGGTTGAGTGAATGAGGCTTCGCGATCAGGTTGCGATCGTAACGGGTGCCGGCGGGGGCATCGGAAGCGCAGTGGTGAAAGCGCTCGCTGCCGAAGGAGCGGCCGTAATCGCCAACGACTACGGTGTGACTCTCGACGGTAAGGAACCGTCCAACGCAGCCGCGGATGCGGCGGTCAAGGTCGTGATCGACTCGGGCGGTCGGGCCTTTGCACATTACGGATCGATAGCCGATTTCAATGTGGCGCAGGAGGTCGTCGAGATCGCCCTGAGCAAGTTCGGGCGGCTCGACATCCTGATCACCCCCCACGGGATCCTGCGCGAGCGCATGGTCTTCAACATGAGCGAAACCGAATGGAAGGACGTCATCGACGTTCACCTGAACGGCACATTCAACCTCGTTCGATTCGCCAGCGCACACATGCGCCAGCAGCGCTCGGGCTCGATGGTCCTCGTGACCTCCAACGCGGGGCTGGAAGGAAGCGCCGGCCAGGCCAACTACGCCGCGGCCAAACTCGGGATCGTCGGCCTGGCGTACGCAACGGCGCTTGCGATGGGCAAGTACGACGTCAATGTGAACGTCCTCGCGCCCCATGCCTCCACGCGAATGACGGACCGTCTGCGGGCCGAGTTCTTCGGCGACAGGGAACGGCCTGACGCCACGACTGCTGCCGCGGTGGCCGTTGCCCTCGTGTGCCCGGAGGCCAGGGCGATCACAGGCCAGATCTACACGGGAGGCGGGGGCCACGTCGCACGCTGGTCGCAGCCGGTCGAGGTGGAGCACGCCTTCCGGGAACGGAACTGGACGACCGGCGAGGTGCTGGAGACGATCACCTCCACGTTCACCGCCCCGCCGTTGGCGCGCTTTGAGCGTCAGGGCCTCAAGACGCCGGCGGGACCAGAGACTTCAGGTGCTGGAGCCGAAAGCTGACCGAACAGGCGGAGCCGAATCCAGACCCCAGGGCCCTGATCGGCAGGCAGACTGCCTGGGCGCCGTTCGTGACGGACGAATCGCGAGTCAAGGACTTCCTCGAGGCGATCGGGGAGGAGAACCCACCCTTCCGGCTGGACCGGCCCTCATCACGATTCGGTAAACCTCTCCTACCACCGACGTTCCTCGCCCAGGTGCGCACCACGGCCGATCCAGAGCTGGTGCTGCCGCGCTACGGCTCGCCGCTCAACGCGGGCAACGAATACAAATGGCTCCGTCCGGCGCACCCCGGGGAGCCTCTCGAACGCAGCTCGCGCGTCGTGGACGCCTACGTGCGCACCGGCTCGAGCGGCCATTTGACGTTCATCGTCATCGAGACGGAGGTGCGTCGGGTCGGCGGAGAAGTGGTGGCGAGCAGCCGCAACACGACCGTCTACCGGAGGCCAAGTTGACACCTGAAGTGGGGCTGCGCCTGCCGGATCTGGTGGTAACCTCGACCAGCCGCCAGCTCGTGCAGTACGCAGCCGCAAGTCGCGATTTCTACGAAGCGCACTACGACCTTGGTTTCGCGCGATCGATCGGCTTACCTGGGGTGATCCTGCACGGGCTGTTCAAGCTGGCGTTGTTCGGGCGGACGGTGACGTCGTGGGCGGGTCCCGACTGCTTCCTGCGCGAGCTCAGCGCGACCTACCGGGGAACCGACCTCGTCAACGAGCCTTTTCGGGTCGCTGCCACGGTGGTGCAGGCGACCACCGAAGAAGGCTTGCATGTCGTAACCCTCGAGTTGAAGGGTGTCTCCGCCAACGGACGGGAGTCGACCTTCGGCAAAGCCGTGGTCGACTTCGCGACCGCCTAGCCCAGCCTGGAGGTCATTCGGCAGCCCGTGTGACCTGCCCGTACTTGCCCAGGTAGAAGGCCAGCGGGTCGCCGGCGTCGTCAGGGGCGGCCAGCGCCAGCACGCGACATACGACGATCAAATGGTCACCGCCCGGGTGCACAGCTTCGATCTCGCAATCGATCCAGGCGTGCACGTTCTCGAGCAAGGGCGAACCCGTCACCGGCGCTGGTACCCACCTGACGTCGTCGAACCTTTCGCCGGTCTTGGCCGCGAAGCGCCGCGAGACCTCCTCCTGTTTACGGGAGAGGACGTTGATGCAGAGCCGGCCCTCGGCTTCGATCTGCTCCCAGGTGTACGAGTGCTGGGTCGGGCAGAACATCACCAGCGGAGGATCCAGCGAGAGGGACACGAAGGATTGCGCGGTCATGCCTATAGGCTTGTCCTTGACCATAGTGGTGACGACGGTGACGCCCGTGACGAAGTGACCCATCACATGCCTGAACAGTTGCTGCTCGACGGTGACCGGGCTTGACGTGTGGGGGCGCGGAGGTTCCCAGTCGGCCACCCCGTGATCGCCCCAACCCCATCCCCAGCCGAGGCCGGGGTCACCGTCGAGAGTCCAGGACGGCTGGCCCTCCTTGGCTCCTTCCTGCTTCCCGCCCGGCATATCTAGATGATGACCTCCGGGTCGTCGAGTCCAAGCAGGACTTTGCCGTACGTTTCGGTCGCCCGGTCCACGTTGTTGGCGGCATGAGCTCGCATCGCGTGCGAGTCGCGAAAGATGCGCTGAAGCGGATTGTCCCGCTGGATGGAGAACCCACCTGCGGCTTCGAACAGCGCGTCGATGCCCTCGAGCGAGGTGCCCAGGCAGTAAGCCGCGCCGGCGCGAAACCGAGCCCGGGCCTCGAACGGAAAGCTGTCACCGGCTTCCGCTCGCCTCAACATTTCGTCGAAATCACTACGCAGGCGGCTTTCGGCAGCCTGGAGATTGTTGGCGGCGAGGCCGATGCGCTTGAGCGCGTGGAGGTCGCGTGAGAACGGCGAGTTGGGGGCCGCGACCCGTTTGCGTCCCTGCTCGACAAAGTTGTCGAGCATGCCTCGGGCGGCTCCGATCGCGGGCGTTGAGACCGCGTAGAGAAAGACGTTCATCTGCGGCATTCGATATACGGGGCTCTCGTTAGCCTTCAAACCGGGTGCGTCGAGCTTGCGGACATCGCGCGTGCTGAGTGAGCGGTGGTCGGGTACGAACGCATCCTCCACCTGGAACGCCTTGCTGCCGCTTCCAAGAAGGCCCAGGACCTGCCAGTTGTCGATGATCTTGTAATCGCTTCGCGGCAGCAGCAGCGTGTAGCCCTGCCTTCGCTCCGGGCGTTCCGGGTCGGGCACGATGCACCCCGTGAGCACCCAGTCGCAGTAATCACAGCCGCTCGAGAACGACCACGTACCGGTGACGCGGAAGCCGCCCTCGACTTTGGTGACCTTGCCGATCGGCGCATAGGAAGAGGCGACGAGTGTCGACGTGTCCTTGCCCCACACCTCCTGCTGGGCCTCGAGCGGGAAGAGGGCCATATGCCACGCATGAACACCGACGACGCTCAGAACCCAGCCGCTCGAGACGCACCCGGAAGCGATCCGGACAACCGCCTCGTAGAAAGCGCCAGGCTCGACTTCGTGTCCGCCCCATCGAGCAGGCTGCATCGCTTTGAACAGGCCCGCTTCCTGGAAGTCGCGAATCGTGTCTTCCGGCACGCGGCGGAGCTCTTCGGCGTAAGCCGCCCGCTCACGAAGGACCGCGACCAGCGCGTCAGCTCGAGCCAGCAGCTCCTCTCGTGTCAAATCGGAAGTCCTGGGCTGCACGGTCATGGGCGATCCGGTCTCCTTGATCTCACTCTACGGGCCAGGCGCGAACTCCGAGGCCCTGGGCCTCCAGTGTATCGAGGATTACATACATGCGGACGGGCCTGGCCCCTTCCAACAGGCGGCCCGGCAGTGCAGATTCAGGCGGGGACTGCGTGGACCACGCGGTCGGCGAACCGATCGATGAAATCGGTCTTCTCGGCGACCGACTGGGAGTCGCGGTCCATCGTGTACGCCGGGGTCAGGCGAACCCGGAAGTCGGTGCAGCCCAGCTGGTGGAGCCGCTCCACGTCATCTGGGGTGGCGTTCTGGGCGAGGCTGCCGTGAATCTCAAACGGCAGGCCTGCGCGGCCAGATTCATCGAGGTGGCGGTTCAGCTCCGCGATCATGGGTACGAGAGCGTCCCGGGCGTTCGTCGATGGAATCCAGCCGTCGGCCATCCGCGCAGCGCGGCGGATGTTCAGCGGCGAGTGGCCGCCGATCAGAATCGGCACAGGCCGGTCGGGCGCCGGCACGAGCTTGATCGGCCGGAAGTCGATGAGGTCCCCGTGGTATTCGAAGTAGTCGCCTGTGCAAAGGCCCCGGACGACGTCGATCATCTCCTCCATCCGTTTTCCGCGCCGCTCGTACGGCACACCGCAGACCTCGTAGTCGTCGGGCCAGGGGCTGGTGCCGACCCCCAGCTTGAAGCGGTTGCCTGTGACGACGGCGAGCGAAGCCACCTGCTTCGCGAGAATGACTGGATTGCGCAGGGGCATCTTCAACACACTGGTGTCGAATCCGATGGTGCTGGTCACGGCCGCCATCGCCGGGATGATCGTGAAAGGCTCCAGGAAGGGCTTGTTCTCGAGGAACTCTCGATTTCCGTCTGCCGTGTACGGGTACTTGGAAGTCGACTCGCGCGGATAGCAGATGCTGTCGCCCATTCCGATGTTGTGGAAACCCGCTCGCTCTGCGGCCTGGGCGACCGGCAGATAGTGTGCGGGCTCGATCATCGAAATATGGAGCGTGAAGCGAGGCGGGTGGGACGGTGTCTGCCGCACGACTGGAATGGTCGTTCCACAAGTGCCGGAATGTCAAGGCGAACGCATCTCTCGTCACGGAGTTGATTACTCGCTCCGTCGATCCGAGTGGACATTCAGAGGGCCCGACCGCGAATCCCGGGCAGAATAGAATGATCGCTACATTGGACGCTCGCGGATGATCTCGCTCACCGGAGCGCTCGCGCTCGGCCAACCTCACCACGTCGGGTTGGTCGTTCCCGACATCGAGGACGCCTTTCGGGAGCTGGCGCAGGTCGGGGGCGGCTGGATCACGATCGCGGCCGGGCGCAAGATCGAGATCCGGATGGGGCACGGCAAAGCGA
>DATBZP010000026.1:0-20119 GCA_036513135.1 Candidatus Dormiibacterota bacterium | reverse complement strand
AGCCTCGGCCGGCCTTCATGCCGCGTGCCGACCGGGGTCTCAGGAGCTTACTGAGACTTGTTGCGATTCGCCGCGGCCCTGACTGGTTTCGCGGACGCCGCGGCGCGCTTTCTCGCCGATTTCTTTGCGCTGAAGAATTCGTCGGCGATGGCCAGGAAGGCGGTGGCGGCCATGTCGCCCAGCTGGTGCGCATCATGATCGACTTCGATTTGGCTGGCGATGAACGACCCGTCACTGGCCGCGATACCGAAGACGGCCAGGCGCTCTACGAATTCGGCGATCTCGGGGTCCGATGACTCGCCGTAGATCTCCACGAAGGCGCGCTTCCATCCTTTGGCGACCTGCCGGCGAACCTTCCGGATGGTGTTGATGACTTCGTTCCGGCCCTCGCCGCGTTCGAGCGCGATCATGAAGAGGAGTCTCAGGAAGTCGGGGCCGTCCTGGCTCCTGGTGCGGCCGAACCCTTCCGACACGATCTTGTGAAATCGCGCCCGCGGCGTGCCCTCGACGTCTTCGAGGCGAGGCAGCGTGTGCAGGAAATTCGAGGCGGCGTTCTCGAGGACTTCGCTCAGCAGCTGCTCCTTGCTGCCGAAATGCCAGTAGGTGGAGCTCGCCGGCAGGCCAGACAGCTTGGTGATCATGGATATGCTCGTGCCGGCGTAGCCACGCTCCGACATCAACCGAGTCGCAGCCTCGAGGATGCGGTGGCGCGAATCCAGTGGCTGCGAAACCTCTGCAGTTGCGGTCATTGAACCTTGTTTACCTCGTGTAATTGGCTTGCGGTGTGGCCAACCGGCGCAAGGGCCAGATCGAAGGGCAACTCTCCGGGCGAAATGTGAGACACCGGCTGCGAACTCGTAAAGGGGGTGCTGGACAGGCGGTTAACAGCGGATTCTATCTGGTCAACACGACGTGGCGGCGCTTGAACCGGCGAGCGTGCAGGGATCACCGGCCACCCACTGCCGTGCTGGTCTCCGGTCCAGCCGCAACCGGCTTGCCGGCCATGTGCAGGGCCGCGATATAGCCGAAAACCATGGCGGGCCCGATGGTCACGCCCCCACCGGGATAGTCGCCGCTGAAAATGCTCTCCATGTCGTTTCCGGCGGCATAGAGGCCCTCGATGGGCGTTCCTTGCCCGTCCAGCACGCGTGCGAACTGATCCGTTCGCAGGCCGGCAAAGGATCCCGAGTCGCCGGCCACCATCTTCAGCGCGTAGAACGGGGCTCTGACGATTGGCGCCAGGCATGGGTTCGGCTTGACGGCCGGATCGCCCTGGAGACGGTCGTACTCGGTTTCGCCGCGGTGGAATTCGGGGTCCTTACCCTCCGCGGCCGCGTGGTTGAACCGATCGACAGTTGCCACGAGCGAGTCGCGATCGATGCCCGCCCGGTCCGCCAGCTCCGCGATTGTGTTCGCGCGGAAGAGGTAACCGGCCTTGATGTGTGGGCCGATCGGAAAAGGGTACGGCTTGACGACGATACCGAATCCATACTTCCGTACCGCCTGGTGGTCGCCGATCACGAAGGCCTCCACGTCCTTTTCGCCTGCGCAAGCGCGGATCATCTCCTGGACCATGTCGTGATAGTCGATGGCGTCATTGGTGAAGCGCACGCCCTTGCGAGTGACCGCGATCATCCCGGGCTTCGCGTATGTGCGTTGATGCGGCAGGTTGAGCATCCGGCCGCCCCGCTGCGGGACGGGAGTGGCAGGCGCCCACGCCGCGGCGTTGGTCACCTCCGCGCTGAAGTGGGCGCCGACCCTCTCGGCTATGCGAGCTCCGTCGCCCGTGTCCTGAGAGGTCCCGAAGGGGAAGTGATGCGCTCCCGCCGCCTCGTGGGGATAGATCGGTTTTCGACGTTTCTGGTCCCACGAGAACCCACCTGAGGCGAGCACCACGCCCTTCGCCGCGTCGACTCGCACCCTCTGGCCCTCACGCTCGACGTACGCTCCTCGCACCCTCCCGTTCTCCTTGATGAGCTCGACAGCCGGGCTCGAGATCCAGATCGGAACGTCAAAGTCGTGACAGCTGTGCGCGAGCATCGCCACCACGGCGTTGCCGTTGACCAGCCGCTTGCTGCGGCCGTAGAAGAGAAGGTCTCTGGCTTGCTTGGCCAGGAGCCACATCACGTATGCGGCCGACGCGGGCGATCGGGATGCGTTGTAAAAATGGTGCTGCTCGCGCGACGCCGCGCTCACCTGAAGGCCCATGAACGTGATCTTCGTCCAGGGCCATTTCAGGTTCTTGCGCAGCTCACGAGGTAGTTTCTGGGCATCGTATTCGGCCGGATTCAGCGCTCGTGCTTTGTCGCTGTGCCCAGGCAGCTCGGGGTGGTAATCCGGGAAATACGCGACGCCGGCCCAGCGCAGGCGCGTGTTCTCCTCCATGAATTCGACCATCCTCGGCCCGTTTGCCAGATAGGCGTCGATACGGTCTGCGTCGAAACGGCGGCCGTACTTCTCGATGCAGGCCGCGATGTACGTGCGTGCATCTTCGATGGTGTCGGTCAACCCTTGACGTTTGGCGTGTGGGCTCTCGGCGATCCACGACACGCCGCCAGACGTCGCCGTGGTTCCACCGAAATGGCTGTCCTTCTCGACCACCAGCGTTTTGAGACCTTCTTTCCCCGCGGTGACCGCGGCCGAGAGCCCGGCCGCTCCCGAGCCGATCACGAGCACGTCGCACTGGTACGCGGCTTCAGCCATTCCGGCGGCACCCTCCTGGGGTCTGGACGGGTCGCAAACCTTCTGGGACGAGCATTCCAGACTCGATTATTCTACGGGCAGTGGATTTCGCGGTCGCCGTGCTCAACACCGGTTTTCCGGCATTTCTCGAACGGGTGCGCCTGGCTGAGGAGCTGGGCTTCGAGATGGTGTGCTTTGGGGACAGTCAGTCATTGTTCCGCGAGGCGTACGTCAGCAACACCGCCATGGTCATGTCGACGAAGCGGTCACGGGTGGCGATGACTGTCAGCAATCCCGTCACCCGTCACCCGGCGGTCGTAGCAAGCGCCTGCGCCAGCCTGGACGAGTTGAGCGGTGGTCGTTTTGTGCTCGGCCTCGGCACCGGAGACAGCGCGCTCTACAACATCGGAGAAAAGGGTGTGAAGGTTGCCGTCCTGGAGTCCTACATCAACGCGCTGCGGGACCTCTGGACTGCCAAGCCGGTGGAATACCAGGGAAAGACCATCCGCATGAACTGGCCGTGGCGCCGCGTCCCGATCATGATCTCAGCCGAAGGACCGGCCACCCTGAGGCTCGCCGGGCGTCTTTGCGAGTCGGTGTGCGTCGGGATGGGCCTGACCGACGACATGGTGTCGGACAGTCTCGAGCTGCTGTCTGAGGGTGCCCACGAAGCCGGCCGCAGCCTGGACGACATCGACGTGTGGTTCTTCGCCAAAGGCAACATCGCGGAGACGCGTGAAGAGGCGATCGACGAGATCAAGATGGCCCTCGCCGCCAGCGCGAACCATGGCTTCCGCTTCACCTTCGAAGGCAAGCGGGTCCCAACGCACCTGCAGTCGCGCATCCAGGAGCTCCAGCGGCGCTACCGTCCCGATCGGCACGAGCAGCTGGGTGCCAACCCGAATCGTGACCTGCTTGACGATGACCCCGAGCTCCTGGAATTCCTGGCCGAGCGTTTCGGCCTGGCCGGTACCCCGGACGACCTGGTGCTCAAGCTCAAGCGACTGGAGCGGGCGGGCGTCAACAAGGTGTTTTTCACCGCCATCGCCGACGACCCGGCCAACCTGATGCGCCGGTTCGCGTCCGAAGTCCGGCCGAAGCTCGAGGCGAAGGCGCCGGCCTAGCCTGGATCCCAGGTCGAGCGTTTCAGGTTCGTCCGGTTCCCATCGTGAAGAGGCTGTACGCCGACATCCGGCCTCCGTCGACTGCAATGTTCTGTCCGCTCACGTAGCCGGCGAGGTCTGAGGCGAGAAAGACGACGACGCGGGCCAGGTCGGCCGGTTCGCCCAGCCGTTGCAGAGGAAGCATCGGAGCCAGCTTGTCACCGTGCTGGGCAAACCCGGTCTCGTCCCCGCGGTTGAGGATCCAGCCTGGAGACACCGCATTGACGCGCACGTTCGGTCCCAGCTCGGCGGCCAGGTGCTGCGTCAACACGATCACGGCCGATTTGACGGCGGAGTAGTAGGCGATTCGCCGTTCGACGACGTCGGCGGCGACGCTTGCCACGTTGACGACGACGCCGCCGTGGTCTTTCATCCAGGCGACCCAGGCGGCGCGAGTCCATAGGACGATCGCGCGAGGGCCCGTGGCGGCTGCAGCGTCCATGTCGGCGACCGAGATCTCCATCAGGCGGCCCTGACCGCCCGGCGGGGCGTTGTTGACCAGGATGTCCACCGATCCGAAACTCTCTTTCACCGCGGCCACGCAGCGTGTCGCGGTGGCCGCGTCGCCAACATCACCCGCGAAAGTCTCGATTCGGGTCCGCGGGGCAGCCGCCGCGATCTCGTCGCGGGCAGCTGACAATTGCTTTCCATCACGTCCGACGATCGTGACGCCGGCCCCTGCCTCCGCCAGGGCGAGCGCGATGCCTTTTCCGATGCCTCGAGAGCCACCGGTCACGATCGCAGACTTCCCAGAGAAGCTGATCTCCATAGGTCCTCCTAGCGACCCACCACTCGCGTGAAGAGGCCGTGCGCGGCGAGCGCGCCGCCGTCGACCATCACGTGCTCGCCAGTGATCCACTCGGCCAGGTCGCTGACCAGGAATAGGACGGCGTTGGCAATGTCTGCCGGCCGGCCAAGCCGTCCCGAGGGCAGCACCGCCGCGAGAGCCTCACCGTGGGTGGTGAATGTCCGCTCTGTCGACTTCGACCAGACCCAGCCCGGCGACACCGCGTTGACGCGCACGCCCGGTGCGAGCTCGGCGGCAAATTGCCTCGTCAACCGGATGACGGCGGCCTTGTTGGCGCCGTAGAAACCCAGTCCGCGCTCTACCCGCTCCGCCGCGGCCGCACCGATGTTGACGATCGCGCCCCCGTGCTGGCCCATCCACGCCTTCCACACCGCCTGCGTCCACACCACCGCCGCAACCTGGGTCAGGCGGAAGACACCTTCCATCTCCTTCGCGTCGACCTCGAGGAGGAGCTTGCGCAGACCCCCGGGCGCGTTGTTGACAAGGATCCCGGCGGCGCCCAGCCGCTCGACCGCGGCGGCGGCGCACGCCGAAGCCACCGCGCCGTCGCCCGCGTCGCCACAGAACACCTCGACGCGCGCCCCCGGGCGCACCTCGCGGAGCTCTGCCTGAGCGACTTCAAGCAGCTCGATCCGCCGCGCCACCAGCATCACGTCCGCACCGGCGCGAACGAGAGCTTCGGCGATTCCGCGGCCGATGCCCTCCGATGCGCCTGTGACGATCGCGACGCGGCCGGTGAGATCGATCGGTATCAACTGCGGGTCACGACCCTGGTCAGGGCGGCGCTTGGTTCACGAGCAGGCCGTTCCACGACGGCGCGTCCCGCGATGTAACCAAACGCGATCGCAGGCCCAAGCGTGCCTCCGGCCGACCAGTATGCCTGCCCGGCGGGCGACGCCACGCAGTTGCCGGCACCGTAAAGCCCGGGAATCGGGCGCCCGGTCTGATCGAGGACCCGAGCACGAGAATCGGTGCGCGGTCCGCCCTTGGTATCCAGGCCGCCGCCCGCGATGAGAATGCAGTGGTATGGCCCGCGCTCGCTGAAGGGATACATCGTGGGGTTCTTCTTGTTCTCCGCGCGAGGGACGCTGCCCCAGTAAGTCTGGATCGGCGTCTCGCCGCGTTCGAAGTCGGGATCTTTGCCGTCGGCTGCATAGCGGTTGAAGAGGCGGACGGTTTCCTCCAGGTTGGAGCGGAACGAGGGGTCCAGCTGGTAGCCGCCTGTGTGCGCGGCATGGACCTCGAGCCGCGCCCGGATCCCTGACGTGAGCTCGTTCCAGTCCTTTCCGGTGATGACCCATGACGGGTTGTCATCCGGCATCGGAATCGGCCGCCTCATGTTGTAGGCGATCGGGTTCTGATGAACGGACTCGTCGTAAACGAGCATCAGCAGGAGGTTCGGATACTCACGCTTCCCGCCGTCCCAGAAGTGATGCACCTGCCCGCGCTCGTTGTAGGTCGCTTTCTCATTGACGACCCGGCGACCGTATTTGTTGACGAGGATCATCGCGTCACCGCCCGGCATCCAGACGTTCTTCAACGGACTAGGGTTGTCGAGCACCTCTTCGAACACGACCTGTGCCCACCAGGCCTGGCTCATGTTTCCGAGATCAGCGCCCAGCTCGACACCGATGCGGACGAAGTCACCGGTGTTGCTGAGGACGCAGCAGCCGCCATAGACCGGGCCGCGCAGGTAGTCGTTACGCATTTGTTTGTTGTGAAAGAAACCGCCGCTGCCGAACACGACGCCTTGCCGGGCGGCAAAACGCTTGATGCCACCTGGCGTTTGTGCTTCAACCCCCACCACCTCGCCATGCTCATCCCTGACGCAGGTGCGAACCTCATGCTCGAGCAAGACCTCAACCCCGAGACGGACGGCGCCGGCGCGCATCTGCGCGATCAGGTCCTCGCCGTTGCCATGACTTGCGCCGGCATTGACGAGGGGGGCGGGGTTCAGGTACCGACCGGTCGGCGCCTTGTCCTCGGGCAAGTCGGCGTTGTAGTCGACCTGCTCAGGGTCGTGCATCGAGCGGAGGGCACCAATCGCCTCGAGGTGGTCGATCGCCACGCCGGCGTTGTCGAAGAACGCCTCGATCAGCTCGTATGCGTTGGGAGTGAGGCCGAGCGTGGGGTGCGATGGGTCGTACTGCACGGGGTAGGCGAGCTTGGCCATGTACTTGAGAGCCCAGTCGCGAGGATCGTGCATGCCGGCCGCGCGCATGAACCGGTTGTTGGGTATCCAATACCCGCCTCCGGAACGCCTCGTGGTTCCACCGTCGGCCGCCGCTTTCTCCAGGACCAGGACGCCGCTCCCGGCCGCTGCCGCCGTCGCCGCCGCCGCGTACGCGGCCGCGCCGCTGCCGACGACGACGACGTCCGTGGTGCGGTCCCAGCTCACGGTGCCTCCCGCCGTCCGCGATCGCTGGAACGGCACAATTCTCGCCCCTTCCGCCTGGAAGGAGCATTCCATTTACGGCCTCAACAGTGTAGGCTCGCATCAATCGACCAGTCAATGTGAGCTCACGTGACAGGGGGTTGCAAACGTGGCGCCAATCAGGACCCTACGGTCCTCCCCAACTGCGGTTGCGTGCCGAGGATTCGTCACACGGCCGGTACCCGGTTCGACAGCGCAGTCGGAGGGCGCAGATGCCTGAAGACACATCGAGCGAATCGCGACAGCGCATCCTGGATGCGGCCACGCGCTTGATGACCGAACACGGCTACTCCGCAACCAGCATCTCGATGATCACGAAGATGTCCGGGCTCCCGGCCAGCTCGACTTACTGGCACTTTGGCAGCAAGGAGCAGCTCCTGGGCGCCGTCATCGAATCGGCGGCCGACACGTGGCTGCGGGGACTGACCCGCTGGAAGGACCTTCACGGCACGCCGCGTGAGCGTCTGAGCGAAATGATGCGGATCGGCGCCACCGACTGGTCGGCGGGGCGGCCCGCCTTCCTCCGGTTGATCTTCTTGATTGCGCTCGAGAAAGGCGGTGCCAACAGGGAGGTCCTGGAGACGTTGCGCCGTGTGCGCACTGCGGTGAAGCGCACGTTCCGCCGTGCGTTCGTGGACGAGTACGGTGAACCCAGCGATCAGCTGACGAAGGAGTTCGCGGATCGCCTGGCGTCTTTCTGTCTCGCCGTCGCCGATGGCGTCTTCATTGGAGGCGAGATCGACCGGAAACAGGACCAGGAGGAGCTCTACCAGTTCCTCGCCGTCGCCTTCTTTGCGATCGCCGACGACTATTGGGCGCGCCGCAAACGGCTCGCCAGCTGATCTTGACTCATCTCAACGTCGAGATCGCCGACCTGGTGGCGACGGTGACCTTCGACCGGCCACCCGTCAATGCAGTCGATTTCTCAGCGATGGAAGAGATCACTGACGCCTTCCGCAGCCTCAACGACAGAAAGGACGTCAACTGCGCCGTCTTCACGGCCGCGGGCAGCCGCGCCTTCATCGCCGGCGCCGACCTCAAGGCAGGGCCGCATCCACCCACGAACGGGATCCCGAGCCGGATGATGGACCCGCACAGGCTCATCCGTGATGCGCTCAGTGCGATTCGCGAATGCCAGGTTCCGGTCATCGGGGCGATCAACGGACCCGCCATCGGCGCCGGCCTGGCGCTCGCGGGCGCGTGCGACATCCTGATCGCCGCCGAGAACGCATCATTCGGCCTGACCGAGATCAACGTCGGCCTGCTCGGTGGCGCCGCCCACCTTCAGAGGCTCGTCGGAACCTACAAGATGCGCAAGATGTTCTACTCGGGCGAGCTGGAACCTGCGCAGGAGCTTTACCGGCTTGGCGCTGTCGAGAAGGTGGTCCCGCTGGCCGAGCTCCTTGAGACGGCTCGCCGGCTGGCGCTGACCATCGCCTCGAAGAGCCCGCTCGCGATGCGTCTGGCCAAGGAGTCGGCCAATCGTGTCGAGCATTTGCCGACGGACGAGGCCTACCGGATCGAGCAGACCTACACGGCCCGGCTCCTCGAGACGGCCGACGCCAAGGAGGCGGTCGCGGCCTACCTCGAAAAGCGCGCCCCGAAATGGACGTGGTCTTAAGAGGTCCCGACCTGCTGACGTACACCGCTCCGGCTGCGCTCGTCGAGCGCGACGCTCCCGCCGTCTAGACAGGATGGACAGGCCAAAGCCGTATGCGGCCGGGGGGATTTCCGTTGGAATTCACGCTGAAGCCGCAACCCCGCGCGAGGTGATCGAGGACCTGATCGAGCAGGCGCGAATCGCCGACCAGGCCGGGTACGACGGCGTCAGCGTCTCCGAGCACCATGGGGGATTCGGCGGGTACGTCCCGAGCCCACTCCAGGTCGTCGGGTGGGTGCTTTCCTCGATGTCGCGAAGCTGGGCCGCGACGGGTCCGCTGCTGCTGTCCCTTCGTAACCCGGCGCTGGTGGTCGAGGAGGCCGCCTGGCTTGCGGCGCGGTTCCCCGGCCGGGTAGGCCTGGGGGTGGGACCAGGCTTTGCCCCTCTCGATTTCGCAGCGGTGGGCATTCCGATCGCCGAGCGGCTGCCCCGCTTTCGGGCGGCGCTGGAAACGCTCACGGCCGCGCTGGTCGGCGCGGGTTCGGCGGCGCTTGCCGGCGACACAGCCGTCGCCACGCTTGCGCCTGGAGAGATACCCGTCGTGGCCACGCTGGGCGGCCCCGTCGGAGCCGCCCAGGCGGGCCGCGTGGGCGCGGGGTGCATGGTCGACTCCTTTGCCTCGGTCGAAAAGGCATCCGGGCTGTTCGAGCGTTATTCGGCTGCGGGCGGCGCAGGCCCGCGCATCCTGTGCAGGCGCGCCTGGTTCGGGCCGCCGGACCCGCAACGGATGGCCGTCCTGGCAAGCAGCTACCGGAGCATCGGGTCCACGTCTGCGGTCGGTGGGCCACAGACCGATTTCGTAGCGACGGCCGACGCCGAGGAGATGGCGCAGAGGCTCGCGGCGGATGTCCGGGCTGCGGGCGCCGACGCGTTGCTGCTTCGGTTCCATTACCCCGGCCTGGCGCAGCCCGCCATGCTCGAACAGCTGGACCATGTCGGGCGGCGGGTGCTGCCCGTTGTGCGCCGAGCCCTGCGATGGGGACCGCCGGCGCCGTGAGCACGAGAGCCCCGAGGCAGGGGCCGCTGGCCGCGTTTGGGGTGCCGTCTCACATGTGCCTGGTGGTGCCTGACCGTGAACGCGCGATCGCGGAGATGGCGCCGGTGTTCGGCGAGTTCGTGCGCACGGTGCCGCGAGCCGGCGGTACCCACATCATCAGCGCCGCCGGCCGGCAGACCGTGCGCCTGAGTGTGGCCTGGACGCTTTCAGGTCCGGTCCACCTGGAGTTGATCGAAAGCTTGCCCGGCACGGTATGGGAGCCGCGTGCGGCAGGCTATCTGCACCACTTCGGGTTCCAGGTCGAGGATCTCGCCAGGGCATCCGATGAGCTGGTGGCGGCCGGGATGACCATCGAGGTGACGAGGTGGCAGGAGTCTGGGCGCCCTCTCGGCTTCGCCTACCAAGCACTGCCCGGCGGATTGCGCATCGAGCTTTCGGAGGGAGGTCCTCCGGACAACCTGCAGGCTCTATGGGAGGAACAGTCTCGAACGTGAGCGAGACCACACGCTCTGGGCGAATCGATCCCATCGAGTTCAGGCAGCGCGCCGTGGCTCTGCTCCCGTCCTTGCGCGAACGAGCCAGGGAAGCCGAAAAGCTGCGGATGCTTCCGAGCGAGACGGTCAGCGATCTCCAGGCCGCTGGTCTCTTCCGTGGTCTGCAGCCCGCGCGATGGGGTGGTTACGAGGTTGATCCCGCGACCTACTTCGAAGCCTGCGTCGAGCTCGGTGCGGCCGACGCATCGACGGCCTGGGTGCTGGGTGTCATTGGAGTCCACATGTGGCAGCTCGGGCTGTTCGCGCTTCAGGCGCAGGAGGACGTCTGGGGAGAGGACACGCAAACCCTGATCGCGTCCTCGTACGCGCCCGTCGGCGACGTGCGCCGGGTCGAGGGCGGCTTTCGTGTCAGCGGGACGTGGTCTTTCTCAAGCGGCATCGACTACGCGGCCTGGGTGCTCATCGGCGCCGTCCTCGACGGTCCTGACGGGCGTGGTAGGAGAGAAGGGCGCACCCTCCTGATCCCGAAGCAGGATTACCGGATCGTCGACAACTGGCACGTGGCGGGGCTGGCCGCCAGCGGCAGCAAGGCCTTCGTGGTCGAGGATGCATTCGTGCCCGAGTACCGCACGCTCTTGACCCGGTCGGCGCGCAAGCTCGAGACGCCGGGCGCCGCTGCGAATCCCAATCCCCTGTACCACCTGCCGTTCATGAACGTGTTCGTCTACGCGGTCTCGGCACCGATGATCGGGGTGGCCCAGGGCATGCTCGACTTCTATTTGCAGCAGGCCAAGCGCCGCCTGCAGAGCGCGACCGGTCCGCTGTCGCAGGATGCGTTCGCGCATCAACGGCTAGCCAGGGCGGCGGCCGGCATCCAGGCGGCACGGCGCCAGCTCCGCGCCGACCTGGACGAGCTTCTCGGTATGGCGGCTGGAGGGAGCTCGATCCCTGTCGAAGACCGGGCGAGGTTTCGTTGGGGTGCGGCCTACTGCGTCGATGTTTCGATCCAGGCCATCGACCAGCTCTTCGACGTCGCGGGGGGCTTCTCGATCCACCTCGACAATCCGCTTCAGCGCATGTTCCGCGATGCGCACGCCATGCGCGCACATGTCCAGAACAACGTCGAGAAGGCGGCTGAGGCGCACGGCCGTGCCCTGCTCGGCCTGCCAGACCTCGGCGGCGTGCTCTAGGCGTTGCCTCGGGGTCCGGGAAAGGCCCCTTCCAGCTCAACCACCCGTTCTTCGATTCTCCACTCGCCGGGCCCGACTCTGCGGTAGCGGTCGACGTAACGGCCGAAGCTCGTGATGCGAGGCACTCCGCCGACGTCGTCAACCCGGACGAGATAAGCCGTACCGGTGCCCGTATCGCCGTCGACTGTGATCCGGGGCTCGATCATCAGGTGCTTGAACACGTGCGCCGGTGGATGGTCGTGGCCGGCGACGAAGGCGAGCAGCTGACGGCGTCCCTTGTGCCGGATGCCCTTGGCGTGACGTGTGCCTTCCGCCACGCGGGCGACCGGGAGCTTCTCGGGCAGGTAGTGAATGTCGATGACCCCATCCTCCGTGAAGCAGTCCGCCCACTTCTCATCCTGACCGAGGTCGAGGTGGTGAGAGTAGGCATAAAGCGTGTGCACGATGTCTCGTTCTGCTTCGAGCTTCTCGAGCCGTGACAGGGCCCCGGCGATCGTGGTGTCTGACATCAGGCGTTGGGCGCGTATGGAGGCGGCGCATCATCGCGCTGGCCTTCGATCTCGATCCGGCGCCGCTTGATCCGCCAGCGTCCGTCGTCGCACCGGCTCCATTCATCGTGGTAACGACCGAAGGCGTACACCTCTGGCTGGCCGCCGATCACGTCGACCCTCGTCATGTACGTGATCGATGTCGCCGTCTCACCCTCCAACTTGATGCGCGGTTCGATGTAGAGATGCTTGTGGATGCGCACCGGGGGGCGGGTGTGCCCGGCAATCCACGCCGCGAGCTGTTCGGTTCCCCGATGCAGGACGCCACGGGCGTGTCGAGTGCCCAGGGCCATGCGGGAGGGCGGCCGGTCGCCGTAGATTACGTCGAGCTCCCCGTCGGGTAGGAAGCAATCCAGCCATTCGGCTTCCAGACCGTAGTCGATGGTGTGGCCGAACTGGTTGATCGTGCGTACGATCTCGCGCTCGGACTCGAGCTGTTCGAGGCGAGTCAACAGGGCGTGGAGATCGGGTTCGGCCACCCTGTCGGGCTCGGAACGAGCGTTCCACACAGGTATGATTCTAAAGCGTTGACAGTCCGGGTAAGGCGCGGCCGGCTCGAAGGGCGTGTCGCGATAGTGACAGGTGCCGGGTCGCGCGCCGAGGGCATCGGCAACGGCCGCGCCGCATCGGTGCTAATGGCTCGCGAAGGTGCCCGCGTCACCCTGGTCGACCTCGAACGGTCGTGGGCCGAGCGCACGCTCGCCATGATCGCCGAGGAGGGAGGGGAGGCCCACGTTGTGATCGCCGACGTAACGCGCCCCGAAGACTCCCGGTCGATCGTTGCCTCCACCGTCGAGCGCTGGGGGAGGCTGGACGTCTTGGTCAACAACGTGGGAGTCACCGGTCCGAGCGGCACCGCCCTCGACGTCGACCTGGCCCAATGGGACGAGGGTTTTCGCGTCAATGTGACCTCCATGATGCTCATGGCGCGTTTTGCAATCCCGGAGATGCGCAAGAGCGGCGGTGGGTCGATCGTGAACCTCAGCTCGGTGGCGGGTCTGAGCGGCGGGCACCCCAAGCTGCTGTACCCAACGACCAAGGCGGCCGTGATCGGCCTGACTCGCGCCATGGCCGCGCACCACGGAACACAGGGCATCCGCGTCAACGCCGTCGCGCCGGGACTCGTGTACACGCCAATGGTGGCAACGCGTGGAATGACCAGTGAGATGCGCGAAGACCGGCGGCGGCGAGGCCTGCTCGAGACCGAGGGCACCGGCTGGGACATCGGCGCCGCCATCGTGTACCTCGCCTGCGACGATTCACGATGGGTGACCGGCACCGTGCTCACGGTCGACGCCGGCCTGATGGCTGGATTCGACCGCCTCAACCCTGACAGCGAGCGTCCGTCGCTGTGAGTGGGGAACGCGCGAGACTGCCGATGGTGCCGGTACCGGCCGAGGACCCGAGCCTACAAGCCCTGTTCGTGGAGGCCGCGAGCCAGCAGGGCCGCGTCTCGAATCTATATCGAACACTCGCGAACTCTCCGGCCATGCTCGCCGCATGGACCGGGATGGCTTGGCCGTTGCGCCACCAGCCGAAGGTGGAACGCCGCTTGCGCGAGCTCGGGATCATGCGTGTCGCGCAGCGGGCCGGGGCGGTGTACGAGTGGGCTCACCACTGGAATCTGGCGCTTCAGGCCGGGGTGAGTGAGGAGCACCTCCGCGTCCTCCGAGACTGGCGAACCAGCTCGCTGTTTGACGAGCGCGAACGTGCCATTCTCGCCTACGCGGACGCCATTTGCGATATCGACGTTCCGGATGCCGTCTTCGATCCGCTTCGCCAGTGGTTCGATGATGGCCAGCTCGTGGAGCTCACTCTTACACTGAGCTTCTACTGCCACGTCGCGCGTGCCCTGATCGCTTTGCGAGTCGAGCTCGAGCCGGGCTTCGATCCACACCTGGAGGCGCTGTGAGCTACCTACCGCTCGACGAGCTCGTTCCAGCGCTGCGCGAAATCGGGAATCGCTACCTCGACGTTCCCATCCCACGGGTGGCCCTTCGGCGGCAGCGCTTCGTGGCACCTACGGTGAGCGATGTCGAAGGCGCGGCGCGCGCCGCCGCCGAGCTCGTCGCGGCGAACGCCGGCCGCTCGCCGGGAGCGATCGCGGTCGGCGTCGGCAGCCGTGGAATCGCCAACCTCGACGCGATCGTCAGAGGCACCGTCAGCGGTCTTCGGAACGGCGGCTGGCAGCCTTTCATCGTGCCGGCGATGGGCAGCCACGGAGCGGCCACCGCGGAGGGCCAGGCCGAGGTCCTGGCCAGCATGGGCGTCACCGAAGAGAGCGTCGGCGCTCCGGTCCGGGCCACGATGGAGACGCGAATCGTCGGCGAGCTCGACGGCCTTCCCTACCACGTGGACCGTTATGCGGTCGAGGCTGGAGCCGTGCTCGTGGTGTCGCGAGTCAAACCGCACACTAGCTTCCGGGCACCGGTGGAAAGCGGGCCGAGCAAGATGTGCGCGGTCGGCCTGGGCAAGCAGCCCGGCGCGCAGCTGATCCATAACGAGGGGAGCGAGGGGCTCGCCCGGCGCGTGCCGCTGGCGCCCCGGCTGCTTCAGCGTGCTGGACTTCTGGTCGGTTCGGTGGCCGTCGTGGAGAACCAGCGCGACGAAACCGCGAGTGTCGTAGGCCTGACCGCGGACCAGGTGGGCTCTCGCGAAGAGGAGGCGATGCTCGAGCAGGCCTGGCGATTGATGCCACGTTTGCCGTTCGAGACGATCGACGTCCTGGTCGTCGACCGTATGGGCAAGGACATCAGTGGCACGGGCATCGACTCCAATGTGATCAATCGCTACCGGATCGTGGGCTGGGAGGAGAGTGGGACTCCATTCATCAGGACGATCGCGGTGATGGACCTCACCGATGCGTCGCACGGAAACGCGGCCGGCATCGGGCTCGCTGATTTCGTTCCCGCCCGGCTGATGGCCAGGGTCGACCTGCGAGCGCTGTATACGAACTCCATCACGGCAGGCCTGTTCGGCGTGGAACGCAGCAAGCTGCCGATGGTGCTGGCCGATGACCGCGACGCCGTCCGGGCCGCGATCGCCATGTGCGGCGTGCCGCCGAACGCCGTCCGGCTGGCATGGATCCATGACACGCTGCACACTGAAGTCATGGCGTTGAGCCCGGCCCTCATCGCGGAGGCGGACCAACTCGAGCCCGCCGGCGACCCGATCGAGATGCAATTCGGCGCTGACGGGCGGCTCGAGCCGCTGCTCCAGGACTGACGTGTTGGTACCGGTCGGCTCGTCCGACCCAGGTACCGCGCGGGTCGCGGGGCGCCGCCCTGAGCTGGCTGTCGCCGTCTCCTCGCACTTCGCGGACCTCGAAAGGATCGTGGGCGCGGAGCTGTTGGAGCGCTGTCGAGCGCGAGTGCAGTCAATCGTGGCAGGCACACCTGAGGCTCCGGCCGCCGACGGCGCAGACACAGACGTCGTGCGCGCTTGCCTGGCGCTCACGGAGCAGTTTTGCTTCTCCGCCCAATGGGTCACCGACGACCAGATCGACTCCGTCCTCAGATACCTCGAGCCGGGCCGGCTGTTCGCCCTGATCGTCGCGGTCTCGCTGGCGGAGCGCTGGTACCGCCTCACGGCTTTCCTCGATGGGACGAGCGTTTCGCGGTGAAGACCACGCCAAAGCTCCCCATCCCGCCTGGATTGCTGACCCCGCAAGGCACGCCCGACCCGTACCAGGCGTTCGACCCGCAAATCGCCAGGGGCCGGAACCGGTTGACCTCGTTGACTCGAGCTTCGGGAGCGCTCGACCCGGTGACGAGCGAGCTCGTCCGTCTGCGCAACGCCTATCTCCAGGGCTGCAACACTTGACTCGGGATTCGCAGCGCGGTCGCGCTGCGGGACGGTCTTGACGAACCCATGGTCGCCAAGGTCTGGGATTACGAATCGAGTGACCTTTCCGAGCGGCAGAAGACCGCCCTGCGCCTCGCCGACGCGTTTCTGATCGGCTTCGGACGGGTTCCCGAGGAGCTCCGCCGGTCAGCCGCAGACTTGCTCACGGCCGACGAGATCCTGGAGATCGGAATCCTGCTCTTCAAATCGATGCAGAACAAGGTTCGCATCGCTCTCGGGACCGACGCGGCCGAGGTCTCGATCGTGGTTACGGCCCCTTCGGACTGACGGTCACCGACCGCCGGCTCATGCTCGGCGGCCCGCCAGGTGCCCGTCGTAGATCGCGCGGTCCGCGGTGCGCGGCGCCACTGCATCTCCCACCCGGACCACGGCAAATCCAGCCCCCTTCGTTTCGTGGTAGAGGCTGTCGTGCGGACGCCGGTGAGTCCTGACGACGACCGAATCCACCTCGTGAGCCGTGACGGATCCGGAAAGCAGGTCACGCAGGCGAACCTGGCCCGGCGCGATCGACTCGATGATGGTTTGTGGCCGCCAGGCGGCGCCGGCGCGTACGGCGCGGCCCATGGCCTGGCCGGCCGTGTCGGCATCCAGGTGGGGGGGCGCTGGAAAGGGCATCGAAAGCACGACCGTCCGGCCCGCCGCCGCGAGCAGCTCGGCGATGCCCAACCCCTCGATGTGGCCCACCATGTCGGCGACCAATACGCGGCGGCCGATGCCCTCAGGCGACCGGACGGCGGTCTCGTCGGTGACGACGAAGGGGAGGTCCCAACCGGGCACCGGTTGCGAGTAAAACGCCGCCGGAAAGCTGGTGGTGGCCCAACCGCCGGTGGCGATCACCAGGTAATCGGGCGCCAACGCCTGCAACGAGGCCAGGTCGGCCTCGACCCCGAGCCGAACATCGACCCCGCGCCGCAGGCACTCGCCGGCCCGCCAGTCCGCGAAGTCCGACAGCTCGGCCCGGCCAGGTAGACGCTGCGCCAGCCGGATCTTGCCGCCCAGGCCGGACGATCGCTCGAGCAGGATCACCTCGTGGCCGCGGGCCGCCGCGACCCAGGCCGCCTCGAGGCCGGCAGGACCCCCGCCCACCACGACGACCCGCCGCCTGACGGCCGAAGGCTTGAGCGTCCCGAGCCCGAGCTCCTGTTCGCGGCCGACCGCGGGGTTCGTGACGCAGGCCATCGGTAGTCCCTGGCCCAGGTGGAAAAAGCAGCCCTGGTTGCAACCCGTGCACAGCCGGATCTCCTCCGCACGGCCGGCGGCGGACTTCGCAGCCCATTCCGGGTCGGCGATGAAGGCGCGAACGAGCGTCACGGCGTCGGCCTCGCCGCGCGCCAGGATTCCCTCCGCCTCGGCCGGCGTCACGATCCGATGCACCGCGAACACGGGCGTGCGCCGCAGCGCCTCTTTGATCGTTGCCGCCGCGTAGACCCCGACCAGGTGGGGTGCGTACAGGGAGCGCACCATGCCGCGACCCGTCTGGCCGATGCTCACGTTGACGAAGTCGGTGAGATCTGCCTCCTCGAGGCGCGCCGCAATCTCCGCCGCATCTTCGGGCCGGATTCCAAGGCCGTCGGGTCGCTCCTCGTCCCCGGTGAGCCGGATCCCGACGGCCAGCCCCGATCCGACCTGCGACCGCACCGCGCGCAGGACCTCGACCAGGAAGCGCATCCGGTTCTCGAGTGTCCCGCCGTAATCGTCTGTGCGGAGATTGGTCACCGGCGACAGGAACTGAGTGATGAGGTAGCCGTGTGCGGCATGGACCTCGATGCCTTCGAAACCAGCCTCGGCGGCGTTCGCGGCCGTCCTTCCATACGCCGCCACCAACTCGTCGATCTCCTCGGTTTCGAGCTCCTTTGGGTTGTCGACCCGGACCGCAAGCCCCGATGGCGAGAGCAGGGGCAGCTTGGACCAGCTTCCGCTACCGGCGGCGGCGCCATTGTGCGAGACCTGCAGAAATGCGAGCGCGCCATGCTGCTTGATCCCTTCCGCGACGAGTCTGAGACCGGGGATCGCTTCCGGCTTCCAGCTTGCGGTGTTGTTCAGCATCTGATAGGCGGAGGTTGGGTGGACGTGAGCCTGCCCCGCGATGATCACGCCTGCCCCGCCGACTGAGCGGTCCGAAAGGTAGCGCGCGTATCTGGCGCCGTAGTAGCCAGGTTCGCCCCACGTCGGGTTGGGGTCGCCGAAGAGCGTGAAATGCGAGCCGACCACAATTCGATTTCGTGCCTTCAATGGACCGATGCGAAGCGGCTCGAAGAGCCGAGGAAACGGTTCGGCCACGCGCTCGGAAGAAGGCACTATCCGGATCTGTGCATCGGCTGCGTTGGCGGCCTCGACGTCCCGTGTCGCCGCAGTTTTTGGATGTGCCTCGGCCGCGCGGAGATCACGCCCAACCGATCGAAACCGACAGGTCAGCCCCCCCTGCGACGCTGAGCGTCACGCCAATCACGTATCGGGAGTCGTCGGACACGAGAAATCGCACCGCGCGCGCGATGTCGTCGGCGTCTCCGCTGCCAAGAGGGAGGCCCCGCGACGGCGGGCGTATGTTGGAGCGCCGGGGATTGGCGATGTTTCCGGGAGCGATGGCGTTCACGCGCACTCCGTGGCCTGCGAGCTCAAACCCGACGTCACGGGTCAGCGCGGCGATCCCGGCCTTGGTCGCCCCGTAGATGCCGGCCGGAACCGTGTACGACTTGGCGGACACCGACGACAGGTTGACGATTACGCCGCGACCGCGCTCAACCATGAGCGGGGCCACCGCCTTCATGAACAGCCAGGTCCCGCGAAGGTTCACGTGCAGCACGCGCTCGAAGTCGTCGTACGTCTCCTCGAGGAACGGCTTGATCACCCAGACTCCGGCGTTGTTCACGAGTATGTCGACGGGACCCAGGCGTTTCTCCGCCGCCTCGACGGCCGCCTCGATGTCGGCGCGGTCGGTGACGCTCCCCACGAACGGCTCAACTCGGCCCCCAAAACCTCCTACCGCCTGCCTCAGCAGATCCTCGTCGCGGTCGAAGGCCAGCACGGACGCCGACTCGGCGAGCAACATCTTGACGATGCCCTGACCGATGCCCTGGGCTGCCCCGGTCACAATCGCAACGCGGCCGGCGAACTCTCCGGCCAGGTCAGCGCATCCTGAGGACGACTTTGCCGACGGCGCGGCGATCGATCATCTCGCGAAGGGTTGCGCCGGGGTCGTCGAGGTCATGGACCGATCCGACGATGGGCTTGATATGCCCGGCTTTGACCAGCTCGACGATGCGGTGCCCGATCTCGGCGCGTGATTCGGGGTGTGCCCCGAGCCAGCCTCCGTAGTAGGCGCCGACGACCGATATGTTGCGCAAGAGAATTCGATTCAGCGCAATCTCTGGTATCGCGCCACCTACGAACCCGATCACGATCCAGCGTCCCGCAGGCGCCAGGCTGCGCATCGTGTCCAGCACGCGGTCGCCGCCCACGGGGTCGAAGACGATGTCGACTCCGCGGCCGTGGGTCAGCTCGAGCACGGCGTCCTTCCATGGCCCGTCGCTGCGGACGACATCGCTCGCGCCGGCTGCCCGCGCTATCCCCTCTTTTGTCGCCGACGAAACGACACCGATAGTGCGACCGCCCAGCGCGTTGCTGACCTGGATCGCCGCGGTTCCGGTCCCACCCGCGGCGCCGTGGACCAGGACGGTCTCGCCGGCCTTCATCCGAGCTCGAATCTCAAGCGCCAGCACTGCTGTGCTGTAGTTGAGCGGGAGGGCTGCCGCCTGTTCGAAGGTGATGGCCGCCGGCACGGGAATCAGCGAGTCTCGCGTCACCGCGACGATGTCCATCGCCGAGCCCGTCATGCTGATCCCGGCCACCCTGTCGCCTGGCTCGAGGTCTGAGCCGGCAGGGGCGCTGATGACGACGCCACCGAACTCGCCGCCGATGGTGAATGGGAGGTCCGGCTTGTCCTGGTAAAGGCCCTGGCTCTTCAGGACGTCAGGAAAGGAGATGCCTGCGGCGTGGACCTCGACAAGCACCTTGCCGTCGGCGGTTGGCTCGGGCACTTCGTTCACGACCACGCCTTCGGCGCCCCGCAGCTCCGCGACCTGAACCGCCTTCACCGGTACGCCATAGTAATGTATGGAACGCTCTACATGCGGGGGAAGGAAGGCGGCGGGACGCCGGTGATTTGAACGTCCGCCTTGACGGTCGCGTGGCCATCGTCACGGGGGCGTCGGCGGGTCTTGGCCGGGCGATCGCCGAGTCGATGGCCGAGGCCGGAGCGGCGGTCATGCTCGTGGCGCGC
>DATBZP010000025.1:0-47097 GCA_036513135.1 Candidatus Dormiibacterota bacterium | reverse complement strand
ACCATCTCCACCTGACCGGCGTCCGCGTCGCGCCCGCCGACGTTGAGGCGCAGCGGCACGCCCTTCAGCTCCCAATGCGCGTACTTGTCGCCGGGCCGCTCTTCGCGCCAGTCCACGCGATGGCGGATGCCGGCCGCCTTCAGCTCAGGAGTCCAACCTCCGATGAAGGCCTCGACCTTGGCCCGGCCTTCGGCATCGCGATAGATGGGCACGATCACGACCTGGACGGGCGCCACGCGAGGGGGCACGACGAGGCCGGAGTCGTCGCCGTGCGCCATGACCAGCGCGCCGACCAGGCGGGTGCTGATGCCCCACGAGGTCGAATAGCAGAGCTCCTTCTCGTTGTCCTTGTTCGAAAACGAGATGTCGTAGGCGCGGGCGAAGTTCTGCCCGAAATAGTGCGACGTGCCCATTTGCAGCGCCATGCCGTCGCGCATCAAGCCCTCGAGGGTGAGCGTGTGCTCGGCCCCGGGAAAGGTTTCGGCGCGCGACTTCTTGCCACTGAACACCGGGACGGCGAGCCAGTCCTCGGCTATGGAGCGGTAGTAGCCGAGGATCAGCTCGGCCTCGTCGATCGCCTCCTGCGCGGAGGCGTGGAAGGTGTGTCCCTCCTGCCACCAGAACTCGCGGGAGCGAAGGAACAGCCGGGAGCGCATCTCCCAGCGCACGACGCTATTCCACTGGTTCGTCAGCTTGGGCAGGTCGCGATGGCTCTGGATGTAGCGACGGATGAGGTGCCCGATGATGGTCTCGGAAGTGGGCCGCACCGCAAGAGGCTCCTCGAGCTCCTCCATCGCGGCGCCCGCCTTCGTCACCCACGCCACCTCCGGCCCGAAGCCTTCGATGTGCGCCGCCTCTTTCACGAGCAGCTCTTGAGGTATGAGCAGAGGGAACGCCCAGTTCTCGTGGCCGCTCTCTTTGATCATGTCGTCGAAGGCACGCGTGATGTTTTCCCACATGGCCCAGCCATAGGGACGTACGACCATCATCCCGCGCACCCCCGACCAGTCCGCCATCTCGGCCTTGCGGACGACGTCGGTGTACCAGCGGTCGAAGTCGACGGACATCTTGGTGATGTCCTTCACGAAATCCTGCTGTTCTTCCACGATTTCCTTCATGCGCGAGTGGTCCTTCGACGGTGAATGCTAGAGGGGTCGCCCCCTCCGGCCGCTATGCGGCCACCTCCCCGGCGAGCGGGGAGGAAATCTAGCGCGGGAGCTGGGGCTCGGCGGCGATCGCGTCGATCTCTGCCAGCAACACGGTCAGCAGCTCTTCCTGCGGCACGGTGCGGTACAGCTTACCTTTCTTGAAAATCACGCCCTTGCCGCGGCCGCCCGTGACGCCGATGTCGGCGTGCCGTGCCTCCGCCGGGCCGTTTACGACGCAGCCCATGACAGCGATCGTGATCGGCACCTTGAGCCTTGCGATGTGGGCCTCCACTGCCTTGACGGTCGGGACCATGTCGTACTCGAGGCGGCCGCAGGTCGGGCACGCGACCAGCGTCGCGGTCTCGTTGCGGAAGGCGAGCGTCTTCAGGATCTCGTGGGCGACGCGAACCTCCTCGCGAGGATCCGACGTGGCCAGCGAGACGCGGATCGTGTCGCCGATGCCCTCGGCAAGCAGGATGCCCATGCCCACCGCACTCCGGATGCTCCCCGCTTCAACCGGGCCGGACTCGGTCACCCCGAGGTGGATCGGGTAGCCGCGGGCAGCCGCGAACTTGCGGTTTGCCATCACGTTTGTCCACACATCCGTCGATTTCAACGAGACCTTGATGAAGCCCGGTCCGTAGTCGAGGTCTTCCAGGATCTTGCAATGGCCGAGCGCCACCTCGACCATGCGGTCCGCGGTCTGCTCGCGGTTGTCGCGGTCGATCGCGTGCTGCTCGCGCATGCTCTTGTGGACCTCTTCGGGCAGAGAGCCGGCGTTGACCCCGATGCGGAACGGGATCTGCCGTTCCTTGGCTGCGTTCACGACCTTGCTGACCTTGTCGCGGTCGGGGATGTTGCCCGGGTTGAGGCGAAGGCAGTGCACGCCTGCCTCGATCGCCAACAGCGCGAGGGTGTGGTCGTAGTGGATGTCGGCGATCACGGGCAGCGGGGAGCCTTTGACGATCTCCTTCAATGCCTCCGCGGCCTCGTGGTCGGGGACCGCAGGTCGCACGATCTCGCAGCCGGCCTCCTTGAGCTCGTGGATCTGGCGCAAGGTCGCCTTGACGTCGCGCGTATCAGTCTTGGTCATCGTCTGCACGGCGATGGGCGCAGCGCCACCGATGACCACGCCACCGACGTTGACCGGGATCGACTTGCGGCGGGTGACCATCACCGTACTCCGGGGAATTGTCCCGTCGCGATGCGCTGTATATCGAGGAAGCTGATCAGAGCCGCCATCGCAAGCAGTGCGACGAGGCCCCAGCGCTGGAAGTTGAGCTCGGTCGTGCGGTCGAACGGGCGACGGCGGAGCCACTCGATGACCACCACCACGATGCGGCCTCCATCAAGGGCGAGCAGGGGAAGTAGGTTTGTGAACCCAAGCGCGACCGACAGCAGTGCGACCAGGAAGATGTATGTCGGCGGGCCCTGGCTGACCGCCTGCCCCGCCACATCAGCGATGCCGATGGGTCCGGTCAGGCCCTGCGGTCCAAGCAACCCACCTGGCACCTGGCCGCTGATGAGAGTCCACAGGCCCTGGACGATCCCACCCACCGCGACGAACGGGAAGGTGACACCGGTCACGATCGCCGTCTGGGGGGTGAGCAGCGTACGGGCGATCCCCACACCGACCTGGCAGAGCCCCTGCGCGTCGCATTTCGGCGTGACGACATAACTGAACCGCTGCCCGTTGGGATGGACGCCGGCAAGCGTGAGCGGAAGGCCGGGCGATGCGTGCTCTTCCTGCAAGATCAGGCCGGGGGTCTTGAATAGCTTGCCGTTGACGGAGCCAATGCTGTCGCCAGCCTGGAGTCCGGCCGCCGCGGCCGGCGAGCCGGCCACCACGTTGAAAACCTTGCCGGGATCGGTGTTGAGCTGGGTCAGCCCGAACGCGGTTATCAGCAGCATCGCAACGAGGAAATTCGCCGCCGGACCGCCTGCCAGGATCACGATCCGCTGCCACGCCGCCTTCGAGTGGAACCCGTTCGCCTCCTCGAAATCCCCCGCCTCCATACCGCCCATCCGCACGTAGCCGAGGATGGGGAGCATCCTCAAGGCGTATAGCGTTCCGCCCCTGGTGAACGACCAGAGCTTGGCGCCGGCGCCGATCGAGAACTCGATCACCCGAACCTTGAAGAGCTTGGCGAAGAAGAAGTGACCTGCCTCGTGAGGCCCGATCAGGAGCAGGAACATGCCTCCGACGCCAACTACGTAGAGGACCGGGGTCAGCAGGTGGCTCATTTCGCCTTCAATTTACCGGAGTTGTCTTTCACGTACTCCCTCGCCCAACGGTCCGCTTCGAGGATGTCTTGCAGGGTGTCGCCGCCACCCTGGAAGGCGGCAAGTGCCTGCTCTACAGAACTCACGATCCCGCTGAAGGGGATCTCCCCCGCCAGGAACGCCCTCACCGCCTCCTCGTTGGCGGCATTGAGCACTGCCGGGCGTCCTTGGCCGGCCGCGGAGGCGTCACGCGCCAGGCTCACGCTCGGGAAGCGCTTCTCGTCAAGTGCATGGAACTCGAGCCCGCTCAGCTCTTCGAGCGGGGTCGGCAGAACTGCATCGGGGAGCCGTTCCGGGTAGCACAGGGCCAGCGAGATCGGCAGCCGCATGTCCGGACGGCCCAGCTGTGCCTTGAGCGAGCCGTCGACGAACTCGACCAGTGAGTGCACGACGCTCTGCGGATGGATACAAACGGTGACCTGGTCGAGTGGGATTCCGAACAGGTGGTGGGCCTCGATGACCTCCAGGCCCTTATTCATCATGGTGGCGGAATCCACCGTGATCTTGGGTCCCATCGACCACCGCGGGTGGTTGAGGGCCTGCTCGACCGTCACCTGGTCCAGGTCGAGCTCAGGATGGGCCCAGAACGGGCCGCCGCTCGCGGTGATGATCAGGCGCCGCACGGATTCGCGCCGCTCACCCCACAGGCACTGCCAGATCGCGCTGTGCTCAGAGTCCACGGTTCGAATGCCACCCTCGCCGGCCGCCCGCATGACCAGGTCCCCTGCCATGACGAGGACCTCTTTGGTCGCCAGCGCGACCGTCTTCTTCGCCTTGAGCGCGGCCAGGGTCGGAGCCAGCGCGCGCGCACCCGGGATCGCAACCAACACGATGTCGCAGCGTGGATCGGTCACCATCGCCTCGACGCGCGCGTCGAAGTCCGGATCCCCGGCCTTTCCCCGCACCAGGTGTTCGGCCTTGCGCCGTGTCGTTCGCCGTCCTTCGGTCAGGCCGAAGAGTCGCAGGCGAGACGGGTTCCGATCGATGACGTCGAGGGTCTGCTGACCGACGGAGCCCGTCGCGCCCAGCACGGCGACGTTGATAGGGCGGCTCATTGAAGGAGGTGGAACATCGTCACGTAGAAGTAGACGAGGATCGGTGGGAACAGGATCGAGTCAAGCCGGTCGAGCACGCCGCCGTGCCCGGGGATCAGGTGGGACGAGTCCTTGACTTCGGCGATCCGCTTCATCTGCGACTCCACCAGATCTCCCAACTGGGCGCTCACGCCGACGAGCAGACCCAGCGCGATGGCGTGCAGTGGCGATAGACCGAGGACAAGAGAGATACCGATGACCATCACGGCAACAGCTCCGACGACTCCGGCGATCGCACCTTCGACCGTCTTATGTGGGCTGATCGTCCGGAAAAATGGATGCCGGCCGATGCGGCTCCCCACGAGCAGCGCCGCCGAGTCGCACGCGACGACCGCGAAGATCGTGAATAGCGCCCACACCAGGCCGTTGGGCTTCGATGTGTAGAGAAGTAGGTAGTAGTTGAAGGGCATGCCGATGTAGAGGGCGCCCGCCATGCCCATCGCCCAGCGGCCGAGGCCCTGGCGCCGGCCGGGTACGAACAGGAACGCGGCGAGGCCGCCGACGAGCGCGAGCGAAAGGACGATGTTGACATCGACCTGCTTGAGCAGGGTGCCGTTGTAAGCGAAGAAACCGCCGAGAGGAAACAGCAGCCACGCCGGTGCGCGAGAGCCCATACCATCGGATAGACCGATGAACTCCCACAGCGCGAGACTGGCCAGGAGCAGGACCAGCACGTAAGCGCCGTACGGCCGGAGCAGCGCAAGGCCGATGACGATCGCCAGGATGACGAAGGCGCTGAGGATCCGAACCGTCAGCGAGCTTGGCTTCCAGCGACCGGCCAGCGACGCATCCTGTGCCGTCACCTAGACGGTCGCTGCCATTTCTTTTTCGGGCCTGCCCCCGAACCGGCGGACGCGGGACGCGTAGTCGGCGAGCGCGGCCTTCAGATCCTCGACATCGAAGTCCGGCCACAGCGTCTCGGTGACGAGCATCTCGGAGTACGCCGACTGCCAGAGCAGGAAGTTGCTCACGCGGTGTTCGCCAGCCGTGCGGATGATCAGGTCAGGGTCTGGAAGGTCCGGGTTGTAGAGCCGTGAGGCGATTGATCCCTCGTCGACCTGGCCGGCCGCAAGGCCGTCGGCGACGATTCGCTTGACCGCATCGACGATCTCTGCGCGGCCGCCATAGTTAAGGCAGACGTTGAGCACGCCGTTCTTGTTGGCCGCCGTGCGCTTCACCGCCTCTTCGATTCGCTCGCGCATTCGCGGTGATAGATCGTCGCGCCGGCCGCTGACCACGATGCGAACGCCGCGCCCGTGCATCTCGTCGATCTCGCGCTGCATGGTCTCGTGGAAAAGCCGCATGAGCGCTCGAACCTCAGCCCTCGGCCGCGACCAGTTTTCGGTTGAGAACGCATAGATCGAGAGCACGTGGACGCCGAGCTTTTCGCACGCGTCAAGAACACGCTTGATCGCACGCACCCCTGCACGGTGGCCGAAGCTGGCGGGCCTTCCGCGCTCGCGGGCCCAACGTCCGTTGCCGTCCATGATGATCCCGATGTGACGAGGGATCTGGGAGTCCAAGGTCACCACAGCGTACCGGGAGCGCCAGAAAGCGACTTCCAGCGCCGCAGGGGAGGCCGGGTTAAACCCGGCCTCGGCTTTGTGTAACTTGCCACCCAAACGTGGCCTCGAGTAACACTAGAACAATCCCATCCATATACCGGAATGGGAGCAGCGACTGCGGCGAAGCCGCACTCGCGATGAGGGAAAACCATCCCGGGTTTTCCCTTATATGGCTATACCTCCATGACCTCCGATTCCTTCCGGCCGGCGAGGGTGTCAACCCGCTCAATCTGCGATTCGGTGATCTTCTGCAGCCGAGCGTGGCCTCGCTTGGAGTCGTCCTCTGCGACCTCACCCTGCTTCTGCATCTGGTCGATGCGGTGGATCTCGTCGCGCCGCACGTTGCGAATCGCGACGCGCGCCTCCTCGGCCTTCTGACGCACTAGCTTCACGTACTCGCGTCGGCGCTCCTCATTTAGCGGCGGGATGGGCACCCGGATGACCTGGCCGTCACTTGCCGGATTCAGTCCCTGATCGCCGGAGCGCAGGGCTTTCTCGATGGCGCCGATCTGGCTCTTGTCATAGACCTGCACGACGAGAAGCCTCGCCTCCGGTGCGCTGATCTGGGCGAGCTGGTTGAGTGGCGTCGGTGTTCCGTAGTAAGGAACCATCACCTTGTCGATCAGGGCCGGGTTGGCTCGACCGGTTCGAATGGTGGATAGCTCGGCGGCGAAATGGTCGACCGACTTGGCCATCTTCGTCTCGGCGTCGCGGAGGACAGGATCGATCATGCCGGCGCGCCGGCCCCGACCAACGTGCCGATCTCTTCGCCCATCACCACGCGTTCGATGTTGCCGGGAACGAGCAGGTTGAAGACAACGATGGGCACGTCGTTGTCCATGCAGAGCGTGAGCGCCGTGTTGTCCATCACCTCGATTCCACGATTGAGCACCTCGAGATAGCCGAGGTGAGCGAACTTGACCGCGGTGGGGTCCCGTTTAGGGTCGGCCGTGTAGACGCCGTCAACCTTGGTCGCCTTGAGGATGACCTCAGCTTCGATTTCGACGGCGCGCAGGGCGGCAGTGGTGTCGGTCGTGAAGTACGGGTTGCCGGTGCCGGCGGCGAGGATCACAACTCGACCCTTCTCGAGATGGCGCACGGCACGCCGTCGGATGTAAGGCTCGGCCACTTGGGGCATCTGGATTGCGGTCATGGTGCGCGCAGGTATGCCGGTCCGCTCGAGCGCGTCCTGGAGCGCCAGCGCGTTGATGACGGTCGCCAGCATGCCCATGTAGTCGCCCGTTGCGCGATCGAATCCGCGCTCACTGGCCGCGAGGCCGCGAAAGATGTTGCCTCCGCCGACGACCACCGCGGTCTGGACGCCCATCTCGTGCACGCGCTTGACCTGGGTCGCGATGGTCGATACGACCTCGAGATCGATGCCGTAGTCACGCGCGCCGCCAAGCGCTTCTCCACTCAATTTGAGCAAGATGCGGCTGTACTTCGGCGATCGGTCACCCACTTCTTCTCTCATAGACGCCCTGCGCGCGTCCGGCGGGCGACGATCAGGACTCCCTGATGTTAAACCGCGCGAACCGGCGAACTGTGATGTTCTCCTGCAGCTTGGAGATCTGCTCCGCGATCAGCTGCTGGACCGTGTGGCTGGGTTCGCGGAAGTACGGCTGCTCCAGCAGGCAGTTCTGCTTCAGGAAATTCTCCATCTGGCTCTCGACAATCTTCGGCACGATCTGTTCGGGCTTGCCGTCCTGCTGGGCTTTGGACTCGTAGACATTCCTTTCGTGCACCAGCACGTCGTCCGGAACGTCTTCGCGTGATACCCAACGAGGCTCATAACCCGCCACCTGCAGAGCGAGCTCCTTAGCCAGCTTGCGGAAATCGTCGCCCTTCGCAACGAAGTCCGTCTCGCAATTGACCTCGATCAGTACGCCAACCTGCGGCGGATAGCCGTCGCCGGTGTTGTGCAGGTAGGCCTCGACCACGCCCTGACCGGTCGTCCGACCGGCGCGCTTGCCTGCCTTCGCGATTCCTTTCTCCCGCAGGATGGTGAAGGCCTTTTCGAGGTCGCCCTCGGCCTCCTCGAGCGCCTGCTTGCAGTCCATCATCCCGGCGCCCGACATCTCCCGGAGCTGCTTGATGAGCTCCATCGCGACGCCTGCCACTAGCGGGACTCCTCTTCGTCGGCGGTGCGGACGAACTCCTCCTCGGAGACGGTCGGCAGGTAGTCCTCCTCGTCCTCGAGGTACTCCTCGATCTCCTCGTACCGAGGTGTCTCGAGAAACTCGCGCTCTTCGACCTCAGGCAGGATCTCGCCCCGTGCCTGAGCTTCCTGGCGGCCCTCCTGGCACGCATCGGCGATCTTCCCGGTGAGCAGCTTGACCGCCCGGATCGCGTCGTCGTTGCCGGGGATGACGAACGTGATCAGGTCCGGGTCGCAGTTGGAGTCCGTGATCGCGACCACAGGGATCTTGAGCCGGTTCGCCTCGGTGACCGCGATGTGCTCCTTGCGCGGATCGACAACGAACAGCGCGCCAGGCAGCCGCTTCATGTCGGCGATGCCGTCGAAATGGAACATCAGCCGGTCGAGCTCGTCCTGGAGGCGCTTCGCCTCTTTCTTGGCCAGCTGCTCGAACTGGCCTTCCTGCTGCATCTTGCGCAGCTCCTGCAGGCGCTCGATGCGTTTCTTGACAGTGCTGAAGTTGGTGAGCATGCCGCCCATCCAACGCCGGTTGACGAAGTACATGCCGCACCGAGCAGCTTCCGTCTGGATGGTTTCCTGCGCCTGCTTTTTCGTGCCGACGAAGAGCACTGGTCGCCCGCTCGCGGCCACGCTCCGCACGAAATCCCACGCGTCGTCGAGGAGCCGGACGGTCTTCTGCAGGTCGATGATGTGAATGCCGTTGCGCGCCGTGAAAATGTAGGTCCGCATTTTCGGGTTCCAGCGGCTGGTCTGGTGCCCGAAGTGGACACCCGCTTCCAGCAGCTGCTTCAAGGTCACTTGAGCCACGTTCGATAGCCTCCCTGTTGAACTTCCGCCCGGTTCCGGCCTTGTACTTCATCCCGACATGACTCTCGGGGAGTAACAAGGACAGGGGCTGTGCCCCGGGCGTGTTAACTCAGTCGAGTGGACTGGCTGGTCGAGTATACCCATCTACTCCTCAGGGGGAGACGAGCGACGTTCCGCACGCCTTGCCGTCCCCCTGAAGGGGAGGCACTAGAGTCCGCCGGGAAACCGGCCCGCGCACTGGCCGCTGGCGGCCAACGCTGTCGCTGAGGCGGTGACCTGCAGGTTGCCGGGAGTCTCGGCCGGGAACTGGATCACGGCGTCGCCCGCCAGGAGGTGATCCTCGTCGATCCAGCCGCAGGCCGCGTGCCCCTGGACCGTCGCGTAAGGTCCAGGTCCGAGCTGGACGATTCGAGTCGCCGGTGTCGTTTGGCCCACGGTGTCGCGCGTCGAGAAAAATATGCTCTGGCCCGCCGGAGAGAGCCCGGTGGCATCGCCGGCGCCCGGTGACCCGGGCCCGGTGACCGAGATGACTTTGCCCGACCAGTCGTAGAGCGTCGTCACGCCCTGCGCGTCGGCGCAACCCACCCCGGCCGCAGACGGCCATGCGCTCAGGACGCAGGTTGTGCCGCGAATGGTCGCGATTCGAGTTCCGGTGCCGGCATTCGCCACATGCCACTCGGTCGGCTGCAAACCTCCGGACTGGAATGCACAGGCTGGCACCACCGCCAGCACGAGCGCTCCCTGGTGCCAACCCATCGGCCACAGGGTGGTTCCACTCTTTCCCTTTGGAATCGTCGTGGTGAAGATGTCGGCATGGTGGCCCCCGCCGACCAGGTCTTCGACGTAGAGCCGCTCGCTTATGGTCGTCGATGCGGAAAGATCCTCGACGAGGACGGCTATCCGCTGGTCGTCCGGGCTGACGGAGAAGAAGCTGATCGTGTCCGGTCCGCCCGGAACGGTGGTCACATCGACTGCGCTGGCAGGCGGGACGACCATCCGGATCTTGGTGTCTCCATCGCGAAAATAGACCTGGTCGTTGCTCGCGCTCACCGGAGGCTGAACGTTCACGCCATCCTGCTGGGTAGAGCAGTAGCGCACCGAGGGACTGGCCACCAAGGCGCTGGCCGCGATCGTGGCGTCCGGCTTGATCAGCTGCAAAGTTCCCGCGGAAAGGACCAACCCGTACACGCCGGTGAGCGGGCCAGGGTTGGGTGAAGAGCTCGGCGCGACTGAAGGGCCGGCCGAGGGGGACGCGCTGGGCGAGTGAGCAGCCGACGACGAACCCCCGCACGAGAGCATCAACAAAGCCGTCGACACCAGGATTGCGCGGCGGCGCATATTGCGCTCCACTTTAAGGCCGTCGAGCCGCCCTCCATGGCGTCACGAACGTTAAGCGCCGGCTTCGGCCTTCCTGACGCCCTTCGGACCGGGACACGACGGATAGTCCGAGCACGACTTGAACATCCCGTACCTGCCCCTGCGCTCGACGAGCGGTTTGCCGCAAATCGGACAGGGCTCGTCCAGGAGCTTTGGGCCCTGTCCTGGCTTGCCATCCTTGCCGATGTTGGCGCGGTACTTGCACTCCGGATAGCGCGAGCAGGCGACGAACGGACCGAACCTGCCCGTCCTTTCAACCAGCTGACCCTCCCCACACTGTGGGCACTTCTCTCCCGTGGGCTTGGCCTCGCTTTGAGCTGCGTCGCGCTTGATGTATTTGCACTCGGGGTACCCCGAGCAGCCTGTGAACTCGCCATAACGGCCCGTGCGAAGCTGTAGAGGCCTGCCGCAATCTGGACACTTCTCCTCCAGCAGCTTGGGCTCGGGCGCCTCACCGTCTGGTGTCAGCGCGCGCCGGTACTTGCACTTCGGATATCGCGAGCAACCCAAGAAGGGCCCGTACCGGCTTGCTTTGTGCACGAGGTGGCCCTCGTGGCACAGCGGGCAGACCTCGTCGGTGTCGGCAGGAGTCGCCTCCTCAGCCGCGGTGAGCATCTGCTGTAGCGGCCCATAGAAGTCACTCACTACAGGCACCCACTCCTGGTTGCCCTGTTCGACCTCGTCGAGCCGTTTCTCCAGGGTTGCCGTGTAGTCGTCATCCGAGATGACCTTGAAGTGCTCGACCATGATGGTGTTCACCGCCTCACCGATCTGAGTCGGGTGAAGTCGTCTCTCTTTGATCTCCACGTACCCATGGTCTTTGGTGATCGTCTCGACGATCGGGGCGTAAGTGGACGGCCGCCCGATACCGCGCTGCTCAAGCTCCCTGATCAGAGTCGCCTCCGAATAGCGCGGCGGCGGTTGGCTGAAGTGCTGCTCCGGCTTGAAGCCGTGATACTCGAGATCCTCGCGGGCACCGAGGTCGGGGAGCTCCGTGTCGCTGCTCTCATCGCGCTCCCACACCTTGTAAAAGCCGTCGAACATGAGCACCGACCCTGTTGCCCTGAAGATGTAGTCGCCGCCCTCGATCTCGACCTGTGTCTGGTCATACACGGCCGGCGCCATACGGCTGGCTACGAACCGACGCCAGATCAGGTCGTACAGCTTGAACTGGTCGGCGCTCAAGTGCCGACGGATTGATTCGGGGGTGCGGCCTACGTCCGTCGGGCGGACCGCTTCGTGCGCGTCCTGCGCGCCCGGGCTCGACTTGGTGGCTCTCGGGCCGCCGACGTACTTTTCGCCGAAGCTCTCCTTGACGAAGCCAATGACCTTCGCCTCTGCCTCCGCAGAGATGCGTGTCGAGTCGGTGCGCATGTAGGTGATCAACCCGGTCGAGCCCTCGTCGATCTCGACGCCCTCGTAAAGCTGTTGGGCGATGCGCATCGTGTTGCGGGGACGGAAGCGCAGGCGGCTGGATGCGTCCTGCTGGAGGGTGGAGGTGATGTAGGGCGGGTTCGAGCTCTTGGTCCGGCGCTTCTTCTCGACACCGAGGACTCGATAGGTGGCGCCTTCCAGAGCGCGCACGATGGCGTCAGCCTCAGCCTGCGTCTTGACCTCGATCTTCGACTCGGCATCGGCGCTGCCCGCAATGTTCCGAGGGCGGTTAAGGCGGGCCAGAAAACGACGTGCGTCGGCGAGCTTGGAGAGCTCGACGTCGATTGTCCACGACTCGACGGCAATGAACTTTCGGATCTCCTCCTCGCGGTCGCACACCAGACGCAACGCGACCGACGAGACCCTCCCGGCTCCGATCCCTTTCTGCACCTTGCTCCACAAGAACGGACTGAGCCGGAATCCGACCAGACGGTCAACCACCCGGCGCGCCTGCTGGGCGTTGACCAGCCGCATGTCGATGTCCCGGGGAGTCTCCAGGGCCTTGCGGACCGCGTCCGCGGTGATCTCGTGGAACTCGATCCGCTTCGGCGAGCGCAGATTCAGGACCTCGGCCAGATGCCACGCGATGGCCTCGCCCTCACGATCAGGGTCGGAGGCCAGGATGACGTCGCCGCCGTCCTTCTTGATCGCCGACCTCAGGTCGTTGATCGTCTTTCGCCGGCTCTCAACCACCTCGTAGTGGGGCTTGAAGCCGGCCTCAACCTCAACGCCCAGCTCGCTTCCGGGCAGGTCGCGGACGTGGCCCATGGAGGCAAGGACGTCGAAACGGTCGCCCAAGAACCGCTTCAAAGTCCTCGCCTTGGCCGGTGACTCCACGATGATCAGACCTTCTGGCACAGCACCTCTTTATTCCCAAACGGCCCGCCTTAATCCGCCAGCGGGGTTCTGGGCGGGCAATCCTACGCCCGTTGTTTGCCGTTGCGCAATGCCCGAACGTAGCCGTCGTGGTGACGGCGCACAGCGCCGTCGAGTTCGAGCGCGGTGAGCCTGCCGAGCACCTCGGCGACCGGAAGCTGGAGTTTACGGGCGATCTCGGCGGCGCTCAGAGCTAGAACGTCCGAGAGGTGTGCAAGGATTCCATCGCGCTCAGAAGATACGGTCAACCCGAGGCTTTTCGGCGGCGAAAGCGGGTCGTCAAGCACCTCTTGCGTGGCACCCAGCGCCGCCATTACGTCGCGCGCGTTCTGGACCAGGCCAGCCCCATCACGGATCAAGGCGTGGGTGCCCACGGAGAGAGGCGAAAACACGCTGCCCGGCACCGCCATTACCTCTTTATTCAGGTCCAGCGCGGCCTCCGCCGTGATCAGCGCCCCGGAACCCAGAGCCGCCTCGACCACGACGACGACCTCCGACAGGGCCGCCATCGTCCAGTTGCGTGCTGGAAAGTTGTGGCGCCGCGGAGTGGTCCCGTCGGGGAACTGGCTGACCAGCGCGCCGCCTGCGGCGAGGATCTCTCCCGCCAGCTTGCCGTGCGCCGCAGGATAGATGACGTCGACGCCAGTACCCATGACCGCGACGGTGACTCCCCCGGTGACGAGCGCGCCGCGGTGTGCGGCCGCATCGATTCCAAGCGCGAGCCCGCTGATGACGATCACGCCCGATCGGGCCAGATCGGCCGCAAGCTGCTCGGCCACCGCCTCGCCATAAGGTGAAGGGCGGCGGGAGCCGACGATCGCCACGCGCGGCCCGTCGGGCGGCGGCCACCGGCCGCGAGTGCGGAGGTCGGCCGCTTCAATCAAATTCCACCGCCCCCCACCCGACCCTCCCCCTGGCGGGGGAGGAGGATCAGGCCGCGACATCTTGAAGCCGGTAGCCGAGCGCCTCCAGGATGTGCCGCTCCGCGATATGCTCCGCGCCGTCCAGGTCGGCGGTGGTGCGAGCGACCCTCCACGCCCGATGAAACCCGCGAGCGGTGAGACCTCTATGGTCTGCCCAACGCTCCAGGGTCCGCCGCGAAGCAGGCTCCAGGCCGGCCAGCTTTCGGAGCCGCGCGGGCTTGAGCTGCGCATTGAGACACCCCTGGCGGTCCAGCTGCCGGCGGCGCGCCAAAACGACACGAACTCTCACGGCCGCCGATGCTTCGCCCGAAGGCTCCGAAGCCAGCGTCTCGAGCTTGACCCGCCGGACGCCGACCTTGAGGTCGATCCGGTCCAGGAGCGGGCCTGACAGCCTGCGCTGGTAGGCGTCGATAGCTCCACGAGTGCACCGGCAGCTCCGCAACGGGTCGCCGGCCCAACCGCACGGGCAGGGGTTGGTCGCCGCCACGAGCGTGAACCGGGCGGGATACGCCACCGATCCGGCAGATCTCGTGATGCTGACTCGACCGGTCTCGAGAGGTTGCCGCAGCGCCTGCAGCACCGCCGACTGGAACTCGGCCAGCTCGTCGAGAAACAGTACCCCGTGGTGGGCCCGGCTGATCTCTCCTGGCAGCGCAAGTCCAGATCCTCCCCCGATCAGGCCCGCCATGGAGACGCCATGATGGGGCGCGCGGAAAGGACGGGTCCAGTCGAGTGGCCCGCTCGGTGCGAGTTCGCCCAGGAGGCTTCTGACCTGTGCCACCTCCAGCGCCTCGCCGAGCTCGAGGGGCGGCAGGATGCCGGGAAGGCAGCGGGCGAGCATCGTCTTGCCGGCGCCGGGCGGTCCGCTGAGAAGCAGATGATGCCCACCCGAGGCCGCGATCTCCAGGGCTCGGCGGCCCTCTTCCTGTCCGTGAACCTCGGCCAGGTCGTGCTCCAACGGTCCTACCTCGGCGCTCGGTGCGGGGCCCCTGCGCACATAGGCCTCGATCGCCTCGGCGCCGAGCAGGTGGTCTGCCACGGCCCTCAGGCTGGTGCAGGGCATGACAACCAGGTCGTCCACCAGGGCGGCCTCGGCCGCGTCGGCCGCCGGGACGAAGACGCGCTCGAACCCGAGCTTGCGCAGCCCCTGCGCTGCAACGAGCACTCCGTCGATATGCCGGACCGCCCCGTCGAGCGCCAGCTCGCCGAGGAATGCGGTGAGCGGCGGTGGCCTCTTCCCCATGCCTGCAAGGGCGATTGCGACGGCGATGGGCAGATCCAGCGCGCTGCCTTCCTTTCGCATCTCGGCCGGGGCCAGGTTGACCGTCAGGCGCCGTGGCGGAAACTCGAGCCCGCTGTTCTTGATCGCCGAGCGGACCCGCTCGCGTGCCTCCTTGACTGATGTCGCGGCGAGCCCGACGAGCAGGAACTTGGCCTCACCGTTCGCGCTGTCCGCTTGCACCTCGACATGGCGAACATCCAGTCCGGCGAGCATGCACGAGTCGACCGCGGCGAGCACATCACGGAGGCTAAGCGGCGAACGACGAGATTTCAGCCCAGGCTGTTAATTACGCCTCGTCAAGTGCCCAGGAAGTCCGCGACCTCGTCGTGAAATGCCTGCGCCTGCTCGACGAAAACCATGTGACCCGCGTCGCCGACGATGACCTCACGCGCGCCCGGGATGGCGGCACTGATCTCCGCGGCGCAGACGGGCCCGCAGATGAAGTCCTCGTCTCCGGCGATCACCAGCGTCGGCGCGATGATGCTCGGCAGCCGGCTACGCAGGTCGAGGCTCGAGACCTCCTGGCCGAAAACCCGGAGAGCGTCGCCATTGATCGTCTCGGACCTGAACGTATCCAGATAGCCGGCCTCCACGGGACCGAAGTGCGCAAAGTACAGTGGCATCTCACGAAAGACGATGTCTCGTAGCTGCTCGTCGGTCGCCAGGTCCACCTCCTCCGCGGCGGCCGCGGCCGCATCCGTGTACCAGGTCTGTCCGGACCTCCGTTCCTTTGCCGCCTGAGTCGCCGCCTTCTGCTCGGGTCCGAATCGAGCTGCCGTCGATGCCAGAACGAGGCGGCGAACTCGGCCGGGATGCGCCGAGGCGTAAGCCTGTGCCACGAGGCCACCGTGCGAGTAGCCGAGCAGCAGCATCTGCTCAAGCCCGAGGTGCTGGCGCAGCTCCTCCAGGTCCGATACGTAATCGTCCAGGTGGTATGCGCCTCGATCCGCCGGCCGGTCCGAGCCACCCGTGCCGCGCGGGTTGAGGATGACCAACGTGTACCGCTCCCACAAGCCGGCGAGGTCGCCCAGGTAGGCCGAGGTGAAACCCGGCCCTCCCGGATGGATGACCAGCATCGGGCCGGCACCGAGCCGCCGGTAGGTGAGCTTGCGACCGTCGCTGGTGGTGAATTTCACCCGAGACGTCGTTCGGGGATCCAGCGACCGCCTTCCTCCAGGTAACCCGCGGGCTGGTCTGGTTCGTGGCTCAACACCAACAGCCAACGGTGCTTTTGCGCTTCCTCCAATAGCCGTGCCTTCTGCTCGAAGACGCGCAGCGGCTCGATGTCCGCTGACATGTTCCACGGCACCTTGAGGTGCGGCGTCTGGCACACGAGGTCGCCCGTAACCGCACATGCCAGCTCGCCCGACCGCATGACCAAGACCTGGCTGCCCGGCGTGTGACCGCCCACATGGCGGATGTGCACGCCCGGCATGACGTCCGCGTCCCCGTCGAGGTATTCGACGAGCTTGTTGCCGTCCGCCAGCGGCGTGAAGTCGTCCTGGATGTAACCCGACTGGCTTCGCACGTCCGGGTGGAGCGCGAAGTCCCACTCGGTGCGCTGGATGAAGTGGCGCGCTCGCTTGAATGTCAGCTCCAGGCCGCCCCGCTCATTCCGCCGCGTCAGGCCGCCGGCATGGTCCCAGTGGAGATGGGTCGTGATCACGGCATCGACCTCGTCAGGCTGGATGCCCAAATCCCGAAGGGAATGGAGTAGACCTTCAGGTTCGCGCAGCGCAACCTGCTGGGCTCGCTTCTCGCTGAGCTTCGTGCCGATGCCAGTTTCACAGACGATGACACGGCCGTTGATGCGCGCAATGACGCAGACGCAAGCGCACTCGATCATGTTGTTCTGATCCGCGGGCTTCTGCTTCTCCCACAGCACCTTCGGGACGACACCGAACATGAGGCCACCGTCGGCCTTCCATCGTCCGGCGATCAAGAGGTAAAGCTCGAAGTCGCCCAGCTGCACGGCGACTACTATGCTGCGGGAAGCGACGGTTACGGCGATACGGCCCTCGAAACTCTCCAAGGCCTACGGGCTTGGTCGAGGGCTCTTCGAGCTGGATCTCGAGGTGGCGCAGCAAGAGGCCTTTGGTTGTCTGGGCCCGAACGGGGCCTGGCAAGACAACGACGATCCGATTGCTCATCGGCACCACCGTCAGGTCGGCGCCGCCGCGCATCCCGCCGAGATATGCGACGACCTCCTTGCCGCGCCAGGGGGAGGCATACCCACGCAAAGTAGCCAACCGCAGTAACAGGAGGTAAACTGCGTCGCCATGCCGAGATCTATGTGGAAAGGCGTCGTCTCGTTCGGGATGGTCTCGATTCCGATCCGCCTTTACAACGCTACGGAGTCGACCTCCAAGGTCTCGTTCCGGCAGCTGTGCCCCGACCACAGGGCGCCGATCTCCTACAAGCGCTGGTGCTCGGAGGGCGACCACGAGGTCAGCTTTGGCGAGATCCTCAAGGGCTACGAGGTGGGCAAGGACCGCTACGTGATCATCGATGAAAAGGACCTGGACAACCTCCCGCTGGCCACCGCCCACTCAATCGACATCGAAGAATTCGTGCCGACCGACAATGTCGAGCCCGGCCTCTACTTCAAGAACGCGTACTACATGGAGCCCGAGGAGCTCGGCAAGAAGCCATATCAACTCCTGCGCAAGGCGCTCGAGGCGACCGGCCGCATGGCGATCGCCAAGATCGCGCTACGCGACCGCGAGCACCTGTGCGCCCTCCACCCGAACGGTGCCGGGATCCTGATGAATACGTTGAACTGGCCTGACGAGATCCGGTCGGCGGAGGGCCTGAAGGGACTCGAGGGCGAGGTCAAGATCAACCCCAAGGAGCTCGAGATGGCGAAGGCGTTGATCGAGAGCCTGGCCGACACGTTCGACCCCAGCCGCTACAAGGACGAGTATCGCGAGGCGGTCATGAAGGTGGTGCAGGCGAAGATCGACGGCGAGGTCATCGAGGCCCCGTCGGCGCCTCAGACCGCCAAGGTCATGGACCTCATGGAGGCGCTTCGCGCGTCGGTCGAGGCGGCGAAGAAATCGCGTGCCGCTCAAAAGCGCGCGCCGGCCGCGACGACGAGGGCACGCCGCAAAGCGTCCTAGCTACCGGCCGACCAGCTCGGGTCGCGCCTCCGTCCCTTGAGACCATGCCCCCGCTTGCCTGGAGGCTTTAACTAATCTGAGGCTGGATGCAGGACTCCGACCAGCTTCAAATCGACCTCGAGAGCCTTCCGGCGGAGATGCGGCCGATGCAGGCCGCCTCGGCTGAGGCGCCGTTCAGCTCGCCCGACTACCTGTTCGAGGTGAAGTGGGACGGATTGCGCTGCATTGTGTTCCGCGACCTGGACGGGCGCGTCCGACTACAGGACCGCGGTCTAAAAGACATCACTGCAGATCTGCCAGAAGTGGCAGCGGCGGCCAAGCGCATCCCGCCCGGAAGCGTCATCGACGGCGAGCTGGTGGCAACCGACAACGAGGGCCGGCCAGACTACCCCCGCCTGCGCGAGCGGCTGGCGGGCGGCGCGGAGCTGAAGGACAAGATCCCGACCGCCTACCTCGCCTTCGACGCGCTCTACCTCGAGGAGAAGCCGCTGTTCCGGCAGCCGGTCCACCGCCGGCGGGCGCGATTGAGCAAGGCGGTCGAGGCCGGCGGCCACATCTTCGTTCCAGACCACATCGAGGAGGATGGCGTCGAGCTGTTCGAAGCCTGCCTCGAGCGCGGCCTCGAGGGCGTGGTCGCCAAGCACAAGCTGAGTCCCTACGTGCCAGGCCAGCGAAGCCCGTTCTGGCTCAAGGTCAAAGCTGTCAAGTCCGACGACTTCGTAGTCATCGGCTGGTTGGGAGACAAACCGTTCGACGCGCTGGTGGTCGGGTACCACGAGGACGAGCGCCTGCTGCCTTGCGGGACGGTGGGCGGAGGCTATGACGATGCGGCGACAGACACGATTTGCGATGCGCTCGCCCAGCTCGCGACCGAGGAATCGCCTCTCGATCCTCCACCGGTCATGACCAAGCCCGTCCACTGGGTGCGGCCCGACCTTGTCGTGAGCATCCGCTACTCGGAATGGTCGCCCGACGGAACGCTGCGTTTCCCGATCTTCAACGGCCTTCGGCCCGAGGTACACCCGGCGGAAGCGATCCGGCACAGGCCGCGAGTCGTGATCTCCGGGCGCGTCAAGCCAGGCTCGCTCGCCTACGACCTGACTCGGTTTCCCTTTTGATGGACTCGATGGAGCCCGTGGTTGAACCCGCTGTGGAACCGGTCATCAAACCGGCGATGGAACCGGGATTCGACGTCGTCACAGGCGCTTTCAGCTTCACCGGGCGATTCATCGCCCGCCGCCTGCTCGCGGAAGAGCGGCGCGTTAGAACCCTGACCAACCACCCCCAACGTCCGGGGACCGAGGACATCAAGGTCGACGTTGCGCCGCTCCAGTTCACGGACCGCGCAGCCCTGGTCGAAAGCCTGCGCGGCGCCGAGGTTCTCTACAACACGTACTGGGTGCGCTTCCGTCACGGCCGGCTGAACTTCGGCGACGCCATCGCCAATACCAGGACGCTGGTCGGCGCGGCGGCCGAGGCCGGCGTGCGCAAGATCGTGCATATCTCAGTCAGCAATCCCTCCGTCGAATCTCACCTGGACTACTACGCCGGCAAGGCACGCGCGGAGGAGATCGTCCGCACCTCTGGGTTGCGGTGGGCGATCGTCAGACCGACCCTCGTGTTCGGGACCGGCGACATCTTGATCAACAACATCGCCTGGCTGCTGAGACGTATGCCCATCTTCGCCATCCCGGGGTCCGGAACGTATCGCGTCCAGCCTGTGGCTGGGGAAGACGTGGCTGAGATCGCCACCTGGGCTGCCGAGCAAACGGACAACCTCAGCGTCGATGCCGCGGGACCGGACACCGTCACCTACGAGGAGCTAGTCGAGGGAATCGCGATCGCGGTCGGGCGCCGGCCGCGGTTCGTCTATCTGCCGCCGAGGTTGACACTGTGGGCCGGAGACATCGTTGCCGCGTACGTCCACGACGTGATGCTCACGCGACAGGAGCTGCAGGGACTGATGGAGGAGCTGCTGGTCTCGCACGAGAAGCCCCGAGGAACGCGACGCATCGATAACTGGCTGCTCACGAATGCGGACGGTATCGGCCGCACGTACGCCTCAGAGCTCGACCGGCACTGGAGGTAGAGCGGGATCGCGCGGCGAACCAATCCGCCTTCCTCATTCTCACGGTGTCACCGGCATCACTGGATGGTGCATCAGGGGAGCGGGCAATTGGTCCGAAGCGATGACGGTCGAATGCTGACCATCCCGCCGACGGTCACGTTCGGTCTTCCCGCACGAGAACCTGACTAACCACAACAGACGCACTGGTACGCTGCGGGGTCATGGTCTCGCCGGCCCCCGACGGTCACATCACGGTCGAAGCTCGGAACCTCGTCAAGCGTTACGGCGTGATCAGAGCGGTCGACGGCGTGAGCTTCCAGATCCGCCGCGGCGAGATCGTCGGGTTCCTGGGCGCGAACGGCGCAGGCAAGACGACCACGCTTCGCATGCTGTGCGGCCTGCTGACCCCGACGTCGGGAACAGCTCTCATCGACGGGATCGACATCTTCGCTCAGCCTCTCCAGGCCAAGGCGAAGCTCGGCTACCTCGACGAAGAACCGTTCGTCCACCCGCACCTCACCGGGCGCGAGTTTCTCAACTACATCGCCGACCTCTATCGGATGCCACGCGGCCCCGAGCGCCAGCAGCGGATGGAGCGCCTGCTTGGACTCTTCGAGCTTGCGGGCCGCGATGGCGAGCTGATCGGGGCCTACAGCCATGGGATGCGTCAGAAGATCGGCCTGGCGTCGCTTCTGATCCGCGAGCCTTCGGTGTTGCTGCTCGACGAACCGACCAACGGTCTCGACCCACGCTCCGCCCGGCTCGTGAAAGATCTCCTCGAGGAGCTGGCCGCGCTCGGCACCACGGTGCTGCTCTCGACGCACATCCTGGAGGTCGCCCAGGCCCTGTGCCGGCGCGTCGCGATCATCGACCGGGGCCATATCGTGGCGACCGGGACGATCGAAGAGCTGCGGGCGCAGGCCGGCTCTGAACAGGCAAGCCTCGAAGACCTGTTCCTGAAGCTCACGGCGGGGCCAGAATCGAGGGAGCTCATCGAGCGCCTCCTCGCCCCCAAGCAATGAGTGGGTCTGCAGCGAAGACGATCCTAAGGGCGGAGCTCGTCGCGTTGCGGAATCGCCTGCTGAAGCGCAGCCCGGTGCGACTTGCTCTCCTCGCCCTATTCCTGGTTGTGGCTGCGGTGGCCCTGGGCGGCGGCGCCTTCGCCGTCGGCGCAACGGCGGGGGAGTTCCTACCGAGCGCCCGCGACTCGATCCTGGCCGCGGGCTTCACCGCTCTTTCGGTCTTGATGCTCGTCGTCGGTTTTCCGACGGTGATCGCGTCGTTCTTCGTCGGGCGCGACCTGCTTCTGCTCGTGCTGGCACCCATCCGTCCGGTCGACATGTTCATCGCCAGGCTTCTCTTGGCGATGAGCGCCAACCTGTTGATCAGCTCCCTCCTCCTGATGGGCACACTCGGCGTCGGCGTCGGTTCCGGCGCCCCGTTTGCGTTCTTCCCGCTCGCGGTGATCCTGGTCTTCGTCCAGGTGCTGGTCGTGACTGCTCTGCAGTCCATCCTCATGTCGCTGGTGCTGCAGTGGATTCCTGCTCGACTTGCGCGGGATGTGGCCGCGGCGGTCGCGGGCCTGGCCGGCGCCGGCTTCTACCTAGCGTGGAACGTGAACTTGCGGCAGTCTTTCTCGCCTCAGAGCCGGCCAGACCTCTCGAACCTGACCGCGGTTGCGCAGCAAGTAGGGTGGCTTCCCTCTGCCTGGCCGGGTCACGCGTTGAGCGCCGTCGTCGCAGGCAATGCCACCGCGGCTGCGGCCTGGTTGATTTTGCTGCTGGCCCTCGCCGGCCTGTTGACCGCAGCTGCCGAAATCCTGTATCGGCACACCCTGCTCGCTGGTCTCGGCGTGTTTGGTGGACCGCAGGCTGTTTGGAGACGCGGCCCGGCCAAGCGGGCGGCATCGGTCGCCAAACAGGGCGCCGCATCACCCGTTCAAGCCATAGCGGTCAAGGACTGGCTCAGCTACCGGCGCGACATCCGACGGCTGAGCCGCTTGCTGCCCGCCGTGCTTTTCCCCATCGGATACGCCTTCACCTTCTTCCGTCCTTCTCGAATCAACGGATTCTGGACCGAGGTCTTCCTGGTCGCGTTCATCTCGATGTTCATGGCCTCCGCGCTCGCCACGCCTTCAATACCGAGCGAACGGCGCGGTTTTCAGCTGCTTCGAATGGCGCCGATGACGATGTGGCAGGTGATGCGAGCCAAGGTCCTGCTGACGCTGGCGCCGGTCCTTGCCCTCACGCTCTTGTTCAGCGTCGTTCTCGGCGCCGCCAGCGGAAGCGGAATCGCGCAGGTCGCGGAGCTGGCCGTCATCGTGGTCTGGCTGGGTATCGGCTTCGTCTCGATCGGTGTCTCCGCCGGCGGCATCGACCCCCGATTTGATGCGACGGATGACCGCCGGGCGGTCGGACTATTGGGGACGCTGGCCGGTATAGGCGGCGCGCTTGGGTTCGGCCTGCTCAGCCTCGGGGCCTTCGCGCTTTTCGTCTTCGGCTTAGGTGCCGCCGCGGGCACCGCGCACCTCGGCCCTCTCCCTTCCACCCCGGCAATCGGCGCTCTGATGTGGGCGGCTGGGCTGGCCCTCGTGGCGGGAGCAGCCACGATTGTCGGCACCTTGTTGTGGTTCGCGAATTCGCGGCTGCGCGATTACGAGGACTCGATCGCACCGGCCTGAGCACAATCAGTCGAACGGGTCCTCGATCAGGTCGGCCTTGAAACCCCCATCAGGATTGACGACCAAGCCGACCACCGCGTAGCGGATCGGGCCACGCCATCCGGCGAGGGCGCGATATTCCGCCGCCGCCGCCATCAATGCGCGCCGCTTGCGCGACCCGACGGCCTCGAGCGGAGTGCCGAATGACTCGTCCGTGCGCGTCTTCACCTCGACCACGACCAGCTCGTCGGCGCGGCGGCACACGAGATCCAGCTCGCCCCGTCTGGCCATGAAACCGGCGCCGAGAACCTCGTAACCCCGCCTTCGGAGCAGGTCGGCCGCGGCCCTCTCCCCAGCGCGCCCGAGCTCCCGGGCTACCCGAGAAGGGCGGATTCGCGAAAGGGCGCCCATGAAGTCCTGTGGATCGGGCTGGGGCCGAGGCGCTGGATCGCGGCGCGATGCGCTGGGGTCGCATAGCCTTTGTGGTCGGCGAACCCATAGCCGGGGTAGACCTGGTCGAATTCGACCATCGCCGCATCACGAGCCACCTTCGCCACGATGCTCGCCGCCATGATCGATGCGCACGTGCGATCCCCACGAACGATCGCCATCTGAGGTAGCGATGCGTCGGGCACGTCCCACGCGTCGACCAGCAGGTATTCCGCCGAGACCCTCAAGCCGGCGACCGCGCCAGCCGTCGCAAGGTGCCTGGCGCGGATGAGCCCGAGGCTGTCTACCTGCGCGTGGTCGACAGCACACACCGAGAACGCGAGCGCCCGCCTGCGGATGATCGCGTCAACACGGTCACGTTCGGCGGGCGTGAGGAGCTTCGAGTCGTCCAGACCTGGAATGCGCACGCCGATCGGGAGCACCACCGCGCCGCCGACCACGGGCCCGGCGAGCGGCCCCATGCCAACCTCGTCGACCCCGGCGACCACCCGGTAGCCCATCGAGCTCGCCATACGCTCGTAGCGCCACAGCAGCGGCCTCAAAGCGGGGACCCGTCTTCAGTCATCAGATCGAGGTTAGCGAGCGCGGGCTCCAGGCACCAGGCCCTTTACAGGAAGAAGCTACTCCTCGGATTCGGTGGTCTCGGCGGCCTCGGGTGCCGGCTGCTCCGCCTCATCTTCTCGAATCAGACGCCTCCGCTCACGGATGCGGGCTTCCTTGCCCACCTTGCCGCGCAAGTAGTACAGCCTGCCCTGGCGGACGTCGCCATGGCGCAGGACGTCGATCTTGTCGATGCGAGGCGAGTGGATCATGAAGGTGCGCTCGACCCCGACCCCGTGCGTCACGCGTCGCACGGTGAAGTTCTGGCGTAGGCCCCCGCCCGTGACGCGGATCACCGTGCCCTCGAACACCTGGATGCGCTCCCGTGTCCCCTCCACGACCTTGGCGTGCACGCGCACCGTGTCGCCCGCGCGAAGGGCGGGCACCTTTTCCTTCTCCTGCTCCTTTTCGAGTTGCTGGATCACGTTCATGTCTTCTTCAACTCCTTGGTGTGTGAAACATGTCTTTGGCTTGCCTGCTGACGGCGCCATTGGCCGATGCGAGCGTGGTCGCCGGAAAGAAGCACGTCGGGGACGCTCATGCCCCGGTACTCGGCCGGCCGCGTGAACTGCGGCCATCCGGACGGTTCGTTTGAAAAACTGTCTTGAGTCAGCGACTCGGGATCGCCGACGACCCCGGGCACAAGACGCGCGACAGCGTCGATCAGGACCATGGCCGGGATCTCACCGCCACTCAGCACGTAGTCGCCGATTGAGACCTCGCGTGCGCTCAACGCCGTCCGGACGCGATCATCGATGCCCTCGTACCTGCCGCACACGATGATCAAGCCCGGCTCAGCGGCCAGGCTCTCCGCGAGCCGCTGGTCGAGGCGTTCGCCCCATGGCTCCATGAGCACGACGGGCCCGGGATTGTGCGGGCGAATCGATTCGACTGCCTCGATCACGGGCTCCGGCTTCAGAACCATGCCCGGACCCCCGCCGAACGGCATGTCATCGACCTGCCGGTGGCGGTCGTGAGTGTGATCCCGCAAGTCGTGGGCGTGCAGCTCGATCAACCCCCGCTCGAGTGCGCGACCGACCACGCCCTGGTGAAACACCGGGGCGAACATCGCCGGGAAGATGGTCACTACGTCAAATCTCATCCGCTTGTTTCTTGCGCGTCCTCGATTCTCACAAGCCAATCGGCGACCACGACGCGGCCGCCGGCGACGTCGACCTGCACCACCGCGTCTTTCGTCGCCGGGATGAGGTGCTCGACGGCTCCATCGCGGCTGACCCAGACATCGTTGGCCGGGCGCTCAAGGACCTCGGCGATCGTGCCGAGGGGTTGACCTGAGCTCGTCAGAACGGCAAGGCCGACCACCTGGTGGTGATAGAAGCGGCCTTCGGCGAGTGGGCGTGCCGCATCCTCGGGGATCTCGAGGTAGCGCCCACGAAACAGGTCGGCGACCGTGCGGTTGTCGATGCCTCGAAACTTCACGACGAGGCCTGGGTGAGCCGGACGGCTCCACTCGACCTCGTGCTTTGCTCCTTCAAGCAAGACGTTCGCTCCAGGACTGAATCGGTCCTCGAAGTCCGTCAAGGGATGCACCTTGACAGCGCCGTCGACTCCGTAAGCGCCGGTGACCTGACCGACGCGAATCATCTGTGCGCACCTCCGCCCTCCCCCCTTGCCCGCGGCTCGTGCCCAGGCACGGGTGCATTGGCGAGGTCGACGAAGACGCGCTTGCGGTCACGAAGGGACGCGACCCTGACCAGCGTGCGGATGGCTTCGATGTTGCGCCCGGCTTTGCCGATGAAACGCCCAACGTCGCCGTCCGCCAGCTTGACCTTGATCGCGACAGTTCCGCCGCCCCGCTCGAAAGACTCCACCTGGACCTCATCCGGCTTGTCGGCGAGCGCGCGGGCCACGTACTCCACCAACGCTCGGTAGTCCACACCTGGACCGGCTGGGCCTTCTGGACGATCACGCCGGAAACCGCCGCGGTTGTAAGAACCGTGGCCGCCGTCACGCCGAGGCGGTCGACTTCCTTGTCTCTGCAAGTCGCTCAAGAATCCCCTCCCGCTTCAACAGGCTCCGCGCGGCTTCCGTGGGCTGAGCGCCCTGCTGGAGCCAGCGCACGACTTTGTCGCCGTCGATCTTGATCTGCACCGGGTCTGTCATCGGATCGTAGTAGCCGAGGTGCTCGATGAACCGGCCGTCGCGCGGCGAGCGCGCGTCCGCCACCACGAGGCGGTAGAAGGGGTGCTTTTTCGCCCCCATCCGCCTCAACCTGATCTTTACCAACCTGTGCCTCCTTTTCCGAACAGCCGTGGAAGGCCCACGGCTTTGCCTTTGCGGTTGACCGCACCGAATTGCTTGGCGAGCTTCTGCATCGCCTCCCGCGCCTTCAACACCTTGTTCACGTCCGCAGGCTCGACCCCGCTGCCGCGCGCAATTCGCCGTTTGCGCGCGCCATCGATGACCTCGGGATGCGCACGCTCCCGCTTGGTCATCGACAGGATGATGGCCTCCATCTTTCGGACCTCTTGCTCGGTGTTGGCGCCGGCGACCTGATTCTTAAGAGCGCCGCCACCTGGGATCATGTCGAGCACGGATTCGAGCGAGCCCATGCTGCGCAGCTGTTGCATTTGCGCCAGCAGATCATCGAAGCTCAGCTGGCCCGCGCGCAGATGTCGCTCGACCTGGACGGCCTTTTCCTTGTCGAGCGTGCGCTCGGCTCGCTCGATCAGGGTGAGGACGTCACCCATGCCCAGGATCCGAGACGCCATCCGCTCGGCGTGAAAAACCTCCAGGTCATGTGGCTTCTCCCCTGTCCCTGCAAAGCGGATCTGCTGGCCGGTCGCCACACGAAGCGATAGGGCGGCTCCGCCCCGCGCATCGCCGTCAAGCTTCGTGAGGATCACGCCGTCAAGCCCGACCTCGCCACCGAAGACCTCGCCGATCTTCACTGCCTCCTGGCCGGTCATCGAGTCCGCGACCAGCAGGGTCTCGGTCACGGGAACCGCGGCCTTCAGCCGCTTGAGCTCCTGCATCAGCTCGCCGTCCACGTGCAGGCGGCCGGCGGTGTCGAGGATCACGACGTCGCACACGAGGCGCTTGGCCTCCTGGATCGCACCGGCGGCGATGACCTCCACCGCGCCTTCTCCCGAGTAGAAGGCCACCTGCTCTTGAACAGCCAGGGTCCGCAGCTGCTCTACAGCCGCCGGGCGCCTCAGGTCGAGGGCTGCGACCAGCGGCTTGTGGCCTTCACGCCGCGCAAGCAGCGCCAGCTTCACGGTGGTCGTCGTCTTGCCCGAACCCTGCAGCCCCACGAGCATCAGCACGGTTGGCGGTGCGGAGGCGTAGCGCAGGCCTTCCGAGTTGGCGCCGAGCAATTCCCCCAGCTCGGCGTTCACCGCTTTGATGACTTGCTGTGGGGCGGTCAGGCCCGGCGCAGTCTCGGTTCCCACAAGGCGAGCACGGACGCGCTCGACGAACTCCTTGACCACCTTGAAGTTGACGTCGGCCTCGAGCAGGGCGAGCCTGACCTCTCGCAAGCCGGCGTCCACATCTTCTGGCCTTAGCGTGCCGCGTCCCGAAATCTTCTTCAAGACGGCGGCCAGGCGATCGCTTAGAGCTTCGAACATCTAGACCGCGCCCTCGAGCCGCGCAATGCGCCGCCTCAGTCCGTCGAGCTCGCGCTCGACTGCGTCCAGGGCGCGCCGCCTTCGAGCCGACTCAGCCAGCAGGCCAAGCCGCCGCTCGTACTCCTGCAGCGCCTGAGTCGACCGGCGGACGATGTCGTGGACGGCGGCACGAGAGGTGCCCTGGTGATCGGCGATCTCGGCTAGCGACCAGTCACTCCGAAGGTAGAGGTCCACGACCTCTTTTTGGTGGTCGGTCAGCAGCACCCCATACCGCTCGTAGAGGGCCAAAGCACGGCCGCGCGCCGCCAGCGTGTCAAGGGCCATGCCTTGACAGCTTACCAAGATAGAATCCGGGGTGCGTTGGACGAGCTGTGGATCGAAGCATTCCGCTATCACAGGTGGGCGAACCTGCACCTGCTGGATGTCTGCGCGGAGCTGTCGGACGAGCAGCTCCAGCTGACCTCCCCGGGCACCTATGGAACGATCGCCGCCACCTGGCAGCACCTGGTCGGCGCCGAGCGTCGATACCTCTGGCGGCTAGGAGGCGATGAGGGTCGTTTCACGGTGCGCCACAAATTCCCCGGCATGGCCGTCCTTAGGCGGCAAGCTGTCAGCAGCGGGGATCAGCTGATCGCAGCGGCGAGCCGCGCCAAGAGCAACGCGACCGTCGACTCCAAGTGGAAGGCGGGAGCCCAGAGGGTCCAGGTCGGCGTTCTACTCCTCCAGGCGCTGCACCACGGCAACGACCACCGCACGCACGTGTGCACGATCCTGGGCCACCACGGCATCCCCTATGGCGACATGGACGTTTGGGCGTACGGTGAGGCGACGGGCGCGATGGTTCCGATCCGGGCTAAGGCCTAGACTCGGGCTGTGCTCACCGCTTTCATCCTCGTCGAGTCCACTCGCGAAGGACTGGCTCACCTGGGATCGGACCTGGCCGCGGTCCAGGGTGTCGCCGAGGTGTACACGGTGACCGGCGAGTGGGACTTCGTCGCCATCGTCCGGGTGCGAGAGCACGACGACCTGGCCAAGGTCGTGACGCAGCACCTGACCAGGCTCGAAGGGATCGAGCGCACGCAGACGATGGTCGCGTTCCAGCAGTTCTCCACTCACGACTTGGAAGCGATGTTCGGCCTCGGCCTCGAGGACACGAAGGCCTGAACGACCTCCTGCCAGTAGCCCTGCGCGCCGCGCGCGCCGGCGCGCGCGCTCTCATCGACGGAGGACTGATGCGGCCTGGCGGCCCGGCCGACGTGAAGGGGGCGGGAGATTATGTGACCGCTTTCGACCGCCAATCCGAGGCCGCGATCCTCGAGGTGCTGGCCCGCGAGACGCCCGGCATGGCCGTCCTCGCCGAAGAGCGCGGAGGCACCCGTGCCGGAGCGATGTGGGCCGTCGATCCGCTGGACGGCACCACCAACTTCACCCGTGGATTCCCCGTGGTCGCCGTCTCGGTTGGCCTGTTGGATGGGGGTGTCCCCGTCGCGGGTGTGGTCATCGCGCCGTTTCTCAAGATGGAGTTCGCGGGCTCCCGAGGTAAGGGGGCGACTTTGAACGGCGAGCGGCTGCCGGGACTTCGCGCTCTAGAGCCGTCGAAGTCCGTGGTCGCGACCGGCTTCCCATTCCGCGCCAAGGAGCTCATGCCGCGCTACCGGCCGGTGATGGAAGGTGCCTTGCAGCGGTTCGAGGACTTGAGACGCGCCGGCGCTGCCGCCCTCGACCTGGCCTGGACCGCCGCCGGCACCTTCGACGGCTACTTTGAGCTCGGCCTCAACACCTGGGACGTCGCGGCTGGTGCAGCCTTGGTGATCGAGGTTGGCGGTCGGGTCACTGACTGGTCAGGGGGCGACACATGGGTTGAGACCGGCAATATCCTGGCCGCTGCGCCGGCGGTTCACGAGGTCCTCTTAGAGCTGGCCAAACAGTCGCCTGAGCGGTAGGTCCACCAACGCGCGCCACTGTTGGCGAAGCGCCATGCCGGCCGGCACGTGAACTTGTCGACGCCCTGCCTGCGGCCGAGTCGCGCGCAGCCGGACTGCGGTCCTGAAATCGCCTTCGTACGCGGTCAGCACCCGTCCTATGTCATGGGCACCGAAGTGGCAGTCGCTGCCCCCGATGGCGGCGCCCAACCGTTCGCTGTTGCGCTCATAGAACGCATCGAGCTGCCGCCTGCGCCGAGCGCCGATTGGCACGGTGAACATCATCTCGATGCCATCGACGCGATGGCGCTCGAGGAGTCGCCGCAGCATGCTGGGCTGGATCGAGCCGAAGAAAACCGGCATGAACGGGTGCGGGATGATCACAAGCCCCTCCTGGTCGTGGATCGCGGCGACGGTGTCTTCCAACGACATACCGCGTCTTACAGGCTTTTCGAGAAACCACCCGATGACATGCGTCTGGGCGGGCCACTTGGTGGTGATCTCCTGGCCGGCGACCACGATCAATCCCGAACCTTCGCCGCGCTGCTGCACCTCTTTGACACACGCCATGGTGTCGTGGTCGGTCACGGCGATCAGGTCGACGTGTGCCTTGACTGCTGCATCGACCAGCTCCGCCGGCGTGACCATGCCGTCCGACGCGACGGTGTGACAGTGAGGGTCCGCGACGGGCACCGATCAGCTCTCGAAGAGCGAACGCACGAAGGCCTGCGGTTCGAAGGGTACGAGGTCGTCGATGGCCTCCCCCACGCCGGCCAGTTTGACCGGGACGCCGAGTAGAGACTCGATTGCGATGAGCGCTCCACCCCTGGCGCTGCTGTCCAGCTTTGCCAGGACCAGACCTGTCAGCGGGACCGTTCGGTTGAATACTGTCGCCTGCACGAGGCTCGTGAGACCCAGCACCGCGTCAAGGACCAGCAGTGACTCGTAGGTGCCACCCTCGAGCGCCTTGCTCGCGACTCGCGCGACCTTGGCGAGCTCCTCGAGCAGGTTGCGCTGCGTCTGCAGGCGGCCGGCGGTGTCAATCAGCACCACGTCGCTGCCTCGGCTGCGAGCGGCATGGATTCCATCGAACACGACGGAAGCTGGGTCGGCGCCGCTTTTGCCTGCGAAGTGGTCGACGCCGGCACGCTGGGCCCAGGCTGTCATCTGCTCAATGCCGGCTGCGCGGTACGTATCCGCCGCCACGACAAGGGGTCTGCGGCCCTGCTGCTTGAGCAGGTATGCGAGCTTGCCGACAGACGTCGTCTTGCCTGCACCATTGATACCGTAGAAAAGCAGGCATGCCGGCCGCCCGCTCAGGTCGAGGGCGCGGGGACGCGCCGACATCAACGAAAGCGCGGTGACAACCAGGCCGTCGGCTGCTTCTTCGCGCGTACGCGGGGCGCGGGCCCGCACACCCGCGACGAGGCGTGCCGCCATCGCCGGCCCCATGTCGGCCGACACCAGCACCTCTTCCAGCTCCTGGTAATAGCCCGGCGCGAGCGGTGCTTTGAGCGAGCGAAGCCCCGCCGCCAAGGCGCTGCGGGTGCGGCCGCTGACGCGATTCCAAACGCTCGCGGCTAATGCCCCGCCGCTCAGCCCGCTTGTGCGGTGCTGGCGGCGCGTGCAACTGGCTTACGAATGTCCTCGAGCCGAACCGAGACCAGATGCGACGACCCGCTCTCGTCGAGGTGAATGCCGTAGAGCGTTGAGGCGTGAGACATGGTCACGTGGTTGTGGGTGATGACCAGGAACTGGCGCTGGGTGCCGAGCCGCGCCAGCATCTCGCCGAACCGGCCGACGTTGGCGTCGTCGAGTGCCGCGTCGACCTCGTCGAGGACTGTGAAGGGGCTCGGGTTGACTTCGTCCAGCGCGAGCACCAACGCGAGTGCTGCGAGCGACCGTTCGCCGCTTGACAGGAGCGTTACGTTCTGCAGCCGCTTGCGTGGCGGCTGGACCAGGATCTCGACCCCCGAGCGAGGCCCGTCGTCCCCGTCCGCATGTTTCAGCGTGGCGTGTCCGCCCGGCGCGAGCTGAGAGAAGTACTCTTGGAAGTTGGCGGCGACAGCTCCGAAGACCGCCTCGTAGCGCGACTCCTCTTCTTCGCGCAGCTTGCCGATCAGCTGCTCGAGATCAACGCGGGCCGCCGCGATGTCCTCGAGCTGGATGCGAAGCGTCGCGAAGCGCTCCTCGAGCTCACGGCACTCGCTGTCGGCCAGCGCGTTGGTCGGGCCGATCTCTTCGAGGCGTCGCTCCAGCCCGCGCATCTCGCGCTCGCGTGCCTTGCCGCCGGGCACCTCCTCGGGCGCCACGCCATCAGGCATGCGCGTGCGAATCTCTTCCATGCGGGCAAAAAGCAGCTCGGATTCACGCGCGATCAGCTCCAGGTTGCCCTCCAGCGAGCCAGCCCTGAGCCGAGCATCGATGCGCGCCTCCTCGAGCTCGACCAGGCGGCGCGCGCCTTCAGCCATCTCGGCTTCATCTTCCGGCGACTCTTGTTCCGCAGTGGCAAGCGCACCCCGTGCGGCATCGGCAGCAGCGGTGAGTGCTGGTAATGACGCCGTGGCGGCGGCGACCGCAGCCTCAGCCTGGGCGACGCGCGTGCCCCGTTGCTCGGCGGCGGTATGCAAGCGGCCCAAATCCTCACCGACCGCTGCCAGCTGCCGACGAAGATCGTCGATGCGGTCTCGCCAGCGAGCCCTGTCGAGCTCGGCATGGTGGGCCGCGGCGTGAGCCTCCCCGACGGCCTCCAGGCTCGACTCGAGATCCTTAGTCAGCGCTGCGGCGTGCTCTTCGGCGGCCTGAGCGACCCGCTCCAGGTCGGCCAGCTTCGCCCCTTCGACGAGCTCGGCGGCACGTGCCGACTCGAGCATCTGCGCAACCTCCTCCGACCGGGACGCGCCCGCCGAGCGTGTCCTCAGGTCCGCGAGTCCGGTCTCGGCCTCCTTAAGGCGTGTCGCGGTGTCATGAGCATGCGCTGCTTCGGGCTCGAGACCTTCGAGGCGAGCCCGAAGCTCCCGGCGCCGAACGTCGATCGCGACCCGAGGATCGGTGCCTGCTCGCACCAGGCCCGGTTCTCGATAGACGCCCAACAGCGTGACATCTTCGCCGACGACCACCTGTCCAAGCAGCCGCCGCGCGACCTCTTCATAGCCGACCTGGCAGAGCACGTGCTCGAAGAGCGAACCAGGTCGTATTTCGGGATGTTGCGGGCTTGTATCCCCCCTTCCGGCGTTTCCCCATCCTCCGGCTTCGCCCGATACGTTCCCCGGCAAGCGGGGAAGGAGCGGGTACAGCACGGTCAGCTGGCGGGTTGGAGACTCGCGGGTCGCGGACGCTTCATCCGGCGCGACGAGTGCGTCGACAAGCGGGCCCAGCACGGCGGAAAAGGCAGCCTCGTAACCGGCTTCTGGCGTGACCACTTCGGATAGCCGCAGCAGCCCGGGCGCCGGCTCGGGCCGGAGCGCGTTGAGGCCGTCCAGCTCAGAGCGAAGCCGCGTCACCATCACGACGGCGGATTCGGCTTCGGCGGACTGCAGACGGGCGCGCTCCAGAAGGGCTTCCGCATCGGGGACGAGCTGCGCCGCCTGGGCCATCTTGTCGAGGCGCGCGGACTGCTCCTCCAGGAACTCCCGGCGCGTACGCAGCGCGGCGATCGTGGACGAAGCGGCTCCGGCGCCCCGGCGAGCCTGCTCCGCGCCGCGGCGCGCCCGCTGGACCTCCGCCGAGTCCGGCGCTTCAGGGATGGGCGGCGCCTCCGCCACGCTCTCCAGTGCGTGGCGTGCCTGGTCGAGCTCGGCCGTCAGCTGACCACGAAGCGCCTCGGCTACGCCTGAAAGCGAATGATTGTCCGCCTCTTCGCGGCGCGCGCCCTCGGCCAGGGCGACCGTGTTCTGCGCGCGCTCCTCCGTCAGCCTGAGCGAGTGCTCAGCCTCGGCCACCTCCAGTCGCAAGTGACCGAGGTTGCGCTGGCGTGCAAGGCGCCGATCCTGGGCGGCCTGGATCTCAGCTCGCCTTGCCTGGAACTCCGTTTCCGCCGAGTGCGCGAGCTCGCGGGCCTCCGCCAAGCGTCGCTCGAGAGCCAGCGCCTGCGAGGTGGCACGTCGATGGGCGTCCCGCGCCTCGCGCCATTCCTCCCACACGATGCTTCCTCGAAGCAGCTCGAGCCGGTCTGTCGCCTCAGACGCTTCCCGCGCCGCGGCTGACTGCACGCGCAGGACCTCCAGGCGAGGCTCGATCTCGGACCGCAAGTCTTCGAGCCGCAGCAGGTTGGCGGCCAGCTCGTTCAAACGCTGAAGGGCCTCCTGCCTTCGAGCTTTGACGCCGCGCACCTGCGCCGCCTCTTCCAGAAGCTGCCTGCGCTCGCTCGGTGAGCACGTGACGATCGACTCGATGTTGTGCTGGTCGATGATCGCGTACGAGTCCACGGTGAGGCCGGTCGAAGCGAGCAGGTGTATGAGGTCGCGCCGCCGAATGCGAGTGCCGTTGAGGAAGTAGTCGCTCACGCCGTCCCGTTCGACGCGCCGCCTGATGGCGACCTCGTGGTAGTCGACCGGCAGTCGACCGGCGGTGTTGTCGAAGACGAGGGTGACCTCTGCGAAGGCGGCGCGCGACCGCCGTTCGCCCCCGACATAGATGACCTCCTCCATCTTCTTGCCGCGCAGGTCCCGGGCCTGCCCGGAGCCCAGCACCCATTTGACAGCGTCGACGATGTTGGTCTTTCCGGAGCCGTTGGGACCGACGATCGCCGTCACGCCGCCTTCGAACCGGATCTCGGTCGGCCGGGCGAATGTCTTGAAGCCCAGCAGGCTCAGCGAGCGGAGGAACAAGTTCTCAGTAAGGTAGCAGATATAGGGGTCGATTTAGTCCCGGGCACAACCTGTTGAAATCGCTTACTCGAGGGGTTCGCCGAACTGGCGGCTTCGGGGTTCGCTGTGGACAACCTCCGGTGCTGGCTCCGGCTCGACGCGAGGCTCGGGGAGAGCGATGACTTCCGGGATCGACGGGGCAACCTCAATTTCGAGACTGGGCGTCGTGCGTGGGGCCCGGCGCGAGCGCGGCCTGGGTGTCCTCTTCGGCTTGGTCAGGCTTGTCTCAGCCGTGGTGCCGTGCAGGCTCTGCAGTGCAGCCCGTGCCGCATCCTGCTCCGCCTCCTGCTTGCTTGCCCCGTGACCCGTACCGAGCGGTTCGGCACCGGCGAAGACGACCGACGTGTACTCGCGATGGGTTCCGACCTTCGCCCCCTCGCTGTCGTAGAAGGGCGTCTCGCCAAACCGTTCCTGCGCGACCTGCTGCAATCGTCCCTTGAAGTTCTCGTCCCGCACAGGCGACGTCAGCGAGCGGTAGCGATTCAAGTAGTAGTGGTATGCGGCGTCGTAGCCGGCGTCAAGAAACATCGCTCCGAGCACCGCCTCGAATGCGTTGGCGAGCAGCGACTTCAAGGCGCGCCCGCCACCCTTCGCGATGCCTTTGCCCAGGTAAAGGTAGCTGCCGAGGTCGAGCTCCTCGGCGAGTTGAGCCAGCGTGTTGGTGTTGACCATCGCCGAGCGGGTCTGCGTCAGCTCCCCCTCTGCCGCACCGGGATGATGCTTGTAGAGATACTCGGCTGTGATGAGCTGCAGCACGGCGTCGCCGAGGTATTCGAGGCGCTCGTTATCGCGAGGCGAAAGGTGCGGGCTCTCGTTGGCGAACGAGCTGTGTGTCACTGCCTCGAGCAATAGGCCCGGGTCGCGAAAGTGGATGCCGATCTTCTGCTGGAGCTGCTGTAGGGGAGGGGCCAGGGGTGCGGCCTGGGGCTGTGCTATGAGGCGGCCTTCTCCTGGATGTACTCCCACGCTTGCCCGACGGTCGTGATCTTCTCCGCGTCCTCGTCGGGGATTTCCAGCCCGGTGTTCTCCTCGAACGCATAGATCAACTCGACGAGGTCGAGTGAGTCAGCGTTGAGGTCCTCCTGGAAAGAAGCGTCCATCGTCACCTGCTCCGGCTCGCACCCAAGGCGCTCGACGACGATGTTCTTGAAATCTTCGAAGCTCAGTTTTTGAGTTTCCATCTTGCGAATACTCTACACCGCCTCCTCCCCGCGAAGTCCGACGCTAAGCCGTCAAGTCGACCAGGGTGACGGCTGCTGGCGTGCCGATCGCGACGGCTGCGGCGGTGGGCGCGAGCTCGCGCATCATCCCCGTCAGCGCGCGCTTCGGTCCGACTTCAAAGAACGTGTCGCAGCCCAGCTCGGCAAGCGTTAGAACGCAAGCGGCCCACCTCACCGGCGAACGAAGCTGCATCTCCATCACCTGCGGAATCCGGTCTCCGCCATGGTGAGGCCTGCCGGTGAGGTTCGCCATGACCGGGATGCGTGGGGCGCGCCATTCGATCCCGTCGAGCGCGGCCCGCAGCCGCTCAGCGGCCGGCACCATCAGCGGCGTGTGAAAGGCTGCACTGACGTTGAGCGGAACCACCCGCTTCGCGCCGGCGGCTTGCAGCCGCTTGGTGGCCGCCTCGAGACCAGCAGTTGTGCCGGCGATGACGGTCTGGGTCGGGGTGTTGTAGTTGGCCGGCCAGCAGTCGTTCATGCCCGCCAGTGCGACCTCTACGGCCTGTGAGTGAAGGCCGAGCACAGCGGCCATGGAGCTCGTGCCGGCTGGGGCGGCTTCCGCCATCGCTTTGCCTCGTTCCACGACCGCCCTGATCACCTGCGGCGCGCCGATCGCGCCCGACGCGGCGAGTGCCGTGTACTCCCCAACCGAATGTCCGGCGGCCGCGGCCGGCTCGATGCCGCGGCGGCGAAGCAGCAAGGTCAATCCCAGGCCAACGAAACAGAGCGCCGGCTGCGCGTTCTGGGTCAGCCGCAGCTCGTCGTCGTCGGCGCTGGTGAGAAGGCGGCGCAGGTCGATATCGGCGGCTGACGAGCACCTGTCGCAGAGGTCGGCGACCTCAGAATCAGTGAGAAGCTCAGCTCCCATGCCGGGCTGTTGCGAGCCCTGGCCGGGGTAGACGAACGCGACTTTCGCAGCTATTCCGTCTTGACGACTTCGCGGCCGGCGTAGTGGCCGCAGTTAGGGCAGATGGTGTGGGGCCGTCTCGGCTTCTTGCAGTTCGGGCAGGGCTGAATCTGCACGAGCGCCAGCGCGAGATGGGACCGGCGCCGCCCTTTCTTCGACTTGGACAGCTTGACCTTTGGTAGAGCCATGAGCTTGAGAAGTTTACCGGACGCTAGGAACCGGTCGCTTGGTCAGTGCTGTCATCGGCGGCCGGCTGGTTGGTCTGCAGCGCCTCGACGCCCCGGCGCACGGTCGCCAGTGTGCGGCCTAGGTGGGCTTCAAGCTGCTTTAGCTGCTCCATCGCGTAGCCCTCGGCTTCGCGGATGATCTGGTCGGACTTCGCCTGCGCATCCTTGATCACCTGAGCCGAGTGCCGCTCTGCGCGCCGCAGGATCTCGTGCTCGGAGGCGGTCTCTTCTGCCCGCTCGTTGGCACGCGACATGATGCGCGCAGCTTCGGCGTGCGCCTCGGAGATGATGCGCTGCTGCTCCGACACGGTCCAGTTCGCCTGCTTGATCTCGTCAGGGAGGTTGAACCGGACCTGGTCGATCAGCTCCATCATCTCGTCCTCGTTCACCATCACCTGCGTGGACAACGGGACGTGGCGCGCGTTCTGGACCAGGTAGTCGATACGGTCTAGCAGCTCGTCGACCTTTATCTGTACTTCTCCTTGAGCGCTCTCGCTACTGGGGCTGGAACGAGGTCGGACACGTTTCCGCCGTAGCTGGCGATGTCCTTCAAGATACTTGACGAGACGTATATGTGCGCGAAGCTCGACATCAGGAAGACGGTATGGATGTCAGGGGCGAGCTTGCGATTCATGAGGGCCTGCTGAAGCTCGGCGTCGAAGTCTGAGTAGGCTCGCAGCCCCTTGACCAGTGTTGTCGCGCCCCGCGAGCGAGCGAACTCGACTGTCAGCCCCGTGAAGCTCGCCACCTCGACGCCCTCACGACCTTTCAGCGATGCCCTGATGAGCTGCATGCGCTCCTCCACAGTGAAGAGGGGCTGCCGCTTGTCAGGGTTGCCGGCCACGGCGACGATGAGCTTGTCGAAGATCCCCAGCGCGCGGTCGACCACGTCGAGGTGTCCATTCGTCAACGGGTCGAAGCTGCCGGGATAAACGGCGGTCTTGGCCTTCGGGCGGAGTGTGCCGCCCGGCACGCGCGCGTTCAAGCTTTGAACACCGTGACGATCGTGTCCCCGTAGCGCCGCTCGCGGTCGACCTCGAGCCGGACCAGCGCCGGCATCTGGTGCCGTCGCGAGTGCTCCGCGACGACGATCACGTCTTCGGCGCTTCGGTCGAGCACCTGCAAGGCGCGATCGAGCACGACGTCGTCATAAGGAGGGTCCAGAAACACCAGGCCCGCGCGTGACACCTGGTCGGGCGACGTCTCCAGCCAGCGCACGACGTCTCCGCGGAAGATACGCGAGCGCTCTTTGAGGCCGAGTAACTCCAAGTTCTGGCGCAGGATAGCAAGACCGCGGGCCTGGTGGTCCACGAATGTGACGCCCGCCGCGCCCCGCGACAGGGCCTCGATGCCGAGGGCTCCCGACCCAGCGAACAGGTCGAGCACATGGGCTCCCTCGATGCCCGGCCCGACCAGGTTGAAGATGGCCTGCTTGACCATGCCCTGGGTGGGCCGGATCCCCTTTGGCGCCTTGAGCTTCCGGCCTCTCGCCTCTCCCCCGCTAACCCGCAGCCCGGACACGGTCAGGGGAGCGCGGGCCGGCGCCCGATCCAGGGCTGAGCCTGCTCAAGCTCCGCGGCAAGGCCGAGGATGACGGCCTCGCCACGAGGAGCGCCTACGAGCTGAACGCCGATGGGCAGCCCGGCATCATCCATTCCGAGCGGCAGCGAGATAGCCGGTTGACCGGTGCAGTTGTACGGGAAGGTGAAAGCGACGAAATCCATGTACTCGTCGCCTGCGGTCGCCAGGTCTGCGCCCAGTGTGTTGAGCTGCGGTACGGTCCGTGGCAGGGTCGGGGTGACGAGCACGTCGTGCGTGTCCCAGAAGCTGACCACCTGCCGGCTGTGAACGCGGATGGCGTCCACTGCCCGCACGTAGTCGACTGCAGTGAGCTGCCTGGCAAGCGCGATGCCTAAAGCATTGAAGGGCTCGAGCTTGGTTTCGTCGACGATCGGTAGCGAGGCGATTCCCGACACAACGATCAATTGCATCGGCGTGCGGAACGGCTCGGTGTCCGGACCGCCTTCCGTCACGCTGTGGCCCAGACCCTCCAACAGGCTCGCGACCTTTCGCACGCAGTCCACCACCTGGTCATCCACCCTTGCGCTCGAGCTGACCGTGAAGCCGATCCTCAGCTTGCGATCGTTTGGCTTGGCGGCGTCCGCAAACCTACCGTCAGCGTCCGCCCAGTACGCGTCACCTGAAAGATGGCCGTCCATCGCGTCGAGCCCGGCGGCCGCGTCGGCGACAGTGCGCGAGATCGCGCCATCCGTCGACAGGCCAGCCCAGTGCTCGCCGAACAGCGGCCCGGCCGATATGCGCCCTCGTGATGGCTTGAAGCCCACCGTGCCGCAGCAGCTGGAGGGGATTCGCACAGAGCCGCCTCCGTCGGACCCATGCGCGAACGCGCAAAGGCCGGCCGCGACGGCTGCCGCCGCGCCACCGCTCGAACCACCCGCCGAGTAGCCGAGGTGCCACGGGTTATGCGTCGCTCCGAAGAGGCCATGCTCGGTGGTCGGACGAGTGCCGAACTCGGAAAGATTCGTCTTGCCGAGGATCGGACAACCCTCCTCCTTGAGGCGCGCTACCGGAAAGAAATCGACCCCGAATGCCAGGTCCTCGAATGCCTTCGAGCCAAGCGTCGTCGGATAACCAGCCACCGACACCAGATCCTTAACCGAGACCGGCACGCCGCACAGCGGGTGGCCGGTGTTCGTTGCGTCGGCGGCGCTGGCCTGCTCCATAGCCAGCTCAGGAGTGATCAGAACGTAAGCGTTGAGGCTTGGGTTGAGCTTGCCGATCCGTTCGAGGTACGCCGAGGTGATCTCTCGCGAAGAGACCTCGCGGCGCCGCACCGCGGCGGCCTGTTCAAGGGCGGATGCGAATGGATCCATGACCGCTAATGGTGCCGATTCTCGCGACCGGATAGGGCGCGGACCGACTACCCGACTCGAAACCCGCGGCACGATCCGGCGGAATCGCGACCAAAAGGCCTCCGCTCGTCTGCGCGTCGCACAGCATCATCTGGTCGATCTCGGCGATACCGCCCCAGTCGACTTGTTCTCGGAAGGCGGCGTGATTGCGCCGGCTTCCGCTCGGGAAGAGGTCGTTGGACGCGAGCTCCCTCACCCCCGCCATGAAGGGGACCGCGCTCAACTGGATGTCCGCGCCTCCCTTGATGTTGGCAAGATGGCCGATCAACCCATAGCCCGTCACGTCGGTGGCGGCCGTCGCGCCTGCGGCGACCATCGCCTCGGACCCGGCGCGGTTGAGACACGTCATGACCGCGACCGCCTCGCGCTCGAGCGCTCGAGGGCACAGCCCGCGCTTGATCGCGGTCGTTATGAGGCCTGAGCCAAGAGGCTTGGTCAGGTAGAGAACGTCGCCAGGATGCGCGCCGTTATTCGCGACCACGCGATCCGGGTGGACCTCACCGATCACCGCGTATCCAAATTTCGGTTCAGCGTCGTCCACCGAATGTCCGCCGACCACGGCGATCCCCGCCTCGGTCATCTTTGCCGCTCCGCCGGCCACGATCTTTTCCAGCAGGCCGGTGTTCAGCTTCTCGCGAGGGAACGCGGTGATGCAGAGCGCGAAGAGCGGCCGAGCACCCATCGCATAGACATCGCTCAGGGCGTTCGCGGCGGCGATCGAGCCGAACTCGGCCGGGTCGTCGACGATGGGAGTGAAGAAATCAACCGTCGCGACGAGCGCGCGGTCAGGCGCGATTCGATAGACCGCCGCGTCGTCGCGGCCGGCTGTGGCGACGAGCACGTTCGGGTCGACGATCGGGGGCAGAACCCCCAGCACCTGCCCCAGCTCCACGGGGCTGAGCTTGCAGGCGCAACCGGCGCCGTGGCTGTACTCAGTCAACCGAAACGGCGTGAGCTGCTCCATATGTGTGCTAAGTATCGGCTGTGTCTGGTCCACACCCCCACCCCCCGGCTTCACCGGGGACCTCTCGGGCAAGCGGGGAGACAAATTGACCGGCGAGCGGGGAGGTCTTGTCTTCGCGGCGATTGCCCCTCACGGCGGGCTGGCGATCGCCGAGGCGTGCTCGCCCGCCGAGCGGTCGCTTGCAAAGTCGACCCGTGCAGGCATGGAGGAGCTCGGCCGCCTCTTCGCCGCCAGGCGTCCTGAGGCCGTGGTGGTCGCGACCCCGCACAACGTGCATATTGCGAACGCATTGGGAGTCGTTATCGCCGGCCGGGTGGCCGGCCACCTTGCCGGCGCTCCGCCGTCGATAGCGCTTGACATTCCTGCTGCAACCGACCTCGCCTGGCTGGTGCTTGATTCGCTGGTCTCGGCGGGCGTGCCTGCAGCAGGTGTCAGCTTCGGCTCCAACGACCCGGTGAGCTCCGTAGCTCCAATGGACTGGGGCGTGCTCATCCCGCTGTGGTTCATGGGCGGGCGCCACGACCCGCCTGTGCCGCTGGTCGTTGTCACCCCGGCGCGTGAACTTCCGGCGGCGCCTCACGTCCAGGCCGGAGCGGCGATTGCCGAGGCGGCTGAACGATCGGGGCGCCGTGTCGCCTTCATCGCCAGCGCCGACCACGGCCACGCTCACGTTGAGGGAGGCCCATTTGGTTACCACCCGAGCGCCGCGGAGTACGACGCGCTCATCTGTGAACTTGTCCGGAGCGGCCATCTCGAAAGGCTTTGTGACATCCCGGCCGAGCTGGTCGAGGAGGCCAAGGCCGACAGCTGGTGGCAGATGTTGATCCTGCACGGCGCGACCGCCGGCTGGAACGGCAGGCTCATCTCGTACGAGGCGCCGACCTACTTCGGGATGCTGACCGCAGCTTACGAACCGCCGGACTAACGCTCAGCTGATCGAGGTCAGCTCGAGGCGGCGCGAAACCGCCGCCTTGAGAAGGGGATTCTGATCGAAGCCAGGGTCGGATTGCAGCAAGCTCTCGGCCTCCTGCTTCACCTCGCTGAGGAGCTCGGGCTGCTGCAGCGCCTGCATGGCGAGATCCGACATGCCGTGCTGACGCGTGCCCATGAGCTCACCCATGCCACGAATGCGCATGTCCTCCTCGGCGAGCTTGAAGCCGTCACGAATCCTGGTCAGGAGGTTCAAGCGATTCAAGGCCGGCTCTGAAGGATCGTCCGTCAGCAGCAAGCAGTGGCTTTGGCCCGGTCCGCGGCCAACCCGGCCGCGGAACTGGTGAAGCTGCGCGAGGCCGAATCGATCGGCCCCCTCGATCATCATCACAGTCGCGTTCGGCACGTCCACGCCGACCTCGACCACAGCCGTCGCGACCAGCACCTGCACCTCTCCGGAGACGAAGGCACGCATCACATCGTCCTTCTCTTTCAGACGTCCGTGCACCAGGCCCATGCGCAGGTCGGGAAACACGTCTCGCTTCAATCGCTCGAACTCGGCGGTCGCCGATCTGGCGACGAGCACCTCGGACTCTTCGATCAGTGGGCAGATGACAAACGCCTGGCGCCCCGAGCGCACGTGCTCTCGCACCAGGCCATACGCGCGCTGGCGCTGCTCCGGCTCGACCACCTCGGTCTCGACCGGCATGCGGCCAGGCGGCTGCTCGTCGATCACGGAAACCGACATCTCACCGTAGAGCGCGAGCGCAAGGGTGCGGGGGATCGGCGTCGCGGTCATTGCCAGGAAGTGCGGCCGGCCGCGTCCTTTCGCGCGCAGCAGCTCGCGCTGGCCGGTGCCGAAGCGATGCTGTTCATCCACGACAGCGAGGCCAAGGTTGGCGAACTCGACGTCGTCTTCTATCAACGCGTGCGTTCCGACGACCAGCGCGCAGTGGCCTGATGCCGCCGCAGTCCGAACCCGACGCCGCTCGGCCGCTCCCTGGCCGCTGACGAGGAGCTCGACGGTGAGGCTCGGGAAGCTCCCTTCCAGGTAGGCGCGGAAGCGGTGCAGGTGCTGCCGGGCAAGGATCTCCGTCGGGGCCATGACCACCGACTGGAGGCCGGCAGCGTGTGCCATCGCGACACAGGCTGCGGCGACCGCCGTCTTCCCCGACCCGACGTCGCCGTTCAATAGACGGTTCATCGGGGCGGTCCTCTCCATATCCTGGAAGGCCTCCCAGGTCGAACGCCGCTGGGCCGTCGTCAGCTCAAACCCGACGCCGGCTTTGAATGCCTCGATCACCTCCTGCCGGTAAGGGATCGGCGTGGCCGGCTCTGCGGAGGTTCTCGCGCGCATGAGCGCGAATGCCGCCTGCAGCTCGAAGAGGTCGGCGAACGCCATGCGCCGGCGCGCCTCGCGCCACTGGGCTTCCGTGTCCGGGCGATGTCCGAGCCGGACGGCTTCCGCGACCGAAAGCAGTCGATGGCGTTCCCGGACAGGTTCGGGAAGCAGGTCCTCGAGCTGTCCGACGAGCGGCAATGCCGAGTCGACCCACGCCGCCATCTTTCGCGAGCTGAGGCCGTCCACCAGGTGGTACTTGGGCATCAGCCCACCGACCCTCGAGGGCACGAAATCGTCCCGGCCCTCGTCTTCGACCCGTTCGTGGTGCGGGTTCTGCATCTCGAGCATCGCGCCGTACCGCGCCTCTTTCACGGTGCCGGCGACGGCGATCCGATCGCCCTTGTGCAGCTGCCTCGCAATGAAAGGTTGGTTGAACCAGACGACCTTCAGACCCGCGCCGGAGTCATCGCGCAAGGTCGCTTCGGTCAACCGGATCCGCCGGCGCGGTGTCTGTTTGGCGCTGATCGCACTGATCGTGCCGATGACGGTCGCCTGCTGGCCAGGCACAAGGAGCGACACCTCGGCCGGCGCTCCGTAGGTCTCCCAATCGAACGGAAGGGTCAACAGTAGATCGCGAATGGTCGAGATCCCCAGCTTGGCCAGCCGCTTTACGTCGGCCGGCTTGACCTTGGGGAGCGCCGATACCAGCCCGTCAAGTGTCCGCGGAAGGACAAGTATGCTCAGGAAGTGATACCCCCTCCATCGGACGTTCCTCCGGCTCTGCCAGTTGAGCCGCGGCGCTCAGGACTGAGGTTGCGCCGGACCATTGTTGCGATCGTCGTCATCGCCATCGTCTTGATCGGAATCATCGGCTATGCGATCAGCGGCTTCGCGGCCGCGCAAACCCGCATCGGTAATGCAGACAGGACCTTGAACGACGTGATCTCTCATCAGAACAGCCTCAACACTACGTTCAAGGACCTCAACACGAAGTTCAGTGCTCTTAGCAGCTCGACTTTCGACCCCCAGCAAGACCGCAGCCTTTTCGATCAATTCGTAACCGTCGAGAAAGCGGCGGGCGTGACGATCAACAAGGATGACACCTCACTCGTGTCGGCCAAGGCGAGCCTCGCCGAGCAGCAGTGGCTTACGGTGCTCAGCCGAGGAACCCTGAACAGCGAAGCAGCGCGTATCGACCACGCGCGCACAGCGCTCTCCACCGCTAAGACAATCGCCGCCGGCTATGTGCAGGTTGGACAGTTCTTTCAAGCCTATTTCGATGCGGAGATCGATCTCCAGACGTTCACCGCCCAGAATGTCAACGCCGACTTTCCGGCCGCCAAAACCACCCTGACCACCATGAAGACGCACGTGGACACGGCGCTACAGCTTTCGACCGCGCCCGGCCTGCCGACTGCCCTGCATGACCTGATGACCGACTTCGAGGCGGTCATCACTGACTACGGCAAGCTGCTGGATGCCGCCATCGCAGGTGACGACCGCGCGATCCTCAGTGCGGAGAAAAGCATCGAGGCCGATACCAACAAGATGGGTACGTACAACTTCGACAAGATCGTGGCGGACATCGGCGCTTACTACAAACCGCTGTTCGACAGCGTCGACTCGGAGATGGCGAAGGCGACGGCCTAGCCCGGTTGTTTGACGCGGCGGGCTTCGGCGAGCGCAAACCAGACGTGCTGGCCGGCGAGCAAGAGCACAAGGACCACGAGGACCGGGAGAGGCGTGGCGTGCAGACCCGATACCGCATACCAGCCGGCGGCCACTATGGCGATGATCACAGCCGTCTGCACCCAATCGGCGACGAACAACCCGATGATCTCGGACCCGGCCGACCGGATGAACCTCACGCCATCACCGGACGGCGGACCAGCAGAACGGCAAGCTGCGACGCGCCGAGATAGACAGCCGCGAGGAAGAGGATCGAGACGAAGTCAAGCGGCCAGGAGGCCCCCATTCCCTCCGCCGCCCAGAAGGTGCCGAGGCTCGTCAGGATGACCCCGACTGCGTACTTGAGCGTGTTCTCAGGGACTCGCGCGAGCGGCTTCCGCACAACGACGCCCGCCACAGCCACCACCAGCATGGCGATGAGCCCGCCCGCCACCGCCTCGGGAAAGTATCGGCTCGTGCCTCCGACGGCGACGACGATGAAGACCACCTCGATGCCCTCGAGAAACACGCCCTTGAACGCGATCACGAAACCTACCCAGTCCTGCTGCGCCAGCGCACCCTGAAGCTCGTTGACCGTCTGCTGATAGACGCGCCCCTCGTCGTGCATGGCCACCACTCCTGCGGATCGCAGGACCGCCTTGTGCAGCCAGCGCAGCCCGAAGAGCAGGAGCAGCGTGCCGATGATGAGCTTGAGGGTCGTCTCAGGGACACGCAGGACGATGAGCTGGCCGAACAGCAGCACCAGCACGCTGAGCGTCGCCAGTGCCGCGACAGTCCCGTACAGCGGTGACCGCCACCCGCGAGTGAGTCCCACGGCAAGGACGATCGTCAATGCCTCGGTCGACTCGACAGCCGAGCCGAGAAACGCCGCTCCGAACGTGAAGAGCTGCGTGTACATCTTCGTCAGAGATTACCCCACGGCTTTTCCGGACCCACCCCCCCACCCGGCCCTTCGGGCCGACCTCCCCGGCTAGCGGGGAGGTGACCTCCCACCCGGGCCTATACCCCACGAAGTCTTCGACTTCGCGGGGGCCCCTGAGGCGGCCCGGCTTCCCCGGCAAGCGGGAAGTGAAGTCCGCCCCGGCGAGCGGTGAGGTGAATAAGCTGGGATCGTGCGCGCAGGCCTGTTCGCAGAAAGCTCGATCACCCGGCGGGTGAACCGCGAGAACGTCTTGCTCCTGGGAGGAGGCCGGGCTTTGCTCATGCAGCTGGCGCATCCCAAGGTTGCGGCTGGCGTCGACGAGCATTCGGATTATCGCTCTCGGCCCATCCGCCGCTTGCGCCGGACGATCCTGATGACGATGGCGATCGTTTACGGCGATCGTGAGACTGCCCTCGCCGCCGCGCGTGCGGTCAACCACGTCCACGCGAGGGTCATCGGCCCGGATTATCGCGCGCTCGATCCGGACCTCTTGCTGTGGGTGCACGCGACGCTCGCGGACACATCGCTGGTCACGTACGAGGCGTTCGTGCAGCCCTTGCTGCCTCGCGAACGCGAGGACTTCTACCAGGAGTTCAAGCTGCTCGGCGAGCTGCTCGGGATCCCCCGAGCACTCTTTCCGGACACGCTGCGCGACTTCAACGACTACCTGGAGGAGATGATGTCGACGGGGCCGGTTCGGGTGGACGCGCGGGCGCTCGAGCTCGCGCAACAGGTGCTGCGACCGAGGTTGCGCCTGCTGCCTGGCCCTGTGATGATCCCGTTCGAGGTGGTCACTGCCGGCCTCCTGCCGCCGACTCTCCGCGCGCAATACAGACTCCCATGGGGACCTCGGCAGCAGCGGGCGTACAGGCTTGCCCTCGCCGCTCTGCCCCGCGTCATCGCCCTCACTCCACCACTGCTCAGGGTGTGGCCGCTGCCAGGCCGCAACGTGAGGATGAGGGCTACTTCTTGATGTAGACCAGGCCGAGCGCCTTCGGCCCGGTGTGCGTCCCGAGAACGCAGCCGATCTGCCCGACGGGGACCTCGAGCTCGGGAAGCCGCTGGCGAAGGTCGGCGGCGACTCGCTCGGCCTCTTCGGGCGCCTGCGCGTGCACCACCGCCACGTGCTCGACAGGGCAATCGTTCTGGAAGAACTCGACCATCCGGGGTATCGCGCGAGACCGAGTCCGGACGCGGTCGACCGACTTTACCTGCTCGCCGCCCGCGACGAGCAGGAGCGGCTTGAGGTCGAGCATCGTGCCGATCATCGCCTGTGCCCGGCTGACCCGCCCGCCCATCTCGATGTAGCGCAGCGTGTCGAGCAGGGCCAGGACACGGCATTTGGGAACGCGCTCCTCGACCGCCGCGGTCGCCTCCTCGAGAGTCGCGCTGTCGGCCGCCACGCGGCAGAGGAACGCCATCGGCATCGTCACCGTCCCGCTGTCGATGACGTTGACCCGAAAGCCTTCCACGGTCTGAGCGCCCACGCGCGCCGCCTCGGCGGTGGCCGAGAGCTGAGCCCCGATGTGGATCGAGATGCATCCGTCGTAGTCGTGCGCGAGACGGGCGTACAGCTCGGCGAACTCACCAGGCGAAGGAGCCGAAGTCGTGGGCAGCTGGCTGGACGCGGCGAGTCTGCGAAAGAACTCCTCGTCGGTCATGTCCACCCGATCGCGAAACGTTTCCTCGCCGAAAAGGACCTTCAGAGGGACGACCTCGATGCCATAGCGCTCGCGC
>DATBZP010000024.1:0-6513 GCA_036513135.1 Candidatus Dormiibacterota bacterium | reverse complement strand
TGGCGCCATGCGGCATCTCCAGCCTGCCCGCTCAGCATGGCTCGAGCGGCGGCGAGGCCTTCCTCGACCGACTTCATCCAGTCCGCGTCGGACGAGCCGCCTCGCACGGCGCGGAGCTCGTTCGCGGCGGACGCCAGGCGGATCATCCGGGCGGGGTCGCCCTCGCCAAGAGCGACCAGGCCCAGGCCTTCCACCAGATTGGCGATGTTCATCGGATCGTCGAACTCCCCCGAGATGGCGATGGCCCGCAGGTAGTAATCACGAGCAGCGCTGAAATTCCTCATCTTGAGAGTGACCTGGCCGAGACTGTCCATGACCACGGCCGCGCCGTAAGGATCGCCTTCAGCCGCGAGTATCGCGACCGCCTCTTCGAGTTCGATCCTCGCGGCTTCATGGTCGCCACGGCCGGAACGGACGAGGGCCAGGTTGTTGCGGGTCCGCGCAATCCAGATGCGGTCATCGAGCTGCTGCGCGGCGGCGACTGTCTCCATGTAGTAGCGCTCCGCCGCCTTCAAGTTGCCCTGGATGGCGCTCAGGACCCCGAGGACGTTCAGTGCCCTGCTGACCAGCATGGTGAGCCCTAACTTGCGGCTGACCCGCAGGCACTCGTTGGCATCGCGTCGCGCTCCCGCGTAGTCACGGACTCGCACGCGAATCCGGGACCGTCCCAGCAGCGCCGCGGCCCTGGCTTCCAGGCTCGACGTGCTCAGCTCGATCGCCTGGTTCAGCCACTCCAGGCTTTCGGCAAAGCGCCCGCGCATCAGCCAGTAGGCGGTCATCGACGCAGCCAACCGCGCGAAGGCGTCCGGCTCCTCGGCAACGGACCAGTCGAGCGCGAGCCGGATGTTCGCCTGGTCGCTGTCGAGGCGCAGAATCCAATGCCCCATTGCGAGAGAGGGCAGGTTGCTCGAAGCCTGACCGCATAAGGCGATGAAGTAAACAGCATGCAACCGGCGCAGCTCGGCCTCGTCGCTTTGCTGGAACTTCTCGAGAGCATATTCTCGGATGGTGTCCGGTAATCGGTAGCGCATTGGGCCGAGTCCGCTTGGCTCGGCTGTAACGAGTGACTTGTCGACCAGTCGAGTGAGAAGAGCAAGGACGTCGGACCCTTCGACAGGATCGCCCAGCACAACAGCCTCCGCTGCGGCCAGGTCGAAACCGCCGGCGAAGATAGCGAGCTTGACCAGGACTGCTTGCTCGGGCGGGCTGAGAAGGCCATAGCTCCAATCGACGGCCTGGCGGAGAGTCTGATGTCGCGGCAATGCGGTCCGGCTGCCTCCGGTCAGCAACCGGAACCGATCGCGCAGTCGATCGAGAATCTCGGGGAGAGTCATGACGCGCGCGAGGCTTGCCGCGAGCTCAATCGCCAAAGGCATTCCTTCCAGGCGCGTGCAGATCTGCGCGGCCGACTCGGAAGTTGTCCGGTCGAGCTCAAAGTCCGGACGGCTCAGTCGAGCTCGTTCCACGAACAGGTGGACCGCCTCGCTCTCCATGACCAGCTCGGGGTGACGGGCCTCATCCAGGCTTGGAACGCTCAAAGACGGAGTCCGCCAGACGAGCTCGCCCGCCACGCCGAGTGGCTCTCGGCTCGTAGAAACGAGTGTCAGCTTCGGGCAGCTGCGCAGCAGGAGGCTTGCGAGCCACGCGCAGGAGTCGACCAGGTGCTCGCAACCATCCAGAATTAGCAGAGCACGCCGGCCGGCGAGGCCTTCCACGAGTGCCTTCATTACCGGATGCCCGGGTTTCTCAGAGATACCGCAGGCCGATGCGACGGTCTGTTCCAACAGCCGTGCATCACCGATGGCGGCGAGCTCGACCACCCAGACCCCATCTGGATACCGATCCAGCACGTCTGCCGCAAGGCGAAGCGCGAGGCGCGTCTTGCCGGCGCCGCCCGGTCCGACCAGGGTGATGAGGCGCGATTTGCGCAGGAGGCGGCGCAGTTCCGCCAGCTGCCGCTCGCGTCCGACGAACGAGCTGATCTGAGCGGGCAGGTTGTTTGGCGTGCTCACCCTCTACGCCTTAGGTAGTCGCTCGTGCGCCCACACCGCGATCTGGGAGCGGGTCCGCAAGCCGAGCTTGTTGCGGATGTGCTCGACGTGCGCGTCGGCGGTGCGGGCTGCCATCTTGAGCCGGGCCGCGATCTGGGAGTTGGTCAGGCCCTCGGCGATCAGAGCTGCGACCTGCTTCTCTCGCCCTGTCAGCGGCGACCCGGGGTCACTCACACGCCGAGCCGCAGTCCCGGTTGCGTGTGTGATCGCCTCATGCATGTCGAACGCTGCCCCTTGCCGCGAAGCGGCATCCGCTGCCTGCCGGCTCACCATGGCTCGGGCGGCGGCCAGACCTTCCTCAACTGACTTCATCCAGTCTGCATCGGGAGAGCCGCCCCGGGCGGCGCGCAGCCCATTTGCCGCAGACGCCAGCCGGATCATCCGGGCGGGGTCGTTCTCGCCAAGAGCGACCAGGCCCAGGCCTTCGACGCAAGCGGCAACGTTCATCGCATCGTCGAACTCCGCGAAGATCGAAGTGGCCTCGGCGTAATGATTACGAGCTGCACCGAACGCTTTCATCTTGAGGTTGACCTGGCCGAGGCTGTCGAGTATCACGCCCGTGCCATAGTCATCGCGCTCGGACCTCATAGCTGCGAGGGCTTGCTCGAGGAGCGCCTTCGCTGTTTCCTCATCGCCCCGCCGCGAGGTCACCAGCGCGAGGTTGTTGCTCGTCAGCGCGATCCACGCGCGATCGTCCAACTGCTTCGCGAGCATGAGCGTCTCCTGGTACAGGCGCTCAGCATCTGGCAAGTTGCCTTCGACGGAGCTGAGAACCCCAAGCATGTTCAGCGCACGGCTGAGGGTTGTTTTCAGGCCTAGTTGGCGGCTGATCTTCACGCTCTCCTCGGCGTCGCGTCGCGCTCCGCTGTACTCGCCGAGTCGCTCTCGAATGCGTGCCCGCCCGACGAATGCGGCGGCAATTGCGTCCCTGTTTGGCGTCTGCATCTCCAGTGCTTGATCCAGCCACTCCAGACCTTCCGCAAATCGGCTGCGCATCAGCCAGTAGCTACTCATCGCAGCCGCCAACCTTATGAAGTCTTCTAACTGGTGGGCGAGGCACCAGGCCAGCGCCATCCGGATGTTCGCCTGTTCTTCATCGAGGCGTTGCATCCAATTCCCGAGTGTCCCCAGCGTTGCTGACGCCTGAACGCAGAAGTCCACGAAGTGGAGCGCATGCATCCGCCGCGTCTTGCCCTGGTCACTGTGCTGGAACCTCTCGAGCGCGTATTCCCGGATCGTGTCCAGCATCCGGTAGCGGGTCATCGCCGGCCCGCTCGGTTCGGCCGCCACCAGCGACTTGTCCACCAGGCGTGAGACAAGAGGCAGAACCTCGTCCGCCTCGACGGGATCGCCGTGCACGATCGCCTCGGCAGCGGATAGCTCGAAACCGCCCGCAAAGACGGCGAGGCGGACGAAGAGGGCCTGTTCGTGTGGACTCAGCAAACCGTAGCTCCAGTCGACTGCCTGACGAAGCGTCTGATGCCGAGGCAAGGCGCTTCGGCTGCCTCCGGTCAACAGCAGGAACCGATCGCGAAGTCGATCGAGGATCTCTGGCAATGTCATGATGCGCGCAAGGCTCGCCGCAAGCTCGATCGCCAACGGCATGCCTTCGAGGCGTGCGCAGATCTGAGCCGCCGCTTGAGATGCGGTTTGATCAAGCTCGAAGTCAGGCCGGCTCAAACGAGCTCTCTCAACGAACAGCCGGACTGCTTCACTTTCCATCACGAGCTCGGGAAAAAGAGCGTCATTCAAACTGGGCACGCTCAAAGACGGCGTCCGCCAGGTCATCTCGCCGGGGACGCCAAGCGGTTCTCGGCTGGTGGCGACAAGGGTGAGCTTCGGACAACCGCGCAGCATGCGGGTCGCCAGGGCGGCGCATGAGTCTACGAGGTGCTCGCATCCGTCGAGCACCAGCAGCACCGGGTGACCCGCGAGACCCTCAACCAGCACGTCGGCCATCTGCCGGCCGGGCTTCTCAGCGATACCGCAGGCCGATGCGACGGTCTGTTCCAACAACCGTGCATCACCGATGGCTGCGAGCTCGACCAGCCACACCCCATCTGGATACCGATCCAGCACGTCGGCCGCAAGGCGAAGCGCGAGCCGAGTCTTGCCGGCGCCGCCCGGCCCGGTCAGCGTGATGAGGCGGGACTTCCGCAGCAGGCGGCGCAGTTCAGCCAGCTGCCGCTCGCGTCCGACGAACGAGCTGAGCTGCGCGGGCAGGTTGTTTGGTGTGCTCACCTTGCGGAGGCGACGATTATCCCGCGACCCGGAGGCATTCACCTCCCCGCTCGCCGCGGGAGCGGTTGGGGTGGAGGGGAAAACCTTCCGGCTACCGGGCTCTCATCCCTCGCATCGAATCGAGCCGCGGTTTCGTCCTGCCGAGGAACTCGCCCAGGCTCCCGTCCTCAGCCACCTCATAGAACCCGGATCGGCCGCCGGCGGCGTACATAGCACCGATCACCGAGATGATGAGCCCGAGCCCAATCAGCGTGACTGGAGCATGGACCGCCCCACTGACAAGTATCACCAGGAACCCCAATACAGCCAGCGTTCCCCCGATCCGTCGCCCTCTGCGCTCCGTGACGTAGACGATCGAGCGCCCGCCTCGAGCTGTGCCCTCCTCGGGAACCCATGCCCGATTTACCCACAGGTCAGGTGGCAAGTTGGTTCGGTCAAACACCGTTCCAATCATCTCCCTTGTCAGACTGAAAGGGAAGTGGTTGTCAATGTCTGCCCAGCGGCGGTGACGTCCGCGCCGCCCGAGCGAGTGTGGCGGGTGCTCACCACCCCCGAGCGGTTCGGTGAATGGCTGGACGCGAGCTTCGTCTCGGCCAGCCCGCCGGGACCGGCCAGGCCGGGCCAGACGATTCGCCTCTCCGCTCCGTCGCTGGGTCGCCGCTGGCCGGTTTCGATCGATGTGGTCGGCGTGGACCAGCAATCACGCTGGATCGATCTGCTCGCGCACCTGCCTTTCGGCATCGACAACCACGAGCGCGTGACGCTCACCGAGACGAAGGAAGGCGGCACGCTCGTCCGGTTCAATTGAGACTTCCATCTCCCGCCCGGGTGGCGGGGCCGGCTGGTCGCGCTGCTGCTTGGGCGTGAGCTGAGGCGCGGGCCCCAGCAATCGCTGCGAGACCTGATCCGCGCCGCGCAAACCTCGGGTTAGCTCCGGCCCTCGCTCAGCATCTCGACGGTCTTGTCGATGCGTCGCTGCCTCGTCTCGGCAGCCTTCGCATCTTCGATCGGGATGACCAGACGCCGCTTGTTGCTGTAGGACAGCGCGTCGAAGAAGCGCTTGGCCCGCGCATCGCGCGCGAGCGCCGCGGCGAAGTCGGCCGGGATGGACACCTCGCGAGGCTCGGTGTCGAGCTCGAGGTCGATCTCCACCACGTCGCCGCCGGCCACCCCGGCGCCCTCGCGAAACTCTGGTGGCACACCGAGCATGAACTTGCCACCCATCGACGCCACGCTGCTGCGATAGGTGAAGCCGTTGATCGTGGCGCGAACTGGCGGCCGCTTGCTCGACCCGAGGGCGTCCACCACCTTCGCCGGAACTTCAATCCCCGCCGCGGTCTTACCGGTCTGCAGAATCTTGGCCCGAAATCTCATTTTTCTTCCCCGTTTGCCGCCGTCAAGGACCTCGTCGCCGGCTCGGGCAACCAGTTCGAAGACCGTGGCAATCACGCGTTAAAGGGCGTCGGCGAGTTGCGCGTCTACGCTCTCCTAACGCAGACCTAAACTGACGCCTTCCTCAAGTTTCTTGAGGTTTCGTACGTTACGGTTCCCGCCCGGTGGACTCCGTGGTCCGAGCCTTACGCCGACCACCCCAGACAGACAAGACTACGAGTAGCACCGCAAAACCCCCGGTGGCGTAGAAGAAGAAGATGCCGCTTGGAACAGGTGAGCCTTGACTCGCCCGGTAATTCTGGTAAGTAACGAACGCCGCTATCAGCACCCAGGCCAGCCCGAACACGCGCACGGGCCACCCCTCCCTGAAATCCCTGGGGAGCCCAAACACCATCTTGCGACCGGTCACGAGGAGCCAGGCGCCGGCCAGGCCAAGGGCCAGCCATAGCGCGAATCCGATCAGCCCCGCAGCGCCCATTGAACCAATTGCCTCAGTGGTCCGGCAGGGCGGAATTCCGTCCCTTCTGCCGGCGATAGAGGGCGACCAAGACCAAAGCCACCACGCCGACGTAGCCGCCGACGAGTCCGTTCGCACTGAACGACCCGTCGTGGATCGCCCGATATGTGAGGTACCCAGCCATCACGAAGCAGGCCAGCCCGAACACGCGCAGCTGCCATCCTTCCTTGAGCCATGTGGGGAGCCCAAAAATCATGCGGCCCGTGGCCAGGAGCCAGACGCCGGCCACACCAAGCGGTATCCACAGCGCGAGTGCGAGCACCTCGAGCACGACCACCCTTCAGGCGCCCCTGGTTCCGGTCTTCCGCCACC
>DATBZP010000023.1:0-2181 GCA_036513135.1 Candidatus Dormiibacterota bacterium | reverse complement strand
GTTGCGGTGCAGCTTGAGCAGGTTGTGCACGGCACACTCGAACTTCCACTGCTTGCGGGCGGCGGGCTTGCCGCGGATCAGCAGCCGACGGGCGTCTTGGGTGGTGTCCATCTGCCCGAAGACGGGTTCGACGATCGCCTTTCGACGGGCGTAGACGGCCCGGCCCGGCCCGGCCCGGTCTTGGTCTTGCGAGCCATTCGCTGCTTGGGGGTCGCGTCCTCGGGCAGCGACTCGTCGGGCTCCAGTTCGGGCGGCTCGTCGTGCTTGAAGCGGCCAGAGGCGATATGCGGGTCAAGGCCGCGGTCGGTGGTGTGTGTGACGTTCTCCTCAGACAGGTAGCCGGCGTCGGCGATCATCGCCGCCTGATCGGTCAGCTCGGCGTCGATCGCATCAAGGTTCTCCTCCAGCTGCTCGAGCAGCGGCTCGAGCAGCGGACAGTCCGCGGCCATGTCGAACGCGTCCGCGGCGACGATCACCTGCGTCTGTGAGTCGACGATCGCCTGGCCGTTGTAGCACTGGTGATAGGACCCGTCCGAGGTCTTCATGATTCTCGACTCCGGATCGGTGAAGTTGCGCTGCGCCTTGGGCTTGGGCGCGAACGGGTCACGACCACCCGGCGGCTGGCGGGGCTTCTTGCCCTCGGCGGCCATCTGCTCGCGCCGCTGCGTCTCCGCTTCGCGCGCCTCGCTCTCCAAGGCGGCCATCGCCTCGCGGATCTTCGCCAGACGGCTCTCCCGGCGCGCGAGCTCGGCGGGCAGCTCATCACCCCGCCGATCGAGGCCGTGCTGCTCATCCTCCGCGACATCGATCGCCTCGCCCTCAGCCAACAGCCCCTGCATCCGCGCGGTCAGCTCGGCGATCTCAGCCTCGAGCTGCTCGGCCTTCGGGCCCATCCGCTCATAGCTCATCGCCTTATGCCGAGACGCGTTCGCGCGCAACTTCGTGCCATCCACCGCCAGCGCACCGAGCCCGACCAACCCCGCCGCCCGGCACAACCGCAACGCCTGCACGAACAGGCCCGCTAACGCGTCCAGATGCCGGGCGCGGAACCTCGCAATCGAGCGAAAATCGGGATGCTGATCGGCGCACAACATCCGCAACGCGATATGGGTGCAGGTCCTTTGGAGGGGCTTATGCGGGTGCGGGGATGACGCCGAGGGCGTAGCGTGACGCGTGAACGCGGCGGTGTTCTTGGGCGAGGTGGAAGGTCCAGTACTGGTCGAAGTCGCCGTTGCTGATCAGCGCGCGGAGTGTGAGGATCGCTTCAGCGCCGGCCAGCCCCCAACGGGCGCCGGTGATGTCCATCCGATCCTTGACCAAGTGGCGACACGCGCCTTCGATCACGCCTGTCGCGATCGGCCAGCCGTTGCTCAGGGCAGTGGGGTAGTCGAGGTAGGGGCGCTTGGCGAGCAGGTAGTCGGCGCAGCGGTCGGCGTTCTTGCGCTGGTTGGCGTCTAAGCCCAGCGTGGTTGCTTTGCGGCGGATCGCGGCGGCGACGATCCCTGCCCTGCCGTCGAGTACCTGTCGTGCTTTGTCGCTCACCCATCGCTCGGCGGCGGGGTCACCCTCCGAAAAGAAGCACCAGCAGCCTGACCATAGGTACTCCAGGACGTGGATGAAGTCAACGATGATCGGGATCGTGATCTTGCGTTTCCGGGCTTCGGTCTTGATCCGGTCGATCTGGTGATTGTTGCCGTCTACCAGCGCGACCGAGGTGAGGGTGTGCTCAGGATCGCGCCGATCGGCCTCGTTGAACATGTCGGCGATGACCGTGCTGGCGTCGTCGGTGACGCTGGCCGTGAGCCACTTGTTCTGCGCTTTGGGTCGCCGCGTGGCGGCAGCAGGAGGGCTGTCGGGGTCGGGCAGGATGTCGGCCGTGGTACGTGGCTCGGGGGTGAGCTCGTACACGGTGACGATCTCCGCCATCCGCTTGCGATTGGTCTTCTCGCCCTTGGATAGGCGCGTTTTGAGCTTGCCGGAGGCGTTCTGCGCCTGCGCGCGGGTCTGCTCACGCAGCGCCTCGGGACGCATCACCACCCCCTTGGCATCGCACGAGAGCACCAGCAGATCCTTGCCGTCGGGGGCGGTGCGCTCGCGCTGCGCGTAGAACCCATCAACATCTTGGGCGGCAGCGAGCGTCAGCGCTCTGAGCTGACGCGTGCCGATCTGCTGGCCGGTCTG
>DATBZP010000022.1:0-20357 GCA_036513135.1 Candidatus Dormiibacterota bacterium | reverse complement strand
TTGGTCACGGTGATGGACTCGATCGTCGAAGCAAGCTCCTCCCGGTTCAGATGACGTTGGCTCGAGTCGACGTAGCGCTGGTCGTCCAGCAGGCCTTCCAGTCCCAGCGTCCGGCACAACGCGGTCCAGTTGGGCTTTGTGGTGGCGCCGATGGTCAGCCAGCCGTCCTCGGATCGAAAAGCCTGGTAGGGCGCGGCGCTCTGGTGAGCTGAGCCTGACCGTTGCGGGATTGCGCCGGTCGCAAAGAAGCTGCCGGCTTCCCAGATCCCGAAGGAGACCCCGGCTTCGAGCAGCGACACATCGATGTACTGACCGGCGCCATCCGCAAGGCGCGCATACAGCGCCGCGACTGCCGCAAGAGCGCCGTACAGGGCGCAGACGAGGTCGCAGACCGGTACGCCCACCTTGACAGGCTCACCTCCCGGTGTCCCCGTGATGCTCATCAGGCCGGAGCGCGCCTGGGCCATGATGTCCATGCCCGGCTGGTCTCGCAGCGGACCGTCCTGGCCCCACCCGGACGCGGCGACGTAGACCAGCCCGGGGTTGATTCGGCGGAGACTTTCGTAGTCGAGACCCAGGTCGTTCATCGTCCCCGGGCGGAGGTTCTCGACGACCACATCCACTGTGCCGACGAGCTTGCGGAAAATCTCCCTGCCTTTTTCGGTCTTCGGGTCCACCGCAATCGAGCGCTTGTTGCGGTTGAGGCGCATGAACGCAGAACCCTCGCCTTCGATCAGCGGAGCCGACTGGCGAACCTGATCGCCACCCTCGGGATGCTCCACCTTGATCACCTCAGCCCCCAGGTCGGCGAGCTGCATCGCGCAAAACGGGGCCGCCATGTAGTTGCCGACCTCGACCACCCTGATGCCTGAAAGCGGCGGCGGCGCCTGATCCATCAACCGCCCGCGCCCTTCATCGCCCACCGAGCTCTCTCGCGTCGTATCCGATCCAGTCGCGCAGCACCTCCACGGTGTGCTGGCCCAGCAGTGGGGGCGGCATTCGGATCGGGCTTGGTTCCCCGTCGATCGTCCACGGCGCGCCGACCTGGTTGATCCGACCGGCCTTGGGGTGCTCGATCTCCACTCGCATGTGGCGTGCTGTCGCAAGCGGGCTTGCGAAGGCCTCCTCGATGTCTAGGATCGGGCCGGCCGGAATCCCAAACTGCTCGAACCGCGTCAGCCACTCCTGGCGCGAGCCGCCCCTGAGGTGGGCTTCGATCGCCCGCACCAACTCAGGCCGACCCTCCTGGCGACGGGCGTTGGTCGTGAACCTCGGGTCGTCCGCAAGCTCGGGGGCGCGGATCGCCTCGCAGAATCGGAGGTACTGCGCGTCGGTCGCCACCGCCACGTTGATGAACCCGTCGCTGACGGCAAAAGTGCCGTAGGGGGCGATAGTCGCGTGGTAATTGCCCTCCTGGCGGGGCACCTCGCCCGTGGCGAAGAAACGGCCAGCCTGGTATGTGAACAGCGCGAGCAGCGAGTCGTTGAGCGCCACGTCGATGCGGCGGCCCTTTCCGGTGGTTCCTCGCTCGACGAGCGCGGCGAGGATCGCATGGGAGGCAAACATCCCGGCCGCGATGTCACCGATGGGAACGCCAACCTTGGTCGGAGGGCCGTCCGGCGTCGCGTTCACGCTCATCATGCCCGACGTACCCTGCGCGATCTGGTCATAGCCCGCGAGTGTTGGCTGGTTCTGGCCGAAGCCGCTGATCGACGCGTAGACCAGGGCCGCCTTCATGCCCTGGAGCTTCTCCGCATCCAGGCCGAGTCGGGTCATTGCGCCGGGCTTGAAGTTCTCCACGAGGACATCACACGCCATGGCCAAATCCTTCGCCACGGTCAGCGCAGCAGGTCGCTTCAGGTCAAGGACCACGCTGCGCTTGTTGCGGTTCACGGAGAGGAAGTAGGACGACTCTCCGTTGATAAAGGGAGGTCCCCACTGCCGCGAATGGTCACCGTGAGGAGGCTCGACCTTGATGACGTCGGCACCAAGGTCGCCGAGGAGCATCGTGCAGTACGGACCGGCGAGCGCATGGGTGAAGTCCAGGACTCGGATGCCGGCCAGCGGCAGCGGCGCAGGGACGTCCACCGCATCAAAGCGTAGACGCAGGAGAGTCAAGTCAGCGTGCCCGCCAACGCCTACTGGAGAATGGCGGAGTCGTGGACATCTCAGCCCGGCGGTCCGTCGGCTCGTGAGCGCCACGCGCGAAACCTCCGACCGCCGCATCGATTTGGCGATCGGCGGCATAGCAGGCCTGTCCGGCGGCCTGCTGGGCGTCGGCGGCGGGTTTGTCATGGTGCCGCTCCAGGTCGTGTGGGCCCGCCGAGACCAGCACCGGGCGAACGGAACCTCGCTGGCGGCGATCCTGCCGATCGCCCTGGTGGCGGCGGCGATGTACTACTTCGGCTCAAGCACCCCACAGACCGATTTGAGCGTCGCCCTCTTCCTTGCAGCAGGCAGCGCGATCGGGGCCCTGTTGGGCGCCCTGGCCGCGCGCCGGATCCCTGAACGCGCCCTCAAGGTGATCGTCGCGATCTTGCTGGTCGGGGTCGGCATGAAGGAGGTCTATGACGCGGTGGTGGCGGCCCCGCAGCTGGTCCTGGTCGGGACGTCCGTGCGTTCATTCGGGCCGGCGGACTATGCGCTCATCGCCGCGGGCGGATTGGTGATCGGGGTCGTGAGCGGCCTCGCCGGCGTGGGGGGAGGAATCCTGATCGTGCCGTTCCTGGCCCTGGGATTCGGAATCGGCCAGCGCATCGCCCAGGGCACATCGCTCGTCGCCATCCTCCCCACCGCCGCGATCGGCGCGCTGACATATCACCGGAGCGGCAACGTCGACGTGCGCGCCGCGGCGTGGATGGCCGGCGCCGGCGTGCCGGCCGCGCTTGTCGGCTCCGCGCTGGCGCTGTGGCTTCCGCAGAGGGTCCTGGGCGGCGTCTTCGGCGTCTTCCTTCTGTTCGCGGCGACTCGGATCTGGCCCCGCCGCGCCAGAGCAGACCTGCCTATCAGATGAGGCGCCGCGGCCCGGCCGCCTACTCCGGCTTGGCTGGTTGCTCCGGGGTGGTCACCACCGCGTGATGGCGGAACTGAAAGTCAGCCGCAGGTTGAACTGCCCCTTTCGGCTTCTTTTTCTTCTTAGCTTCCCGGCCTTGTTTGTCGCGTCCTTTACCCATGGGCTCCAGTTTCTATGACTTGGGCCAGTTCGCGCAAGAAGGATTCAACGTCGGTGACCAGGCCGACCGACTGCCAGCTGCCCCGATCGGCCAGCTTCGTGACCACCGCGGGGTTGATGTCGACGCACACCGTTCGGACTCCGGCCGGCAGCATGTTGCCCGTGGCGATGGAATGCAGCATGGTGGAAAGCATCAACGCGATGCGAACTCCCGGCAGCGCCGCGCGCATCAGCCGCTGTGCTTCGACCATCTCCGTGATGACATCGGGCAGTGGCCCATCGTCGCGCACCGACCCTGCGAGCACGACCTCGATGCCGTGCTCGATCGCCGACTTCATCACGCCAGACTTCAGCTGACCGCTCTCGACCATCTGCCTCAGCCCGCCAGCGGCGCGGACTCGGTTGATCGCCCGCATGTGGTGCTCGTGGCCATGCTCGATCGGCATACCACTTTCGATGTTTACGCCCAGCGCTGTGCCGAAAAGCGCGGACTCGACGTCGTGGACGGCGAGCGCATTGCCGGCGAAGAGCACCTGCACGAAGCCCAGCTCGATGAGTCGCGAGAGGTAGCGGCCCGCGCCGGTGTGGACGACGGCCGGCCCGGCGACGACCAGGATCCTTCCGCCTGTCGCGCGGACCTGGCGCATCTCCTCGGCAATGCCTGAGATGAGGACCTTCTTGGGTTTCTCCGCCGAGACCTCGCTGCCCATGAAGCTGAAGATCTCCGTCTGGCGCGATCGCTCCTGCGGCGTCACGCGCACGCCCTGGTGTCCGACCACCACCTCCATGCCCGGCTGGGCGCCCTGGAAGACAATGCACCATGCCCGGCCTGTCTTGTGGTCGACCGCTATGGCGCAATCCATCTCGATGTTGTCGACGCGAACCCACTGGTCGTCGATGAGCACGTCGGTCGGAAGGTTGCTCGTCGAGTAGAAACCCTCGGGAAACACACCCTCTTTGGTGACGGGCTCCACGCGAGCCGGCTGCTCTGACTCAGCGGTCGCGCCAAGCGCTCGAGCCTGCCGGACGATGCGGTCGAGCTCCTCCGCCGAGCCTGCGACGACCTCCATCCTGCAGATGGACGTGTCGGTCTTGTGCTGGCCGACCTTGAGCTCCTCGATGGTGAAGTTGCCACCGAGGTCCATCACCATGTCCATGACCTGCGGCAGGATCATCGAGTCGATGATGTGACCGGTCAGCACGAGGCGGGCGGTGTGCTTGCGTTTGTCTAGGGGCTGTTTCTTGGCGCTATCGCTCATGCGGTTACGCCGGCCGCGGCGTTGATCTGCATCTTCAGCGCCTCCGCCTCACGGGCCGGGCTCTTTGCGTACATCACGCTGCGGCTCGACGAGAGGAGGCACGAGGCCCGATCGCCGTTCCACGCACCGCGCACCGAACCCTCGACGTCGCCGCCCTGTGCGCCGACGCCTGGGATCAGGAACGGAAGCTGTGTAGCACGCCGGACCTCGACGATCTGGGCCGGTGCCGTCGCGCCGACGACCAGGCCGACGTTGCCCGAGGTGTTCAAGCGCTCGGCGAGCTCTGCCACGTGGAGGTAGAGGGGCTTGCCGGCCGCCTCGAGGTGCTGCAGGTCGGTCGCGCCGGGGTTGGATGTCCGGCACACGACATACACCCCGCGATCGGTATAGCGGCTGAACTCCTCGATCGAATCCGTGCCCAGGTAGGGATTGATGGTCGCGGCGTCCATGCCGAGGGTCACGAACACGGCTCGGGCATATGCCCGCATGGTGTTGCCCATGTCACCGCGCTTGGCGTCGAAGAGGAACGGGGTATCGGGAGCCTCGTCACGCAGCTCCATCAAGGCCGCCCAGCCGTCGGGTCCGTACTGCTCCCAGAAGGCGCTGTTGGGCTTGAAGCAGCACGCATGCTCCTCGGTCTGACGGACGACCTCCCTGCAGTGCCGGAGCGCGCCGGCTGCGTCGCCCTCGATGCGCTCAGGGTCCGGATCGAGGCCAACGCAAAGCAGCGTATTGCGATCCGCCGAGAGCGCGCGAAGACGATCGAAGTAACTCAAGCAGCCCAATCCTAACGACGGTGGGAGGTCAAAATTGAGTGTGTGGGTCAACCGTTGAGGATCGCGCTGGCGCAGGTCAACCCGACCGTTGGCGACCTCGAAGGCAATTCGCGACTGATCATCGACTGGATCGGACGCGCCCGCGACCAGGGCGCGGACCTCGTGTGCTTCCCCGAGCTGGTCCTCACCGGCTACCCCCCCGAGGACCTCGTCCTGAAGCGCGGATTCGTGCGCGACAACCTGAAGCAGCTCGAGCTGGTGACCAGGGCGACCAAAGGGATCGCCGCGGTCGTCGGCTTCGTCGACGACGACGGCGCGATCTTCAACGCGGCCGCTTTCATGCACGACGGCGAGCTCAAAGCCGTCTATCACAAGGTCTTCCTCCCGAATTACGGCGTGTTCGACGAGCAGCGTTACTTCGAGCCAGGCCATCGCTGCCCGATCTTCGAGCTCGACGGTGTGCGGATCGGCGTCTCCGTCTGCGAAGACTGCTGGTACCCGTCCGGGCCCATGGCCTGGGAGGCGCACCACGGCGCGGAGCTGATGGTCAACATCAACGGCTCCCCCTACCACGCCGGCAAGCGCGCTCCGCGCGAGGCAATGGTCGCCGAGCGTGCTGCGGACTACGGGGCATTCGTCGCCTGGGTCAACACAGTGGGCGGCCAGGACGAGCTGGTCTTTGACGGAAACAGCGTCGTCTTCGGCCCGAATGGAGAGCAGCTCGCACATGCGCCGTCCTTCCTCGAAGAGCTCCTCCTGTGCGACATCAACGTCGAGGCGGCCAGGGGGCGACGGCCAATCGAGACGATCCGCCGCGAGGCGGAGGGCGCGGAGCGCCTCGAGCTCGTGGTGAGCGAGGTGCCCATCAGCTCGACCGCGGCGCGCGGCTCGAAGCCGCCCATCGCGGCGCGCATCGCGAAGCCGCTGGAAGGTGCCGCCGAAATCTACGCCGCGGTCGTGCTCGGCACGCGCGACTACATCCGCAAGCAGGATTTCCACAAGGTGGTCATCGGCCTGTCCGGCGGGGTCGATTCCGCCCTGACCGCGGCGATCGCATGCGATGCCCTGGGCCCCGAGAACGTGATCGGCGTCCGCATGTCGTCGCGACATACGTCTGCCGAAAGCCTGGAGGACGCGGGACTCTTGGCCGAGGCGTTGGGCATGCAGCTCCAGGACTTCTCCATCGAACCGCCCCATCGAGGGTTCGAAGAGATTCTCGCCCCCGCGTTCAAGGGCACCAAGCCGGGCGTGGCCGAGGAGAACCTGCAGCCGCGCATCCGCGCGACCATCCTGTATGCGCTGTCGAACAAGTTCGGCTACATCGTCCTCAGCACGGGCAACAAGTCGGAGCTCGCGACCGGGTACGGGACCCTGTACGGCGACATGGCGGGCGGGTACGCGGTGCTCAAAGACATCACGAAGACCACGGTCTACGAGCTGTGCCGCTATCGCAACTCGCTTGGTCCGGCCATCCCCGAGCGAGTGCTGACCAAGGCGCCATCCGCTGAGCTGAAGCCCGGCCAGAAGGACACGGACAGCCTGCCGCCCTACGAAGAGCTCGATCCCATCCTGCGCGGCTACATCGAGGAGGACCAGACCCCCGAGGAGCTGGTGACGGCCGGACACCGGCCGGAGACGGTCGCCAGGGTGGTCCGGCTCGTCGACCGCAGCGAGTACAAGAGGAGGCAGGCGCCCCCCGGAGTCAAGATCACGCCCCGCGCGTTTGGCCGCGACCGCCGAATGCCGATCGTCAACCGCTACCGCCCAAATGGCGCTACGCCGGCGCCAGAGCAGGGGCCATCGGCATAATTTCCGTTGATCTCAGGTATAGATAGGAGCTATATGACCGCTTCTTTTGACGTCGTCGTGATCGGAGGCGGGCCTGGCGGCTACGTCGCCGCCCTGCGCGCGGCCCAGCTGGGCGCGAAGACTGCTGTCGTGGAGCGCGACCGGGTCGGCGGGACCTGCCTGGTCCGCGGCTGCATCCCGACCAAGGCCCTGCTGCAGTCCGCCGAGCTCTACACCCTGGCGAAAAGCGGCGCTCCCTTCGGCGTGATCTCCGAAAGCGTCGGCTTCGACTGGTCCGCCGCCCAGCAACGAAAGACGGGCGTGGTCGATCAGCTGGTGAAGGGCGTCGAAGGTCTCCTCAAGGCGGGCGGCGTGACGCTGGTCCGCGGCACGGCCAGCCTGGCCGGAAACGGCGCCGTCGACATCTCCGGCGAACGAATCCAGGCCAAGGACATCGTGATCGCCACGGGTTCGGCGGTGGCGCGAATACCGCTCAAAGGAGCGGAGCTCACGATCGACTCCGACCAGATCCTCGAGCTGAAGGAGATTCCCGGCCGGCTCGCCGTCATAGGCGGAGGCGTTGTCGGCATGGAGTTCGCGGCGATGTTCGCAGCGCTTGGCAGCAAGGTGACGGTGTTCGAGATGCTGCCGCAGGTCCTGCCGATGGTCGACGCCGACCTGGTGGCGGTTTACGCCAAGCACCTATCCGGCCTCGGAGGCGAGATTCACACCAACGCCAAGGTCGAGGAGGTCGCCAAGAGCAAGGGTGGCCTGCAGGTCCGCTTCTCGTCAGGCGGCGAGGGTGGCTCGATCGATGCCGACCAGGTGCTGCTAGCCGTAGGCCGGGTGCCATACACCCAGGGATTGGAGGCGGAGAAGGCGGGCGTCAAGCTCGAGCGCGGCCGCGTTGTGGTCGATGCGCAGCTGCGCACGACCGCGCAGGGCGTGTGGGCGGTCGGAGACGTGATCGGTGGCATCATGCTCGCGCATATAGCGTCCTACGAGGGTGTGTGCGCCGTGGAGAACATTGCTGCGCATGCCAACCGGACCCCTGACTATCACGCGGCGCCGAACTGCATCTACACCGACCCGGAGATCGCCCACGTCGGGCTCGGCGAGAAAGAGGCGAAAGAGAAGGGGCTCGACGTCAAGATCGGCCGCTTTCCGTTCGCCGCGTCGGGCCGCGCGCTCACGCTCGGGCAGTCCGAGGGCTTTGTGAAAGTGATCGCGGACGCGAGCTCGGGGCGGCTGCTCGGCGCGCACATCATCGGCCCAAGGGCAACCGACCTCATCGCCGAGGCGACGCTGGCGGTCCAGAACGGCCTCACCCTCGAGCAGATCGACCTGACGATCCACGCGCACCCGACGCTGCCGGAATCGCTGATGGAGGCGGCTCTCGCCGCGCAGGGACGGGCGATTCACATCGCTAACAAGCGGTCGATCCCCCCCACCCCGGTCGCAAGCGACCGGACCTCCCCGGCGAGCGGGGAGGTGACTCTCCCGGCGGACCCCCCCACCCCGGTCGCAAGCGACCCGACCTCCCCCGCGACCGGGGAGGTGACTGCTCCGACCGCGAAAATGCAGAATCGAGCGCAGGAGATGGCGGCCCCTGTCAAATCTCCGCCCGGGCCAGTTGAATCGCCAATTGCACCCCCCACCGCGATCACGCCCAAGTCGCTCGAGATCACAAAGAAGAACCGCGATTTCCTGCTGGGGCTCCACCGCCAGATGCAGCTCATCCGCCGCTTCGAGGAACGCGCACAAGAGCAGTACACCAAGGCGAAGATCGGCGGCTACTGCCACCTGAACCTCGGTGAGGAGGCCACAGTCGTCGGCGGCATCTTGGCTCTCAAGCTGAACGACTACATCTTCACGAGCTACCGCGAGCACGGCCACGCCATCGCGCGCGGGATCGACCCGAAAGCCGTGATGGCCGAGCTGTTCGGCAAGGAGACGGGCACGTCCCACGGTCGTGGCGGCTCGATGCACATGTTCGACGCCCACCTTCGCTTCATGGGCGGCTACGGAATCGTCGGCGGCCACCTCCCCCTCGCCGTCGGCGGTGGCTGGGCGGTCAAGTACCGCAAAACCAAAGACGTGGTCTTTTGCATGTTTGGGGACGGAGCCACGAACATCGGCGCGTTCCACGAGTCGCTCAACTTTTCGAAGGTCTTCAAGCTGCCGGTGGTCTGGTACTGCGTGAACAACCGATACGGAATGGGCACGCCGGTCGAGGCCGCCTCGGCTGTGGCGGATATCTATAAGAAGGCGTGCGCATACGACATGGAGTCGATCCAGGTCGACGGCATGAACCTGCGCGAGGTCATGCTGCGGACCAGCGAGGTCGTCGAGAAGACCCGCGCAGACTCGGAACCGAGATTCATCGAGGCCGTTTGCTACCGGTTCAAGGGTCACTCGGTGGTCGACCCGGACAAGTACCGGTCCGCCGAGGACAAGGAGAAGTTTCGCCAGGCCGACCCCATAGTCGCCTTCGAGCACGAGCTCGAGAAGGGCGGCCTGGCCGACGAGGAATACTTCAAGAAGGTCCGGCAGGAGATCGACGCCGAGGTCCAGGAGATCATCCGGTACGCGGACGAGAGCCCGGAACCCAAGCCCGAGGACCTCTACAAGTACGCGTACGCCGATGAGTGGGAGAACCGGCCCGAGCTCCGGGGAGACCCGCTCTGATGGCCACTCGCGCGCCGGCCGCGCCTCCAGCGGGACGCGCCGCGCCCGGTCCCGACGAAAAGCTGTACCGCGTCGCGTTGCGTGAAGCGCTAGCAGAGGAGATGGAGCGCGACGAGAGCGTCTACCTCATCGGCGAGGACATCGGTAAGTTCGGCGGTGCGTATCGCGTCACCGAGGGACTGCTCGACAAGTTCGGGCCACAGCGCGTCGTCGACGCGCCCATCGCCGAAGAGGTCATCGTCGGCTGTGCCGTCGGGTCCGCCATGCTCGGGCTGCGACCTGTCGTCGAGCTGATGACGATCAACTTCTCCCTCGTCGCCTACGACCAGATCGTCAACAACGCGGCCAAGATTCGCTACATGTTCGGCGGCGAAGCCAAGGTGCCGATGGTGATCCGGATGCCCGGCGGCGCGGGACATCAGCTCTCGGCCCAGCACTCACATAGCCTCGAAGTGATCTATGGGCTGATCCCCGGTCTTCTCGTTGTCGCCCCGACCACCCCAGAGGATGCCAAGGGCATGCTGAAGTCGGCGATTCGCAGCGACAACCCGGTGATGTTCCTCGAGTCGATGAGCCTCTACAACGTGCGGGGCATCGTGCCCCCGGGCGACTACACCGTGCCAATCGGCAAGGCGGCGATCCGCCGCGCCGGCTCGGACGTGACTGTTGTCGGCGTGTCGAGGATGGCGGTGCTTGCCAACGAGGCGGCCAAGCAGCTCGAGGAGGAGGACGTGGACGCCGAGGTCATCGACCTCCGATCGATCCGCCCCATCGACTGGGAGCCGATCGTTGAATCGGTGCGCCGGACCGGCCGGTGCGTGGTTGTCGAGGAAGGCTGGGCGACTTACGGCGTGACAGCCGAGATCGCTGCCGGCGTCCAGGAACGCTGCTTCGACTACCTGGACGCCCCCGTGAGGCGCCTGGGCGGCGCACAGGTGCCGATGCCGTACAGCCTGCCGCTCGAGAAGGCGTCGATCCCCACCAGCGAAGACATCAAGCGACTCATCCGCAGCGTGGTCGGACGCAAAGCCGATGCCTAACGTCAATACATGGGAGTGCCCTGCTCTCTTTCCGAGGAAAGGTAATGACTGATGTAAACATGCCGAAGCTCTCGGACACGATGGAGGAGGGCACGATCGTCGAGTGGAAGAAGAAGACCGGCGATGAGGTGAAAGCCGGCGACGTGATTGCCGAGGTCGAGTCGGACAAGGCCACCTTCGACCTCGAAGCGGAAAGCGGTGGCGTGCTGTCGATACTGGTCGAGCAGGGTGTGCCGGCGAAGATCGGTGCTCCGATCGCGACGATCGGCGAAGCCTCCGCCGCACCGGCGAAAGCGAAGGCGTCGCCTGGACCAGCCAAACAGAAAGAGCCAGAGGCGCCGCCAGACGTGGCCGACGAAGAGAAGCCGGTCGCAGCCTCGGCTCCGCCTGCCGTGGTCGAAGCTGCCGAGCCTGAGGCGCCGGCAGACGTGGCCCCCGAAGCGAAGCCGGTCGCAGCCTCGGCTCCGCCTGACGTGGTCGAAGCTGCCGAGCCTGAGGCGCAAGAGCCCGATGAGCGAGCCCCCGAAGCGCCGAGCCCCGACGGCGAGAGCGACATTCGGGTCAAGGCGTCCCCCCTGGCCAAGCGCCTCGCCGCCGAGATGGGGGTTGATATCTCGACGCTGAAGGGCTCGGGACCTGACGGCCGTGTCGTCAAGGAGGACGTGCTCGCCGCTGCAAGCACAAGCCGGCCTGCCGAACGCCGCCGCCCAGCGGCCGCGCCACGAGCGGCCGGGCCGGACGTCGAGGTCGTCGACCCGTCGCGCATGCAGGCGACCATCGCACGGCGGATGACCGAGGCGAAGTCCACGGTGCCCGAGTTCACGGTCACGGTCGAGGCTCGCGTGGACGAAGCCGTGAGCATGCGCCAGCAGCTGAAGGACTCGGTCCCGGGCGCTGACAAGGTGACGATGACCGACATGCTGGTGCGCGCTTGCGCGCTGGCGCTCCGAAAGTTTCCCGAGGTCAACACCTCGTGGGTCGACGGCCGCTTCAACCGCAAGCGCGCAATCAACATCGGCCTTGCTGTCGCTCCGAGCCAGGGCATGGGCCTGCTCGTACCCGTAGTTCATGACGCCGACGCGAAGGACCTGATCCAGATCTCAATCGAGTCGCGGCAGGTGATCGAGCGAGCTCGCTCCGGGCGACCCGGCGAAGGCGACCTGAGCGGCGCCACGTTTTCGATCTCCAACCTCGGAATGTTCGGGGTCGACGAGTTCGTCGCCATCATCAATCCACCGGAGGCGGCGATCCTGGCCGTGGGGGCGATCAAGGACGTCCCCGTGGTCGAAGACGGGCGCATCGTCCCCGGCAAGGTCATGCGCATGACTCTGTCGGTGGACCACCGCGTGTTCTACGGCGCGACGGCCGCGCAGTTCATGGCCGAGGTCAAACGCCTGATCGAGAATCCGGTCACATTGGTGGTGCCGCCAGCCCGGTAGACGGGCATACTCAGCCCGCTGAGCGTGAGTCTCGTGACCTTCGTGGCCGCAGGTAGGTGGGGCCGACCGTCATGCATCCAAGTAGCTCCAGGCGGTGAGTCCGAGCCTCGAAGAGCGCAAAGGAGAGCTGGTGGCGAGAAAGGCAGGTTCGGCCGACCCCGTGGCGGAGGTCTATGGGAGCTTGAAACTTGGTGAGCCAATTGACGAGTTCGTGCGCCGCGTGCGTGGGCCCAGTCAGCTCACAAAGAATCGAGGTCCGACGTGGCTGAAGCTGGTGATCGCCGGCGCCTGCGCTTGCGTCATAGCCGCTCTCGCGGTCTACAGCCGGCGCCGGGCGCGCCGCGCAGCCCCATCTAACTCGACTTAGAGAGGGCCTCCACCGGAGGCGCGGGCGGCTCGATGCGAGCGTCATCCGGCCTGCGGGCCGCAGGCAGCAACAGGTGCAGGCGCAGATTGCCCGACTCGTCGAAGTCGGCCCAGAGCCTGCCCCTCATCGCTGACGCAAGCTCTCGAGAGATGGATAGCCCGAGTCCAACGCCGCCCGCGGCCGCGGAGCGCGAAGGGTCCGCGCGATAGAACCGCTCGAACATCCTCTCGGGATCCGGCTTGCGGGTGCTCGTGGCGTTGGCGACAACCGCCTCCACACCCGAGATGTTCGACACGGCCGAGATCGCGATCGCCGTCCCTTCGGGCGCGTACTTGACGGCGTTGTCGAGCAGGTTGTCAAGGATCTGATGGAGGCGCTCCGGGTCCGCAGCCACCGGTGGGATGTTGGACGGCATGGTGAGGTTCAGCTCCAGGAGCCGCCTGTTGGCGCGCGGCCGCACCATCTCGAGCTCCTGCTGTAGCTGGCCGCCGAGGTCGACCGCGGTGATATGCATGGAGATCGAGCCCGCCTCCACGCGCGCGAGGTCGAGCAGCTCCTGCGCCATGCGAAGAACGCGCTCGGATTCCTCGTGGATGATGGTCGCGGCCCGGGCCCGCTCGTTCTCACTCCACAGGCTGCCATCGACCAGCGCCTGGCTGAAGCCGATCAGGCTGGTTAGCGGCGTCTTCAGCTCGTGCGAGACGTTGGCGAGGAAATCGCGCTGGGTCTTGCGCGCTCGCTCCACGGCCTCGGCCATCCGGTCGAAGGCCGCACCCAGCATGCCGATCTCGTCATACCCGCGGATACCGACACGGCGGGAGTAGTTGCCCGCGGCGATGTCCTCCGCCGCGGCCGCCAGCTTCGTGAGCGGCTGTGTGAGGGAGCGGCTCACAAGCAGGATGAGGAGCATGGCGACCACGAGTGCGGCACCGCCCGCTTCGAGCAGGCGGGTCTCGAGGTCGCCGGCCGCTGCCGTTGCCACCAGTGCCTGCGGCTGCGCGAGCACGACATAGGTCGCGGCCAGCGGGTCTCGCGCGGGCGCGATCTTTACCGCGGCGGCGAAGTAAGGCTGGCCGCCGAGTGTGGTCCTCGCCTCGCCCACGTTGGCCACACGCTTGGAAGCCGTGACCGGTATCAGCGTGCCGAAGGTGTTCGAGCCGCCGCTGTCGAACAGGACACCTCGCTGCGAGTCGAGAAGCAGCAGCCTGATGCCACCCAGGGTGGGAATGACCAGCGAGTTCAGCCGATCCTGGAAATCAAGCGATGTGTCGAGGCGGCAGGTCGCCGCCCCCACGTTGGATACGACGGCCGGCCGAGCGAAGCATTCCTGGTGCTTGACCTGGACCACCGCGGTGAGCACTCCTCGGTCCAGCTGGTCCTGCACGCTCTGGAACTCCAGGTCGCGTACCAGCACCCAGGTCAGGGCGCCACCGAGGAGCAGGCTCACGGCGACTATGCCGGCGGCGGCCGCCAGGAGGCGAAGTCGGAGAGTCAGCTGCCGCCCAGCTCCAGCCTGTACCCGACGCCCCAGACGGTCTGGATGCTCGGGTCGGTGATGCTCGCCGCCGCCAGCTTCTCACGCACCTGCTGCACGTGCACGTCGACCGTGCGCGTATAGCCGGGGAAGTCGTAGCCCCAGACAAGGTCGAGCAGCTCGCTGCGCTGGAAGACGCGGCCGGGATGGCGCGCCAGCAGGGCGAGGAGGTCGAACTCCTTCGGACGCAGCTGGACCTTCGCCTTGCCAAGCCGGACCTCGTGGCGCTCCAGGTCGACCTCGAGGTCGCCGGCGCGGATCAGCCTGGGCTGGTCCGGTTCGACGCGAGCTCGCCTGAGAAGGGCCTTGGCTCGGGCCACCAGCTCCTGCGGGTGGAAGGGCTTGGTCAGGTAATCGTCCGCCCCGACCTCGAGGCCGACCACCTTGTCGGTGACCTCGTCGCGCGCGGTGAGCATGATGATCGGCACCTGGCTCAGCTTGCGGATCTCTTTGCAGATCGTCAGCCCGTCGGTGCCTGGCAGCATGATGTCCAGGATCACCAGGTCCGGCTTGAGCTGGCCGAACCTCGCCATCGCCTGGGCGCCGTCTCCAACGCCCTCGACCTGGTATCCCTCGCGCGTCAGGTACAACCGCGCCAGCTCGACGATGTGAACTTCGTCGTCAACGACCAGGACCTTCGAGCTCAAAGCACTGCACATAGCATCAATAGATCACCATCCCGTCAGACCGATGTCGTCCCGACATGAGGGAAATGTAAACGCCTGGCCCCGGCCCAAATGGCCCGGCCGTTATTTCCCCCGCTTCGCGTCGGTGCGCGTCGCCTGGCGACTTGCGCCCGCGCCCTTCCCCGTGTCGGATCGAAGGACCAGCTTCAGCGGGTTGCCAATGATGCCGAACCGGTCGCGGATCTTCTTTTCGAGATATCGGCGGTAGGAGAAGTGGAGGAGCCCGGTGTCGTTGACGAACAGCACCACCGTTGGGGCTTCTCCTCCGGCCTGCGTTGCGTAGCCCAGTTTGAGGCGCCGCCCTTTGAAGCTGGGCGGAGGATGCGACAGGAAGGCTTCGCGAAGCACCCGGTTGAGCTCGCTGGGCGGCATCTTGATCCGGCGCTGGCCGACCACCTCCAGGGCGGCCGGAATGATTCTGCCAATCCCCTCCTTGGTGAGGGCGGATACGGGAACGATCGGCGCGAAGGGTGCGAACTTGAATTCCTTGGCGAGCAGGGCTCGCCAGTGGGCCGGCTTTCGTTCAGGCGGCGGGACCAGGTCGATCTTGTTGACCACGATGACGAGGCCCTTGCCGGCCTCCAGGGCGTAGCCGGCGACGTGCTGGTCCTGCGCCAGCACCCCGGCCGACGCATCCAGGACCAGGAGCACAGCGTCCGCGCGCTCCATGGCATGTATGCCGCGCATCAGGCTGTAGCGTTCGATCTGGTCCCGGCTGGATGACTTCCGCCGGATGCCGGCGGTATCGATCAGGACCACCGGGATTCCGTCGTAGATGAGCTCGGTGTCGATGGGATCGCGCGTGGTGCCGGGCACGGGGCTGACAAGCGCTCGCTCATCGCCGAGCAGGGCGTTGAGCAGTGACGACTTGCCGACGTTCGGACGGCCCATGATCGCCAGCCGGTCGGCCTTCTCATCGGCCGGCGATTCAAGCTCCGGCGGGGGCAGCGCTTCGAGCATGCGGTCGAGGAAGTCGCCCACGCCGATCCCGTGCTGGGCCGAAAGGAGGGACGGCTCGGCGAAGCCGAGCTCGAGGATCTCGTGGGCGAAGTGGCGCTCGCTCGGAGAGTCCGCCTTGTTCGCGGCGACGATGACCTCCCGGTTGGAGCGACGCAGGAGCTGAGCGATCTCGCGATCGATGGGGGTCAGCCCTTGGCGGACGTCGAGCAGCAGGATGATGACCTGCGCCTGGTCGATGGCGACCTTCGTCTGCGCCTCGATCGCCGCCTGGGAAGAATCCTTGGCGCTGTCCAGGTCGAGGCCGGCCGTGTCGACCACCGTGAATTCACGCCCCCGCCAGTCGGCAATGCCGTAAAGCCGGTCGCGCGTCAACCCGGACTGCGGATCGACGATGGCCTTGCGCCAGCCGAGGATGCGGTTGAACAGGGTCGACTTGCCGACGTTCGGCCGGCCGACGATGGCAACGATTGGGCGAGACACACGTCAATTAGACGAGTTTTGGCGACGCGAACTGAACCTTGGACGCCGAGGTGCTACCGAGGCGTCACCTCGAGCGACTCCTCCCGCATCTGTTTTGCGTCCCAGTTGCTCCGGTAGAAGACCTTGCCGTCGCGCACCTCGCCGTTCATGCAGGAGACGACGAGATAGTAGTAGTCCGGCCAGGCCTGCTCGGTGTCACGAATTGATGCGTACGAGGCGTGATCGGGATGGCTGTGGTAGTAGCCCACGATGTCGAGGCCGGCCGCATCGCACGCCTTCTCGATCTCTAAGTGCTCGCTGGGCGCAATCCGATAGGTGGTCTTGGGATTGTCGATGTCGGCGTTCGTCGCGCGACGTATGCCTATGACGCTGCGCGTTCCTTTCTTCGCGACCAACATCCCGCAGATCTCGTACGGATAGCCCGCAACCGCGTGCGCATGCACTTCGGCGAGCGCGGTCTGGCTGATCTTCACCTGCGTCCGTAAAGGCCGGTCGAGAGGTAGCGATCGCCGGAGTCCGGGAAGACGGTGACCACCACCCCTTCGTCGATCGTCTCCGCAAGGCGCCGCACGGCCCACAGCGCTGCGCCGCTCGAGTGGCCGACGAGAAGCCCTTCGGTGCGCGCGGCGGCCCGGGCCAGGTCGTAGGCAGGTTCGGTGGGGCAGTCCCAGATCTCGTCGGCGAGGCTCGGATCCCAGATCTTGGGCACGATCGCGGTCGGGATGTGCTTGAGACCCTCGAGCCCGTGAAACGAGTCCTCTGGCTGGACCGCGATGGTCCGGATGGAGGCGTCGTGCTCCTTGAGGCGGCGCGACGTGCCGACGAAAGTCCCGGTCGTGCCAAGACCCGCGATGAAGTGCGTGACGCGCCCAGCCGTCTGCTGCAGGATCTCCACGGCCGTGCCCTCGTAGTGCGCCCTGGCGTTGGCTGGGTTGGAATACTGGTCCGGGTAGAAGTAGCTGTTCGGGTCCATGGCCACGAGCTCGCGCACGAGGCGGATGGCGCCGTCCGACCCATCGCCCGCGTCGCTGTAAACGACCTCCGCGCCGTAGGCGCTGATCAGCGCCTTGCGCTCGGCACTGACGTTCCCGGGCACCACCAACTTGACGCGATAACCCTTCGCCGCGGCAACCATCGCGTACGCAATGCCGGTGTTGCCTGACGTGGAGTCGATGATCGTCTTGTCGTGGGTCAGCGCGCCACGCCGCTCGCCGTCTTCGATCATCGACAGCGCCGCGCGGTCCTTCACCGAGCCGCCAGGGTTGAACCACTCGGCCTTCGCGTACACCTCGACCCGCGGGAACTCCCGCTCGAACATGCGAACGCGCAGCAGCGGCGTCTTGCCGATCAGGTCGATGATGCCAGCGCCGACGGTCTTCTGCGCCATTTCAGTCAAAGGATAGGAACCTGGGGCGAGCCTCAGGGCTTCCTAAAGACCAGGTGCGTTCCGCAGCGACGCCAGATAACGTGCGGTTCGCCAGGCCGAGCTTCCGGACCGTATTGGAAAGTGGCGCGCCCATTCTTGGCCCACGTCATCTCGAAGATGCCCTCTGCCCCCTGGACGCCTTTGACCCTCAGGCCTTTCCGAAACCGCCGCCTCTTGATGTCTGCGACAAAGGCGGCTACGGCGCTTCTGAACTTTGCCTTTTCCTCAGGAGTCAGTTTCTTGACGTCTTGCTCGAAGCTTTCGGTTGTCGACCAGGTCGGCACGACGCCGGCTACTTCGCGAATCGGCGCAAGAAGTCCTTCTCGGTCCCATGAGTGCGCGTACGTCCCTGGCGGATGTCCTCCGATGCCTCGAGCTCGGCTCTCTGCCAGGCCGGTGTCCAAAACCACGCCTGAGTAGCGTCAACCAGCTTTCGTGGGCGCAACAGGATGCCATCGGCCGTAATGACCACCTCGACCGAGTCTCCCTCTCCAAGATGAGCCGCTTTGCGGATGCCAGACGGGATCGTGACTTGGCCTTTGTCCCTGATTACCGCCACCGACGCCCTACCCTGTTTCATTGGAAATTCCTACATTCAGAATATGCGATTATGACCTCTGAGTCAAATTAGAAAGCTCGGTCAGCTGGAGAAGTGGAGCAGGATGGCGGCCCCCACCACGTAGACCGCGGCGAACCCGTAGCCGATCAGGGATCGCCGGTACACGGTGCCGCCCTCTGGAGCGAGGATGTTGAGGATCGCCTTGCCGATCAGGTAGCCGGCGCCGAGCAACGCGAGGATCGGCGATTTCGAAAGAACCCCATAGAGAACGATGGCGCTGGCGACCAGCACCTCGAAAAGCTGCAGCGCCGTGTAAACAGCCACGGATCAGACCGCCAGCGCTTGAGCGAAGTCGGCAATGATGTCATCTGAGTCCTCGATCCCGACCGAGACCCGAACGGTTCCAGAGGTCACACCGAGCTGGGCGCGTTCCTGCGGCAAAAGAGAGCGGTGCGAGGTGATTTCCGGATAGGAGATGGTGGTCTCGACTCCGCCGAGGCTTGCGGCGAAGGCGACGAGCCGGAAACGCGACAGCATCCGCTGCACCGCCGACCGACCACCTTCGAGGTCGAATGCCATCATCCCCCCCGCTCCCTGCGGCAGCATTCGCCTCGCCACAGCAAACGACGGCGAGCCTTCGAGAAGTGGATGGTGCACGCGTGCAATACCCGGCATCTGCTGCATCGCCCGCGCCAGAGCCAGCGAGTTGTCGCTGTGCCTTCGCATCCTCACATCGAGAGTCCGCAATCCGCGAAGCGCCAGCCAGGCATCGAACGGACCGAGGTTGGTGCCCGTCCGCACGGAGCGAGCGCGCGCTGCGCCCATCGCATTCGCGCTTCCGACCGCGACGCCGGCCACGAGGTCCGAGTGCCCGCCGATGAACTTCGTAGCGCTGTGCATCACCGCAGTGGCGCCGAGCTCGAGCGGCCGGCACAGAATCGGTGTCGCGAACGTGTTATCGACGAGAAATGGCACACCGCGCTCGTGCGCCATCACCGCTATGGCTTCGAGGTCGGGAACCGCGCACAGAGGATTGGTGATCGTCTCCGCGAGCACCAGCCCCGCGCCGTCGATCGCGCGGCGCACAGCATCGAGGTCGGCCAGGTCCACAAAATGGACCTCGTAGCCGGCAGGCTCGAAATCCTGGCGCAGAAGCGCCATCGTCCCGCCGTACAGCTCGCGCGTGGCGACGATGGTCGCGGGGCGCGGCGCCAGGGCAAGCATCGTGGCGTGCAGCGCGGCCATGCCAGAGGCGGTCGCCAGCCCGGCCTCCGCCCCTTCGAGCTCGGCCACGGCTTGCTCCAGCATTTCCCGGTTGCTGTTCGAGTTACGCCCGTAGTAGTGGCCCGGACGCTCGCCCCTCGCCACCGCGTCGTAGTCGTCCAGGTCGGTGTACACGTGCACCGCGGCAGGGCTCAGGTCGGGGGCCAGTGGGCTTCGCGCCACCAGGTCGTGCCCGGCGTGCACCGCGCGCGAGGCCTGCTTCATCGACTCACCTGAGTTTGGTGCGCCCGGCGTAGACGGCCGCCGCGCCAAGCTCTGCTTCGATGAACAGCAGCCGGTTGTATTTCGCGACGCGCTCGGAGCGGGCGGGCGCCCCCGTCTTGATCAACCCGGCTCCGGTGGCGACCGCGAGGTCGGCGATGGTGGTGTCCTCGGTCTCGCCTGACCGGTGGGAGATGACCGAGCTGTAACCCGCGCTGCGCGCGAGGGCGATCGCGTCGAGCGTCTCGGTCAGCGTGCCGATCTGGTTCACCTTCACCAGCAGCGAGTTGGCGACACCTCGCTCGATGCCCTCCTTCAGCCGCTTCACGCTGGTGACGAACAGGTCGTCGCCGACGAGCTGGATCCTGGCGCCCATGGTGTCGGTCAGCAATCGCCAGCCGTCCCAGTCGTCTTCGGCCATCCCGTCCTCGATCGAGACAATGGGATACCGGTCCGTCCATTCCGAATAGAGGCGAACGAGGGCGGCCGCGTCGAGGGAACGGCCCTCTCCCTTCAAGGTGTATTTGCCGTCGGCGTAGAACTCGCTTGCGGCAGGGTCGAGGGCGATCGCAACGTCGCCGCTTGGCTTATAGCCCGCATGTTTGATCCCTTCCACGATGAGCTTGAGCGCGTCCTCGTTGGAGCTCAGGTTCGGCGCGAAACCCCCTTCATCCCCCACCGCCGTGTCGAGGCCCTTC